>NZ_JBFUBH010000256.1:0-503 GCF_056405855.1 Pararhizobium sp. P1_E7 | reverse complement strand
CCTGACGGCGACCGGCGCGCTCAACTTCGGCGATGTCGATCTCAGCAACACCCATACGGTAAACGCGGCGCTGACCTCGGTGACCGGTGCGCCGGGCGCACTCGGCAGCTTCGTTCCGACCATCACCAATGCGGCGACCGGCGACGGTACCGGCGCGATCGGCTGGACCTTCACCGTCAATGACGGCGCCATCGACTATCTGGCCGCCGGCGAGACCATCACCCAGGTCTATACGGTGACGGTGACCGACAGCTCGGGCGCCACCGACACCCAGACGGTGACGGTCACCATCAACGGCACCAACGATGCGCCGGTGATCACCTCGGGTCCCGGCACCGGTTCGGTGAGCGAGATCGCCGACGGCGCCATTGGCGAGACCACGGCAAACCTGACGGCGACCGGCGCGCTCAACTTCGGCGATGTCGATCTCAGCAACACCCATACGGTAAACGCGGCGCTGACCTCGGTAACCGGTGCGCCGGGCGCACTCGGCAGCTTCGTTC
>NZ_JBFUBH010000255.1:0-526 GCF_056405855.1 Pararhizobium sp. P1_E7 | reverse complement strand
GAATCCTATGTTTCGATCTGCAACACTCAGAAACACCTTCTCGATTGTAGGGCTAGGTTTGGTATCAACGCTTGCTGTAGCAGGGGCGCTCTTCCTGACGTCCTATGAGCGCGCTTACAACCAAAGTATCGAGAAGGTCTCCACGGAGGCAAATACTGTGGCGTTTCAGGTCGAAGCTGACCTTCGCGACGCTTATAAAACTGTCTTCGACCTCAAGACGACGCTCTCGCAACTGCAGAAGCATCCAAATAATGAGAGCCGCGCCACCGTCAACGACATTTTGTCCGAAACGGTAGGAAACAATCCTTTGGCCTTCGCGGCTTTSACTGTCTGGAATCCAGATGCTTTCGATGGACGAGACAAGGAATTCGCCGGAAAGCCACTCCACGACCAGACCGGTCGATTGGTGCCTTATTTCTTCCGTGATGGCGCCGGGGTGGGAAGCATGGTTACGCCAGGCTACGATGACCCCCAATTAGCCGGCGTGGTAGGAGCGCTACCGCAAGGGAAAGCACTGCTTTTTGAC
>NZ_JBFUBH010000254.1:0-555 GCF_056405855.1 Pararhizobium sp. P1_E7 | reverse complement strand
GTCCTCAACCATTCCCGGACAGACGTCGTTCGGATGTCTTGACGAAAACACGTATTCTAACCGCGTCGCCACCAAGACTCGCTCGAGTTGCTATCGAGGACGGGCGATCATCGTTGCAATTTGGGCTTGAAGCAAGCAGCCTAGATCGAGCGGCTTGGTTATATGTTGTCCGCAACAAAGATCTGCACCATAACAGCGCGGTAACGGTGTGGGGATCGCCTATGGCGAACATAGTTGTGAATTGGTGGCTTGTCGCAATCGTAGCGTATGTAACGCTCGCTGTTATTACCGGCGTCCCTGTTCTAAGAGCAATTTTCGGTAAAATTGTGCTGCATCCCGGTGGGCCAAATTTCGAGCAATCAAAACACTTCACTGATGGGGCAAAGGACGCTTTGCAACAGCATTACGATCGAATTCGTGGCACCTTAGGATTTTGGAAAAAGCAGGCCGAACTATATAGAAGGGCGCACTACTATTGTCTGTTTTGGACAATTCCATCGTCGGTGATTATTCCATTCCTAGCTCAGGCTTCGGATGCGGACCCCTTATCAAAGT
>NZ_JBFUBH010000253.1:0-557 GCF_056405855.1 Pararhizobium sp. P1_E7 | reverse complement strand
CCTGATTGCGATTTATGGTCAAAGAGGCCACCTGCTTGAAGCGCAACTCGAGCGCGGGTGGTTGGAAATCCATGCTCCCGAACTGCTGGCGGAAACGGGCAAGGAGGTAGCGACACGCATTTCGCGAGTGGTGGATCAGGATCATTTTATAGAGGGATTGCGCAAGGCGGGGCTTAACGTGTCCGTACAATCAACGCCTCGATCCGAGGTACCGCCCATCGAGATGCACCGGTCACGAGGCTAAAGTCGCGTATCTTGCTGTTCGTGCGGACGAAACGCATGCACGAAGGCAACGCGGTTCAGCCAGCTTTCCAACGTTTGGGCGCAGCAATGGGGGAGGAGGACGGCAAGGGCGCAGCGGGAACGCCTAGTGAGCTAAACCCGGGAGCACGTGTCGGTACGCGTTCCGCGCCAGTATGCTCCAGTAAAATACCTCCAAACCTGCCAGAGGCAATTTCCCGGGCAGAAGTTGAGGCGTATATCGTATTTTGTTTTGGGCACACTGCTCGCTTACCGGGTCATCGGTGGGCGATAGCGACGGGAACTGGGCGGAAACC
>NZ_JBFUBH010000252.1:0-559 GCF_056405855.1 Pararhizobium sp. P1_E7 | reverse complement strand
GGAGTATACCGTCTTTCGAACCGTCACCGATCGTGATCTTCGTTGTCTCGGCAATGAGTCGCTCCAGAAGCGGAGCGTAGAGGTGTTCCTGAACGAGGACGCGTGACGTGGCCGAGCAGACTTGCCCCTGGTTCCAAAAGATACCGAACATGATCCATTCGACGGCTTGATCGATGTCTGCGTCTTCAAATATGATGAAGGGTGACTTCCCCCCAAGTTCGAGGCTCACCCGCTTGATGTCGCGAGCAGCTGCGGCCATCACCTTCGAACCTGTCGGAACCGAACCGGTGAACGCTAGCTTATCGATGCCCGGATGGTCTATTAGAGCCTGCCCCGCCTCCACGCCCAGACCTGGTACCACGTTCAACACGCCGGCAGGTATGCCAGCCTCGTCGGCAATCGCGGCAAGTTCAAGAGCTGTTAGTGGCGTAAGTTCCGAGGGTTTCAGGACAACGGTACATCCTGCGGCAAGCGCCGGGGCAACTTTCCAGGCTGCCATTAGCAGCGGATAATTCCAGGGTATGATAGCGCCCGCCACACCAACAGGCTCCTTCACGAC
>NZ_JBFUBH010000251.1:0-561 GCF_056405855.1 Pararhizobium sp. P1_E7 | reverse complement strand
GAACGCCATCATCCGCTGGGGTGGCCACCCGTCGACCCCATCGAGTGCGATTGGACGCATTCCGGATTTCGCCAATGCGGCACACATGCCCGGGATATCATCAAGGGTTGCCGGGAGCGTCACCCCTGCCTTGTCGAGCAAGGCCTTGTTGTACCAGAAAAACTCCATCCCGAATTCCAGAGGAATAAGATACAGGCTGCCATCGGAGAAACGCTGATAGTCGAGAGCGACGGGCCTGAACTGGTCCGCCAGTTGTAGTTGGCCGAGCAAGGCGGCCATGTCGACCATCAGGTCCTGCTTTTGCAGCTTCTGCGCGAACGGCGTCGCGTCTGTGTCAAAGAACTCGGGCAATTGCCGAGCCGCTGCCAGCGTCTCGAGTTTCTGGAGATAGGACGGCCGGTCGGGCGTCTCGACGATATCGAGCTTGAAGCCAGGGTGCTTCTCAGCGTACTCGGCAGCAATCCGTTGAACGGTCTTGAGAACCGGACCGTCACTGGGCCGCGAGGCGAGCCAGGTGATTTCGCGCGGAATAATGTCTCCTTGCGGTGGGATTGCCGGACC
>NZ_JBFUBH010000250.1:0-569 GCF_056405855.1 Pararhizobium sp. P1_E7 | reverse complement strand
TAAGCAGGAAAGTCTCGAAGCCCTGGACGCTGGTATTGGCTCCAAGCTGCACTGCCGCCAGGGCTTGATCTGCCAGCGTGAACGACACCGCCATCGTGAAGGACGACAGGTCGAGATGCAGAACGTCAGTCCCGGTACCACCGACCATCGTGGCGCCTGCAGCACCGGAGATCCAGTCGTTGTCCGAGCCGCCGTCAAGGTCGCTACCGGTACCACCAGTGAGGCTATCATCCCCTGCCCCGCCTTTCAGCGTGGCGACTGCACGAATGCCAAAGCCGAACAACTGATCGTTCCCGGAACCGCCGGTTACCGTCATCGTTGTCAGGGGAAAATTGGACAACTCAAGAAAGAGGCCGCCGCCTGTGGTATAAATCTGATTGTTGATGACGTTTAAATCTTCCGACGACGCTGAGAAATCGACATTCAGGACATCGGCGCCATAGACGTTAGCCTGGCCCTTTGTCGTGCCCGAGACAAAGACCGTATCGCTCCCTGTGCCCAGGTCAAAAATGCTCTTGTATAAGTAGGCAGAAGCCTCCAGCGTGAAGCCGCGCATGTCGAGCGTGTCG
>NZ_JBFUBH010000249.1:0-635 GCF_056405855.1 Pararhizobium sp. P1_E7 | reverse complement strand
GCCGCGGATCGTGTCATTTCCGTCAAGCCCATAAAGGAGATTTGACTTACCGTTCCCGATAAGCATGTCATCGAAAAATGAGGCGTAGACGTTCTCGATGGAGGAATAGGTGTCGCCTTCAGCCGCGCCGCCCAAGCCGGTTCCACTGGTAAGGTTCACGGTCACTCCGGACAGAGAGGCGTGATAAATGACCGCGTCCTCTCCGCTTTCCCCGAAGATATGATCGGCGCCGGCCCCCGCATAAACGGAATCGTCACCGGAGCCAGCCTGGATGAAGTTGTTATCACCTGCCACGGCGCCATCGAACACTTTGATCACGTCATCGCCGGCCTCACCGCGCAAATCGTCGTTTCCACCACCGCCAGTGATATAGTCTTGTCCATCGCCCCCGTAGATAAGATCATTGCCGGCGCCGCCGTTGAGGTGATCCGATCCGCTCAGCCCGAGAATGATGTCGTCGCCATCACCGCCGTCGATCACATCGTCGAGATAGCCCCCTGTAAGCTGGTCGCTGCCTCCAAAACCAAACATTTTGTTGACGACAGCCTCGCTCCCGGTCGCATTATCGTTCCCCGAGGTGCCGTTATAAAGAATAGCCATGAGTGTATCCCTTTCCTTGCCTTGATGGCCTGCGG
>NZ_JBFUBH010000248.1:0-706 GCF_056405855.1 Pararhizobium sp. P1_E7 | reverse complement strand
GATAATAATGCCTGCTCGGCCCTGATCGGCAGATCAAGGGAATTTTGCGCTTCAGATGTGAGGACATGATGAGCTTGCTTGGACATTTTGACCGCCTTCAAACCATGAGGGACCAGCTGGAAGCAAAGCTGGACCTGGACGACGCGGGCTTCTCCGGAATGAACTACCGGGCGCGGCGTGATCTGCGCCAGCGCATATCCGAGATTTCGCAGGAAATCTCCGCGCTGGAGCGATCTGGCTATTTCCAAAGCTGACGGCGTTACACAGTGAGGAGCGATCACATGACACCCACCCTGATCCTGCCCGGATTGAATGGGTCCGATGATGGACATTGGCAGCGGTTTTGGCTCAAGGATGATGCAGAAAGCCGTCTGGTGGAGCAGGATGACTGGAAATCTCCAAGGATCGAAGCGTGGGCGAAACGTCTTGAAGAAGTTCTCGCTCAGGTGGGGCCAGCCTATATCGTTGCGCACAGCCTTGGCTGTCTGCTGGCTGCGAAATGCGCCGACAGGCCCTCGGCACAATTGATCAAGGGCGCGTTGCTGGTTGCACCGTGCGATCTATCGACGACAGAACGTCTGCATCCGGGCGCAATCCATTTTGGCCGGATGCCGACCCGAGTTCTGCCATTTCCAACAATCACCGTCGGAAGTCTGAACGATATCTATATGCCTCTGGAAAACCTGTCGCTCTACAGCCGCCTGTG
>NZ_JBFUBH010000247.1:0-721 GCF_056405855.1 Pararhizobium sp. P1_E7 | reverse complement strand
GCGTCGACAGCGGCGCGCGATGCGCCGACGGCGGCGCCGAGCTTATCGGCAACAGGAAGGATGACCTCCTGGAATTTTTCCGACGAGCCGAGTGCGCGGCCACCCGAGATGATGATCTTTGCCGAGGTCAGTTCCGGACGGTCCGACGAGGACAAAGCATCGCCAACGAAGGAGGACAGGCCGGGATTGGCGGCAGCCGCGATGGCTTCAACCGCAGCCGAACCGCCGTCACCGTTCGAGGCGAAGCTGGCCGTGCGCACGGTGATGACCTTCTTGGCATCTCCCGACTGGACGGTCTGGATGGCATTACCGGCATAGATCGGCCGCTTGAAGGTGTCTGCCGAGACGACCTCGGTGATTTCCGAGATCTGCGCCACGTCGAGCAGGGCCGCGACGCGCGGTGCGACGTTCTTGCCCACGGAGGTCGCCGCCGTGATGATGGTGTCATAGGCCGGCGCCAGCGAGACGATCAGGGCTGCCAGCGGCTCGGCCAGATTGTTGGCCAGATCGTCGCTATCGGCCAGCAGCACCTTGGCGACGCCCGACAGCTTGGCGGCTGCGTCGGCTGCGGCCTGCGCGCCCTTGCCGCCGACCAGCACATGCACGTCGCCACCGATCTTTGCGGCTGCGGTCAGCGTCTTGGCCGTCTGGTCCGAAAGCGTTGCATTGTCGTGGTCAGCCAGAAGAAGAATGGTCATGATCGTATATTCCTTTCCTGAAC
>NZ_JBFUBH010000246.1:0-754 GCF_056405855.1 Pararhizobium sp. P1_E7 | reverse complement strand
GGGTGTTCCCGGCATCGTAGAAGACATCACCTACACCGGCGCGCAGAGACGGTACCGGCTGAGGCTGGCCACAAACGCCACCCTGGACGCGGTAAAAGTAAACAGCGGAGGTGAAGACTTCCAGATCGGTGAAGCCGTCGCTGCCGGATGGGCCGGCGAGGCTGCACACCTTCTCGCGGAGTGATTGTCATGGTTACACCAAAGACCATGGGTCAGAACCAAAGACTGCTGATAATTCCGCCCTTCCTCTGGCTCGGGGTCATGTTTCTTCTGCCGACGCTGCTCGTGCTCGCCATCGCATTGTCCTCGACGCGTGTCGGCATGCCGCCTTACGAGCCGCTGTTCACCTGGGACGGCGCGATGCTGTCCATCAAGCTCAATTTCGAAAATCTCCAGTTCGTTTTTCGCGACGGGCTCTATGCGCACGCCTATCTGAATAGTCTCAAGGTAGCGGCCATCGCGACACTTCTCACGCTGCTCATAGCCTATCCACTGGCCTACGGTATTTCCTGCTGCAAGCATCCTTGGCGTTCGCTTCTGGTTTTCCTCGTCATCGTGCCGTTTTGGAGTTCTCTGCTGATCCGTGTCTATGCATGGATGGCCATTCTCAGCAATGACGGTCTTCTCAACAGTTTGCTTCTTGCGTCGGGGCTGATCGATCGACCGTTACAGATCCTGAACACGCAGACGGCCGTTTATATTGGGATCGTTTATTCCTATCTCCCTTTCATGGTTCTGCCGCTCTACTCGAACC
>NZ_JBFUBH010000245.1:0-774 GCF_056405855.1 Pararhizobium sp. P1_E7 | reverse complement strand
CAGGGTTGCCGGGTGGGTAAGCTTCGGGGTGCCATCCTTGGCTTCAACGCCTGCTGGGGCGTTGCCGTTTTCGCCGTCGTCCGCGTCTCCGGCCTCGTCCTCTTTCCTGATGATGCCGATCGCCGCTTCCAGCTTGCCGTGATAGTTAACATACAGCACGATGCCACTTCTCGCCTTATCTTCGGCCAAATAGGTTTCCTTGCTTTCGGAAATCTCGTCCAGCCGCCGGTTGATCGCATCAACGCGCTCGTGCGCCCCCTCCTCCTCAGCCTCGTTGTTGATCATTTCTGCCAATTCGTCATGCTCTTGGCAAAGCGCGTCGTATTCGGCTTGAACTTCGTCAGAAAGCTCGACCCCCACCGGATAGACACGCGGTACATTGAACATCCATTCCGGGCGTTCGGAAGTCGCTTCCACCCATTTCCAGCCATGCTGACGATATGGCACCGTGGCTTCATCCAACTTCTCGGATACGAGCCTGTCGAGCAATGCGACATCAAGCGCATAACCTCCGCCGTCCGCGTCAAACAGATCGCGGCGAATGGTTCCGCCTACCTGCTCGTAGGCGTCCAGCCCCCCGACGAATTTCACCCGCCGGTCCGTGCTGGCAACCTCGTCCGTCAACAGGTTCGACTTAATCCGGCTTGCATGACGATCCCATGTGGATAGGCCATTCCAAACCTGTTCCTGTCGCTCATGGTCGTCGGAAACCGTGAAGGCGGAAAGTTGCTCGAAGGTCATCTCCTCCTTGCGGTAGAGGTCCAACAGTTTGGG
>NZ_JBFUBH010000244.1:0-790 GCF_056405855.1 Pararhizobium sp. P1_E7 | reverse complement strand
CTGCCGTTGTTCATATTCGGTTGGCCAACGGGAAGCTGTACGCTGGTATTGGCAAGGTAAATTTCATTGATGTCCGCACAAACCAGGGCACCGATACGGTGACAGTCCGTGCAAGCCTTCCCAATCCAGACCATCTTCTAAGCGACGGTCAGCTTGTCAACGTCATCGTTGAGGCGGCAAATCCGGAAACTGCCGTGTTCGTCTCGCAGTCGGCTATCCAGATTGACCAATCTGGTCCTTATGCTCTTGTCGTCAATAAGAAGAACAAGATCGAAATCCGGCGGCTCGAGCCTGGCCCAATGGTGGGCGCCGAGCTCTCGGTCACCCAGGGGTTGGCTGAAGGTGATATGATTGTCACAGAGGGAATACAAAAAGTTCACCCCGGCCAGGTCGTCGAGCCAATCGAGATCAAGCCGGCTCTGTGAGAACGGGCGCTCATCGGATTTTCAGCCAAACGTTTGTCGGCAGATCAAGCCARCTGGATTGAAGCTATGAGAAAAWCGAACATCATTTTGATTGTCATAGCTGCGCTGTCCGCGACGCCAGCCTTGTCGGCTCCTCGTTTGGAAGAATGGCAGCGCGAAACTTTGGCTTTGATCAAACACAGGAAAGGCGTGCTTGACGCCCGGTGGCGCTCTCCGGAGAAGAATGCTCTTTGGGTGAGCGTGGAGCTAGGCACTTATCATGCGGAGAGCATTACCTACGATATCTGCAATTTGCTGAAAGATGCCGGTTCGCCGGCAGATCAGGCTACCAACGTCTTTATTTTTGACCCTGCCTCATATCGAGG
>NZ_JBFUBH010000243.1:0-795 GCF_056405855.1 Pararhizobium sp. P1_E7 | reverse complement strand
ACTGGCGGGAAAAGTTATCGAAGCCTCGGCGGCAACCGAGCCACGTGACGAGCATGCTGCTGGTGTCGATCTGCGTCGACTTCGGCTTCTGTCTGGACTGACGCAAGCCGAAATGGCTGTTCGCATGAATGTCCAGCAAGCAGCCGTTTCAAAACTTGAAAAGGGTGGCGAAGTTCACCTGTCCACGATCAAACGCTACGTGGAAGCTCTTGGTGCGTCGTTGCGTGTAGACGCAGTCTTCCCCGCAGACGCTCGCCTTGTCCTGCGCGTGAAAGAGACATTCGACATTGAATACGGCAACGACGATCAGCTTGTCTTTCCGCTCTTGGCAGATGAGCCGTTTCGTCCGCAGAGAGATGTTGTTCTTTCCATTCGTCCGCAATATTCGGAGAAAATTATGGAAGGACGCAAAACCGTTGAGCTTCGCCGGCGATTTCCGGTTTCGGCGCCTGGCGGAACCATGGCGTATATCTATTCGACGTCGCCAATTAGGGCAATGGTCGGAATAGCCGAGATCAAGGATGTGCTGAAGCTGCCCGTGCAGCAAATCTGGTCCGAGTTTGAAGACACCGCCTTTATCGAGCGAAATGATTTTGATAGCTATTTTCAGGGTTTAGAGTTTGGTTTCGCTCTGCTCTTTGAAGATGTTAAGCCATTCTCCCGTCCCGTCCCACTCACGGAGTTACGAGAGAAATTTGGATTCGAACCACCTCAGTCATTCCTGTATGCGAGCCGCGATCTGCGAAAGGCCCTAAGAGATGACGCAACAGTCGTATCTCATTGATACGAACATCC
>NZ_JBFUBH010000242.1:0-833 GCF_056405855.1 Pararhizobium sp. P1_E7 | reverse complement strand
AAACTGAGGAGTTTCGAAAGGTTGCCGGTCTCAAATCCGCCTGGGCGACCAGCGAGGGCCACGTCATTGGGGGCGTCTATTTCATGGTAGAACACGACGTCTTCATCTACACCTTGCTGACAAAGGACAATTCCGGTCGCTATAGGCGCTTCTTCACCGCCACCCCAAAGCTGAGCGCCCGCGAAGCGGAATCCTCGATCAACTCGGATCTGGCGATTATCGAGAGCGACGAAAAGCCTGCGCCCGCACTGGAGGCAGCGCCAGGCGGCGTGGATCTCTTCGCGGGCGGATTGGCAACAAAATACAATCCCAAATATGTAAATCTCCGCGATAGCGCAAACACCAGCGCGACACGACAGGTCATGACCGAGATCGCGCGCTGGTTCGATGACCTCGACGGCAATTTCGTAAAAGACTTCCAGACGACCGGCTTCGACGCCCGCGTTTGGGAGTTATATTTGTTCACCTCGTTCAACGAGCTCGGCTTTACAATCGACAATTCAAACCCCGTGCCTGACTTTCGCTTGTCTCGCGGCGGACAGAAGGTTTTCGTCGAGGCGGTAACCGCAAACCCGAGCGACGGAAAACAGTTCGATATCGCCGGCGGCCCGCCACCGCCCCCGGAAGACTTCGCCCATTACATCGAACACGCGATGCCACAAAAATTCGGCTCGCCGCTCAGGAGCAAGGTCAAGAAGGAATATTGGAAGGCCGAGGATATTGGCGCACATCCCTTCGTCCTGGCGCTTGCCGATTTCCATGCGCCTGCATCGATGACATGGTCGCAAACTGCTCTGTCCTTGTATCTCTATGGAGTGGGCGTCGAACTGCGC
>NZ_JBFUBH010000241.1:0-836 GCF_056405855.1 Pararhizobium sp. P1_E7 | reverse complement strand
CCGCTCAACACCGCCTATACGCTGGCAGAGCTGGATTATTTCATCGGCGACGCGGAGCCGCGTCTGGTGGTCGTTGCACCCTCGGCCAAAGCGGGCATCGAGGACATCGCGAAGACGCATGGCGCGATCGTCGAAACGCTCGACGCCGATGGCAGCGGCTCGCTGCTTGATCTTGCCCGCGACGAGCCGGCCGACTTCGTCGACGCCTCGCGCTCCGCAGACGATCTGGCGGCGATCCTCTACACCTCGGGGACGACGGGACGCTCCAAGGGGGCGATGCTGACGCATGACAATCTGCTGTCGAACGCCCTGACCTTGCGCGACGTCTGGCGCGTCACGGCTGCCGACTGCCTGATCCATGCCCTGCCGATATTTCACACGCATGGACTGTTCGTCGCCACCAACGTCACCCTGTTGGCCGGCGCCTCCATGTTCCTTCTGTCGAAATTCGACGCCGACGAGGTGGTGTCATTGATGCCGCGGGCGACGATGCTGATGGGCGTTCCGACCTTCTACGTGCGCCTCCTGCAAAGCCCGCGCCTCGACCGCGAGGCGGTCTCAAGCATCCGCCTGTTTATTTCCGGTTCGGCTCCGCTGCTGGCCGAGACGCATACCGAATTCCAGGCCCGCACGGGTCATGCCATCCTTGAGCGCTACGGCATGACGGAAACCAACATGAACACGTCGAACCCCTATGACGGCAAACGCATTGCCGGAACGGTTGGCTTCCCATTACCGGGCGTAACGGTGCGTGTGACCGATCCCGCCACCGGGCTCGTGCTCGGTCCTGACGAAACCGGGATGATCGAGATCAGGGGACCGAACGTCTTCAAGGG
>NZ_JBFUBH010000240.1:0-846 GCF_056405855.1 Pararhizobium sp. P1_E7 | reverse complement strand
GTCTTTAAACTCTTCTTTCAGGCATCCGGCAACCGACAGCAGTCTCTTCAGAAACTTCGTGGGAATCCGCTGTATGATCTCGTTGAGTGTTTTGCATCGGGCTAGGAACTCCTGCTGGCTCATGTCCAACGGAGCCACTTGTGCCAGCTTGCAGAGGACCGGATAGTGCAGCCAGCTGTTGGCTTCGATTTCTTGCCTCGAGAAGGTTGGCAACGCCTCTGGATCGGTTTCGATCCCGAAATGCGCACCAAATCTTGCAAGATGATCGCCAAATTCCAACAAAGCGGTCACAAACCGATCGGTTTTCGCAACGATGTGCTCTTCGTCTGGGGAGAAATTTGCGACTTCCGATGCTGATAACGCATACTGCCGCGCGTACAGAACTTCCCGACCAGGTTTCGCTTCATAGAGCTTTCTCAACGGAACGCGGACCATGTTGCGGCCGATCCTCATACAATCGGTGAACGCCCACTGGCCGCGATATGAGGGGCTGCAGTGCCATTGATGCGGTCCAGACTTGATAGGCATTGTGTCGTAGAGGTCGTTCTGTTCGTAGCGTCGCAGGAATTTGTCATCCAGATGGACGATTGAGTTCTGAAAGATACTTTCGACCTCCCTTTTATTATCCAAAGCCTTGGCCTGATCAGGCCACACGATCTCGTATGGATTCATATCCTCGCAGA
Organism: Pararhizobium sp. P1_E7; assembly: GCF_056405855.1. Lineage (NCBI taxonomy): Bacteria > Pseudomonadati > Pseudomonadota > Alphaproteobacteria > Hyphomicrobiales > Rhizobiaceae > Pararhizobium > Pararhizobium sp. P1_E7. Next base: position 163 of record NZ_JBFUBH010000240.1, on the reverse strand, counting down.
GTTCGGGATAGACCGCCGGCACTGAGGCCCAGACCTGCAGCAGTAGTTGCTCGCCGTCCTCTCGGAGATCGACAATGTACCATCCGCCTGTTGGTTCAAAGGCTATGTGTTTCTGACCAGCCATGATCGACCGAAGTTCGGGGCTGTCCGGCAACACGTTCTG
>NZ_JBFUBH010000239.1:0-846 GCF_056405855.1 Pararhizobium sp. P1_E7 | reverse complement strand
GTGCGCCGGATTGTTAAAACACCAGAGTTTAAGCAAGCCGATGGAGCGGAGCGGATCGCTCAGGCAATCAGAGCTGCAAGTGAGATATCTAAGCACGGCGAAGGGAAAGCGCAGGATGAGATCCGCGACTTCGCTGTTAACCAAAGAGTTTTCGGGCGTATGAAGTCTACGTCTTCTGGGACGACCGTAATCATTCCCAAAAAAGAAGCAGCGTTTGCGCGCTGGCTGGCGGATCGAATGCCGGATCTGATGCGCGAATATCAATCGGCCGACCCCGCGCAATAGGGCGGGGGGTCACAGCAAGAGTTAAGCAAGGTCGAAGGAGAGACAAACCGCAAAAGAAAAAGGCCCCCAAACGTTTCCGTCGTGGAAGCCTTCCTCACATGTAGCAATCTGAGAATCGCATTTTCACGAATCACAGTCAAGAGTCTTTGGCATCGTTTTGGTGAGCGGATTTCTTTTGCCTTTTGAGAGGTGAAGGAAAATGCAGAGTGGAAGTGTGACGACGCCCTTTGGGCGGCGGCCGATGACGCTTGCCTTGGTCAAAGGTCAGCTGGAAACAGCAGAGCGTAGCGAGAGCAAGCCCGTAGATAAGTGGAAAGTCTTCCGGGATCTCTGTGAGGCGAAGGACGTCTTTGGCCTTCAGGACCGATCTCTCGCAGTGCTGCACGCGTTGCTGAGCTTCTATCCGGATACTGAGCTCTCGGACGACAATGGTCTTGTCGTATTCCCGTCGAATACGCAGCTGTCGATCCGGGCGCACGGCATCGCCGGCACAACACTGCGGCGCCATCTCGGTGTGCTCGTTGAGGCTGGCCTGATCCAGCGCCGCGATAGCCCGAACGG
>NZ_JBFUBH010000238.1:0-850 GCF_056405855.1 Pararhizobium sp. P1_E7 | reverse complement strand
CCCCAAATCCGCACCAAACTTTCATAAGAAATTTCAGAGCGAGTTCGTCGGTCGCCAGCAGCGCCGCCGCCCTCGTTGGTGAGCGGTTTATAGTCCCCACCAACAAACGAAGTCAACACACCAATTCCAAAAAAATGAAGTTTCTCATAAGTGTCTGATTACATTAGTGTATTTCAAATTCTACCCAAACACACCACAAAATCCACCAAAACACCCGGGATTCATCATCGGCTGGCGGCCGGGGCCTGCCACCGAGGCGCCAGTCAGGGCAGGCGTCCCCGCAGCCTGTTCATTTTCGTGCCGAGAGCAGCTTTGACTCAACATCGAGAAACCGCTTATGGCCGAGATATCCGACGCCCTCCTGGATGTCGGCGGTGATTGCCGCCTTGAGGCCCTCGACGTCCTTCAAGCCGATGGCTTCCAGGGCCTGGGCATGGCGATCGACGCGGTAGCTCTCATCCAGGTTTTCCGTTGCCTCGCGCATGAAGGGACCGAGCCGCAACCAGACGGATTCGATCAGCGGCAGAAGAACGGCCGACGACCGCACCTCGTAGAGGCAACGGTGGAACGCGAAATTGCTTTCGATGCCCTGCTCGATATTGCCGGCCTTGTAGGCGTCGTCGATGTCATTATCGAGCTGCTGCAGGCGCGCCAGACGCAAATAGTCGACGAAGGGCAGGGCGCGCGCCGCCGCGATCGTCTCAAGTGCAATGCGGGCGGCAATGATCTCGTCGAATTTTTCCGGATCGATATCCGGCACCCGGACACGGCGATTGTCCAGATGTTCAAGCGCACCGTCGGCGACGAGCCTGTGAAGCGCTTCGCGTACCGGCATCGCACTCACCTGCAA
>NZ_JBFUBH010000237.1:0-854 GCF_056405855.1 Pararhizobium sp. P1_E7 | reverse complement strand
GACCAGTTGTTGCGGGAGGTTTCAAAACGCCTGGCGGCATTTGCCGCCGAAGGCTGCGTTTTCCGTTTTGGTGGTGACGAGTTCATCGTCGTCGCGAGGGGATTGGCACCCGAGAAGGAAGAGCGCTTTGCCAGCCTGATCATTCATTCCGTAACCCGCCCGATCCAGGTGGGCATGATCTGCTGTCAGGTCGGGGCAAGTATCGGATATGCCCGCTGGCCGGAGCATGGCGATCTACCGCAGGATGTTTGTCACAAGTCCGACATCGCCCTTTATGAGGCCAAGAGCAAAGGCGCCAACACGTCCTTTCTGTTTCACGAGGACATGCAGCTGAAGGTATCGGCCCGTGCCAAACTCGAGGGCAAGCTGCGAGATGCGATCGAGGCGGGACGCATCAAGCCTTTTTATCAACCCCTTATCGATCTTCGCTCAGGCTCTGTTTGTGGCTTTGAAGCCCTTGCACGATGGACGGAAGAGGACGGCTCCATTGTTTCGCCGCAACTTTTCATATCGATCGCCGAGGAGACCGGCTTGATTACCACACTGTTTCAGCAGCTACTGAAAGTGGCCTGTGAAGACGCAAAACTGTGGTCGGACGACATCGTTCTCTCCTTCAATTTGTCCCCCGTTCAGATGGAGGACCGGCTGCTCACGTCACGAATTCTGGAAATTCTGAAGGCGGTCGGACTTTCTCCCGCACGTCTGGAAGTGGAAATCACCGAAAATGCATTGATTGAGGATCCGGATCTGGCTGCCTCGATCATTGACGATCTGCACAATGCCGGTATCCAAATCGCACTCGACGACTTTGGCACCGGCTATTCCAGCCTGGCACAGCTGGCCCGGTACAAATT
>NZ_JBFUBH010000236.1:0-885 GCF_056405855.1 Pararhizobium sp. P1_E7 | reverse complement strand
CGGTGCATCCGAACCGTGACAATGTCGGGGCTTGGTGAAAAGGTTTTCTCCTTTCAATGAGGAGTGACCATGACCACCACCAATGAAATCGCAGAGAAGATCGCAAATGAGCATGGCCTGTCCAAGGTTCAGGGGAAGGCTGTTGTCGAGGCGGTAATCGCTGCAATCACGGAAGCCTCCGTTGCTGGCAATGAGACTTCGCTGCCCGGTTTTGGCAAATTCAAATTGAAGGACACACCGGAGCGCGAAGCGCGCAATCCAGCAACCGGTGCCACAATCAAGGTCGCAGCCGCCAAGAAGCTGACCTTTGCGCCGGCCAAGGCGCTGAAGGATGCGCTCAATAAGTGAGCCGAGAGGGGCCGCGGGCCTTGAGGCGGCTTTGCCGCTCACGGCACAAGACGGTCTGAGCAGACAGGGCGGCGTGGGTCTGCCGCCAAAATCAGCCGGCAGCGACTGACGTTGCCTCCCGCGGTCTCGATAGTACGAGACAAAGAAAAAGGGCCGCAACCCGATGGCTGCGGCCCTTTTTTACTCACTGTGTCAGGCAATGATCGCTCTCGCTGCCATCGCCCGCCTGGCATAGGCGGAAATCGGCCGGTCCGCCTTAAAGGCGAGGTCCCGTTCTACGCGCAGCCCGAGGCGTCCGCGAACAGAATCAATCTCCGAGAGGAGAACGGAGCCGAGCTCCGGAAACCCGACCCCCAGGTCGCAGAGTCCAAAGAGCAGATCGGGATCTTCAGGTTCGGCGGAGGTGATGAGCCAGGTAGCGGCCGCGTCCGGCGTGAACAGCTTGACGACTGGATGCGGATCAAAGTCTGGATTGCTTTGGAAGCGCTGGCCGTTGGCGATAAGGGCACTGCGGATTTCATCGGTGATGAGTTGCAT
>NZ_JBFUBH010000235.1:0-887 GCF_056405855.1 Pararhizobium sp. P1_E7 | reverse complement strand
CCTTCTGGATTGACCTTCAAATCCTGATTATGACGGTTTTTGTGATGATCTTTGGAGAAAGATTGAGCGAAAGCAGGCTTTCTGYGGCGAAGAGAAAAGATATCGCGTGACACCAATCGGTATTATTAAATAGGCATCGCCAAACTCTAGTTGACGGTAATGCAAACATAATTCCTTTAAAAATACTCTCGTAAAGGCTGGGAGGCAGAGCCCGCTTTTTTCGATTGTGGTGGTCCGCATTTAATTGTGAACGCGATGGGGGCTTGCCGGGCTCGATTTCAACATCGGCGCCGTGTATTGTAAGCTCTGGCAGGGTCGGTCGATGTATTCGGTGTCGATTGCGCTGGGCGTTTTGGCTGTCGCGGCGACTTTCTCTGCGAAGTTTGTTCAGCATGTGCTAAGTCTAAAGCCAAAGCTTCAGGTATTTACGCGCAATTACGGGTGGAGCGCTTGGGGCGGATTTATCGCAAAGAACCGGCTAATTACTATCGTTATACAATGTCTTGTTTATATATAATATTCTTTAGTTCAATCTAGACTGCAGCTGCATCGGTACAACGAGATCGTATTATGGCTGATATTCGAGATGAGCATAAATTTGAATGGCTGGATCCTGAATACTCGACCGAATTGAGGCGATCGAGGGTCGTCCATTTTTTCGTCTATCCGCTTCTTATCGGCGGCGTATTTCTGTGCTCGATGGTTTACATACGTCCGACTGCGGAAAACGTCACGGTTTCCGACATTCTGTTCGCCGCAGCCCTGTTTGCACTGTTGTTGGACAGGAAGATATCGTTCTACCCTTTCGGGAGAATGAGCGTCGCGGTCTGGTTGGTGGGGCTCTCCATGCTCCTCACGGGCCTTACGGTCAGCAGTATCAACTCTCC
>NZ_JBFUBH010000234.1:0-889 GCF_056405855.1 Pararhizobium sp. P1_E7 | reverse complement strand
GCTGATGATATTGCGGTACGCGCGCTTTATGCCGACATCGTGTTGGTCGGACCTCAAGCCGCACGCGATGAGCAGTTTCGTAAGCAGGTTATCGACGGTGCTCTTTTCCATTCACCGACGCCGATCCTCTTCAACCCGACCGGGAGCGACGTCCACCCAGCGCCGAAGGCCGTTTTGCTGGCCTGGGACTCCAGCTACGAGGCTGCTCATGCAGCCCAGCTGTCGATTGATTTTCTCAAGAGCGCCGGCCAAGTCCACGTCGCGCTGGTCGATCCACTCGCTACCAGTTCCACCAATGGTGAAGAGCCGGGAGCAGACATCGCTCGATACCTCGCGCGGCACGGTGTAAACGTTGAAGTTGACCGCATTTCAAGCGGCGGTCGGCCCATCGACGAGACATTGCGACAACATGCGATCGACGTCTCTGCCGACATGATCGTCATGGGCGCTTATAACCACCCCCGGCTGCAGCAGCGGCTGTTCGGCGGCGTGACGCATTCGATGCTGAAAGAGGCCAACGTCCCACTCTTTCTGGCTCATTGAGGAAGAATCGGCGAGTGGAATGGTTATCGCCCGAAGCGGCAAGCGGGGCCGACAGGTCCGCCCAGACGTAAATCTGGGCGGCCTCTTGATACCAAGTCCTGCTTATTCCACCAGACTGGCTCTGCGTCCGTGGAGCTCCCCAACGACAATACCGTAAAAGAGATGCGGAGAAGCTGAAGATATCGGCAGCTCGTGCGGCTTGAGCGCGCCTATCTCCCACCAGTCAGGATATTGCTGTAAAACCGACCAGGCGTGTAGTCTTTGATTATGCCACGCTTCCGTATCCGGATATTCTTCAAATCGACCCTCGACGATAACGCTGCCCCATCCTTTGCCCTCGCTATCC
>NZ_JBFUBH010000233.1:0-896 GCF_056405855.1 Pararhizobium sp. P1_E7 | reverse complement strand
ATCGTCACGCTGATCGGCCTGACGGCACTCGGCATCGGCGCGCTGGTGTTCAAATTCAACGTTGGCCTCGTCGCCATGACCGTGGCCGTTGTTCTGGCGCTGCTGTCGCCGACAACGCAGAAGGCCGCCATCGACAAGGTCAGCTGGTCGACCGTTCTGCTGATCGCCGGCATCATCACCTATGTCGGCGTCATGGAAAAAGCCGGGACGGTGGATTACGTCGCAAACGCCATCTCCAGCCTCGGCATGCCGCTCCTCGTCGCGCTCCTGCTCTGCTTTACGGGTGCCATCGTCTCGGCCTTCGCATCCTCGACCGCGCTGCTCGGCGCCATCATCCCGCTCGCCGTTCCCTTTCTGCTGCAGGGCCATGTCAGCGCGATTGGCGTGGTGGCGGCAATCGCGATCTCGACCACGATCGTCGACACCAGCCCGTTCTCCACCAATGGCGCGCTTGTCGTCGCCAATGCGCCGGATGACAGGCGAGAGCAGGTCCTGCGGCAGTTACTGATCTACAGCGCGTTAATTGCCATCATCGGACCGATCGTTGCCTGGCTGGTGTTCGTGGTGCCTGGACTGGTCTGAAACCGAGCATACATCCCGAAAGCATGCCGAATACCCTTCGGCATGGACTTCGGAGTTTTGAGGGACATCGGATTTTTTTACGCACTGGTTACGCCGTCTCAACTCTCGTTCGCGGTAGAGAAGGGCCTAGACACCAACTTGGACTGAGTGCACCGCGTTTCTTGCGTCCGATGGCGGCTGTCCTTCGCCAAACTCGTTGGTGCAGCGACATAGCAGGACATGCTGGCCGGATGTTGGGGCCCACGGCAACTCGAACCGCTGCCAACTTCTATCCTCGCGCGGACCTACAGTGGCCCTTTGCCACGAGCCTCCTC
>NZ_JBFUBH010000232.1:0-898 GCF_056405855.1 Pararhizobium sp. P1_E7 | reverse complement strand
ACGGTGCAGGGCAATGTCTCGTGCTGCTGCAATCATCTGCTCACGAGTAAACTTTCTTCTTGCCAAAATTTAGCTCCCTTGATACATACCTACCAGAAGGTATGTATTTTTCGTACCAGCTATTGGACTTCTGATCTAGCGTCGCGTCCCTGTAATGTCACCAGTTCAAGTCCAATTTCACCTGCGGTCGCGTAGCGCAGCAACGGATGAAACCACTATAAAACAAATGGAGGGGTTCATGGCATCTACAAAGACAGGAGTTGCGGAATGGAGAGAGGGGCACTCGCTTCCCCAGTCTTTTTACACATCCGGAATGACATTTAACGCTGATATGGAAATGCTCTCGACCAGCCAATGGCTGCTTGTCGACCACGAGAGCCGGATTGCGAAACCTGGCGACTATTTTCTTTTCGAATTTGGCGCCGAAAGCGTGATCGTCATCCGCAATCGCAGCGGCGACGTCAATGCGTTCTTTAATGTCTGCCGCCATCGCGGATCACGGATCTGTCTGGAGAATGAAGGCAATAAGCGCGTTTTGACTTGCCCCTATCATTCATGGAGTTACGACCTGAACGGCAAGCTTCGCGGTGCTCATCTCATGCCGTCGGATTTCGATCCGACAAATGTCGCTTTGGCGCCAGCTCATGTTCGAGTGTTCGAAGGCCTCATCTTCCTGAACTTCATGAAAGGGACTCCCCCTGACTTTGACACCTTCTGCGCTCCCTTCGGCGCGCTTTTGCGCGGACAAGGTCTGGCGTCCGCGAAGATAGCGGCGCGAAAACTTTATCCGACAGCCGCCAACTGGAAGCTCGTCGTCGAGAATTTCTTTGAATGCTACCACTGCAACTCCGCTCACCCGACCTACTGCTCGGTCCATGACAAGATGAAAATGCTTGCA
>NZ_JBFUBH010000231.1:0-952 GCF_056405855.1 Pararhizobium sp. P1_E7 | reverse complement strand
CCCCAATAGGCCTTTCCCCAGTCATTCAGCGCACTTCCGATTGCACCGAGTAGCACAACTCCGATCATGTAGAACAGCAGACCAGGAGTGTTTGCCTGAAAACTAGCGAATGCCGTGAAGTCTTGGATTGGCTCCTCTTTCRAGCCTTCTCGCCAATGATAGATCATCAGTCGCGACAGAAGCCGCTCCTCTTCGGTCGCGTCTCGCGCGGCGATCTCACGCCCGCGCAAATAAGACGCCCACAACTTGGCCTCGAGCCTACGAACTTTCCGCAAGGGGGCGTGCTGCGTAACAAGTGCATGACCGAGCTCGCGTATCAGAAAGTAATGGACACGGACGATCGTGAATGCATTGGCGGAGGCTCGTTTGGCAATTGAATGTGGGAAGCTTCGCTGTTCGTTTAATCTGAGCTCCGTCAACTCCAGACGCTGTGACGAACTCACAAATACCTTTTCCTGACCAATGATCTCTTGGGTGAACAGCGACTTGGATTTACCTGTGAGGTGCAGCCGAAGCCGAACATATTGTGGCCCAGACCCAGCCCCTCGCATGCGCTTGCAGATCGCCTCGTTGAGTGTAACCGTGGAGCCAGGCCCTTTTAAGCCGTCTTCAACTGGAGCCAACGTAAGATCGTCGCCGACCTTCACTTTGTGAACGGTCACGAAAGGTTCGCCGTTAGTAGAAGTCTCGTATCCCAGATCGGTCTTACTCCCGACCTCGACGACCATGTTGAAGACCGCGTCTAGCGTCTGCCCATAGGCCATCACATCGCTCAGATCTTGAAACTGATCGAGTTGAAGCGCTACCGGAAAATACAGGTAAATTCGCTTGACCGATTTGATATTCGATAACCGAAGCCCGATGTCGAGGAAGTTGGTCTTTGACGGGTTGTCTCGCCAGAGATTGAAGTGAATCTCCAGATTTGGGTGCTGTGGCTTGACATCAATCGGCG
>NZ_JBFUBH010000230.1:0-969 GCF_056405855.1 Pararhizobium sp. P1_E7 | reverse complement strand
GTCACGGTCTGGGGACCCTCGAACCTTGCTTTTTGAACGACCTTGGAGAACCGGTTCTTCGCATCTTGCAATTGCCATTCCATAGTCCGCTCCAATCTAGCCTGTCTAGCTATCTATGCGGGTTTGGGCCGCAAAAACAAGGCCATTTGGCTAACGGACGGACCAGCGGACAACCGCGCTCGGACGGGAAGACGGCGAAGTCGGGAGACGTCTGTTCACGAAACAGCAACCATTGCTTTGGGATAGTACGGAGGTTGAATTCTTCGCCGGATGCCGGTCGGAAATCACTACGCACGATAAGCCGGCATTATCAGTCATTGTTAACCGCCAATGTGCCGTGCGGTTTTATGGCTACTTATCAGCATAATTGCTCAGATGAAGCGCCGCGTGGATCTGCTCTGCGATACCGAACGCATTCCTGCCCGCGATTCCACCGATACTCACAATCTATACCGCCAAGTCCTGTTCAAGTTCGACCGGCCCACGCACCACAACGGCCGCGGGGGCTGTGGCTCCAGGTGCCTTGTCATGGGGGAGCTCCTGGACTGTCGCGGTCAGTGTGATTTCCTGACGCTTTCGGTGATGGCCCGCGCCAGCGTTTCGGCGGCACGGGAGGGTTTGTTGCGGGGGTAGGCGATGTGGAACATGTCCTCGAAGGACATGCGTTCCGGCAGGAGCATCCGCAAACGGCCAGCGCGGACCCACTCGTCAGCGTAGTGGTCGGGCAGGAAGCCGATATAGGCGCCGGAGAGGAGGAGGAGCAAGGTTCCTTCCATATGCGGTGTTGCCGCAGCCCAGGTGAAATTCATGCCGCAGATCGTCTCGTTCAGCATGTAGGTGCGGCCGGCGAAGGATTGGGCGGCGAGCACCTCGTCGGTGAGGTCGGCGTCGGGCAGGGCGAAGAGGGGGTGGCCCTCGGCGCAGTAGAGCTTCTGCATCTCTGAAAACACCGGTTGGGTGCGAAAATGC
>NZ_JBFUBH010000229.1:0-981 GCF_056405855.1 Pararhizobium sp. P1_E7 | reverse complement strand
TGCCAATGATGGCAGTTCAGCGTGTGAGACCGCAGAAGGCGATGAGCCGTTCCGCAAGGTCGAGCGTGGCAGCGGCGGCGGCGTCACGATAAAACAGGGCCAGTTCGAAATCCTCGACCGGCGGCAGCCTCTCGGCGCTCCCCAGGACGCGGTGCGAGGGTAGGCGGCAGCTTGCCGGCAGCAGGCTGAGGCCAAGGCCGGCGGCGGAAGCCGCGGCAAGCGCGGCGAGACCGGCACTGCTATAGCTGACGCGCCAGCGGATGCCGAGACTGTCGAGCGTCTGACACAACTCCTCGCGGTAGAGGCCGTTCACCGGGAAAACGGCGAGTGGCACCGGCGATTGTTCGATTGCCGGATGTTCCTGGCTGTCGAGCCAAAGCAATGGCTCCGGCCTGCTGGCACGCGGCAGATGCACGCGGTGCTGCTTGACGAGGACCAGATCCAGCTCCTCCGCAAGATAGCCCTGGTGCAGGTCGAAGCTGAGCCCGCTGGTGACGTCGAGCCGGAGATGCGGATGCTCGCGCTTGAAGGCCGCCAGCAGATCGACGGTCGGCACGGTGAAATCCTCGGGCATGCCGAGCCGAAGGACACCGTCGCGCCAGGGACCGGTCAGCGCGTCGTGCGCCTCCTCGTTGAGCGCGATGATGCGGCGCGCATAGCTCAGAAGCTTGATACCCTCTTCGGTAAGCCGAACCTCATGCGAGGTGCGTGCGAAGAGCGTCCTGCCCAGGAGCTCCTCCAGCCGGCGGACTTGCTGACTGACCGTTGACTGCGAAAGCGAGACCCGGTCGGCAGCGCGGGTAAAGCTGCTGGTTTCGCAGACCGCCACGAAGCTGATCAGAAGCTGCGGACCGAACATCGGATAGCGATTCATTCTTCTGCCATGCACATTTAGTGTCTCGATCCGACAATTGCCTCCCACAGAAATTACTCGGCCCTCCCCCGAGCAAGTCCCGTTCTATAACGGCCAATATACCATTT
>NZ_JBFUBH010000228.1:0-996 GCF_056405855.1 Pararhizobium sp. P1_E7 | reverse complement strand
GATGTGCACCAACGCCACAAAACTGTGTTTCGGCCCTTTGATCGCGGGGAGTTAGTCAAGCCTGTTTTGTCCGTGCCGGATTGGACGTCCAACGGAATTTCAGGCTGCCTTCCGGTTGCGCAATTGTCTTGACGGTAACTGAACGGAGGCGGATAAATACAGGGTTGTAGATCGGCCGGCGTCTCGCGACGGGGGAGTTCGAGCCGGTAGCAAAAACTTACATTTGAAGAGGGGATACGATGCATAAGCACGCCCATCAATCATTTGGAGCAGCGACATATCTCCTTTTTTCCATGGCACTTAGCTGGGTTTCTCCCGCGCAGGGAAACGATCAATCCGCCGGACCGCCTCCATCGGTATCCGTCGTCAGAGCAATCAAGAAAGACTTGAAACCCACCATTTCCTTTAGCGGACGCGTTGAAGCTAAGGACATCGTCCACTTGCGAGCGCGCGTTGTGGGTTTTCTGGAGCAAAAACTCTTCATCGAAGGCCAGCATGTGAAAGCAGGTGACCTGCTTTTCGCAATGGAGCAAGGACCGTATGAAGCGGCCATCGATCAGGCCAATGGCGCTATTGAATCGGGAAAATCCGCACTTGCGCTGGCCGATATTGAAACCAAGCGGCAAGGCGTTCTTGTTGCAAAAGGTGCAGCATCTCAATCCCAATTGGACGTGGCGCTTGCCAACCAGCGGGAAGCCAAAGGAAATCTCACGCAGCTTCAGGCCGCTTTGGAAAAAGCCAAACTGAACCTAGGGTATACACAGATCCGTGCTCCAATGGAGGGCCGTATAGGCCGTTCCCAGTATTCCGCCGGTAACTATATCGGCTCGCCGAACGAAGTGCTTGCGACCATCGTCACCCAGGATCCAATTTATGTTACTTTCTCGGTGTCTCAGCGTGAGATGATTGCCGTTCGTGAGGGGCTGAGTAGCACAGGAAAAATGGGCGCAAAATTGGACGCTGCCGTTGTTCATATTCGGTTGGCCAACGGGAAGC
>NZ_JBFUBH010000227.1:0-1016 GCF_056405855.1 Pararhizobium sp. P1_E7 | reverse complement strand
GCGCCGGTCGCCGTCAGGTTTGCCGTGGTCTCGCCAATGGCGCCGTCGGCGATCTCGTTCACCGAACCGGTGCCGGGACCCGAGGTGATCACCGGCGCATCGTTGGTGCCGTTGATGGTGAYCGTCACSGTTTCGSTATCGGTKGCGCCCTTGTCGTCKGTCACCGTCACCAGGAAGGTCTCGGTGCGGGTCTCRCCCTCGGCCAGATTGTTGACGCTGGCATCGGTCAGGCTATAGGTCCAGACACCGGCGGCGGAGATGACGAAGCTGCCATAGGTGCCGGCGGCATTGCCGCTCCATGTCGCGGTCGCGCCATTATCGACATCGCTCGACACCATGGTGCCGGTGGCGCTGAGCGGCCCGGTCACCGGSGTKWYGTCGTCGRCGGCCAGGCCGGTCTCGGTCACKGTACCKGMGATCWCCGAGGCRGCACCGATCACCGGCGCGTCATTGGTGCCGTTGATGGTGATCGTCACSGTYTCGGTGTCGGTKGCGCCCTTGTCGTCGGTCACCGTCACCAGGAAGGTCTCGGTGCGGGTCTCGCCCTCGGCCAGATTGTTGACGCTGGCATCGGTGAGACTATAGGTCCAGACACCGGCGGCGGAGATGACGAAGCTGCCATAGGTGCCGGCGGCATTGCCGCTCCATGTCGCTGTGTGATTGTTGTCGACATCGCTCGACACCATGGTGCCGGWGGCGCTGAGCGGCCCGGTCACCGGCGTTTCGTCGTTGGCGGCCAGGCCRGTCTCGGTCACSGCRCCKGMGATCWCCGAGGCRGCACCGATCACCGGCGCRTCGTTGGTGCCGTTGATGGTGATCGTCACSGTYTCGGTRTCGGTGGCGCCCTTGTCGTCGGTCACCGTCACCAGGAAGGTCTCGGTGCGGGTCTCGCCCTCGGCCAGATTRTTGACGCTGGCATCGGTGAGRCTATAGGTCCAGACACCGGCGGCGGAGATGACGAAGCTGCCATAGGTGCCGGCGGCATTGCCGCTCCATGTCGCGGTGTGATTGTTATC
>NZ_JBFUBH010000226.1:0-1035 GCF_056405855.1 Pararhizobium sp. P1_E7 | reverse complement strand
GGCATTATTATCCATAAAATTAGTAGACAAAAGCAACCGCAGACTATCCGTGACAGCGATTGCGGAAATTCGAGACTGCAGATCATTGAGGAGATGGAAAAATCCGACGGGAAAACATGCGCTTCCTGCGTTGTCCGCATGCAGCGTGACGTGGGTTCTAGCACTCGACGCGAACCGGCAGCGTGCAGGCATTCTCTCAACGCACAGAAGATGCCGGAAAGGTAAACGTGTGTGCGTTGAGTAAAAAAATGCCGGTTAGGATCGGACTTTGGGCAAAACGTTTAGTTCAATGGCGATCGCAGGACACCATTCGTTGTTCTTGGACGCTGTATCGAGCATACTGTTGACGGTTGAAGTTTCCGAGGCCCTCTCCTCCCGGTCCATCGCCTTCAACCGTTCCCCTCTGGAGGTTGATACCTTCAAAATTCAGGGCCTCCGCTACTGGGGGCCTTTTTTTTGGGCGTCATTTTAAGGAAGGTTGTGGCACTCGCCTTCCCCTGCGATCCGCAATGGCGAACGCCGACAGGTATCAGCCTTGGAATTTGCGGCGCCGGATCGTGCATTTGCCGGCAAGATATGCCAGTTAGGTGGAATATAGCAAAATAGGAGCTTCTCTCGGCCGCCACCATGCTTGAGATCGCGCTTTCCGGCGGGCCGCCGCTCAACAAAGGCAACGATTTCTCGCAAACCGACGTAAGAGCGGCATGAAACATCTCTCGCCGCCCCCCGCAAATTTTACCGGCACTGGTAAGGCTACAGCCGACACCGCCCGGCCCTTACGACACCCGATGTTCGCCATTGGCAATTACAACGAAACCCATACGAAGCCGAAGCCCTCACGGAGTACATCATGACGAACGAAGCACAGCCGGCCAGACAGGCCGCAGATCGTGGCGCCTACGTTCTGGCGGCAACATGCGATCTCAACGGCTGCTTTCGCGGCAAACGCGTTGAGGCCGCATCGCTCGACAAGATTTTGAAGAACGGCATCCGCATGCCGATGTCCTCCATCGGTGTCGATATCTGGGGCACGGA
>NZ_JBFUBH010000225.1:0-1039 GCF_056405855.1 Pararhizobium sp. P1_E7 | reverse complement strand
GTCATGGCCGTCATGGACAACGCCTTGTCCGCCGCCGGTCAGCCAACAGCCACCGACGCGAAGCTGGGCCACGACCGTGATTCGGAGCAAGTACGCCGCATTCTTGGCAAGGTCGCGAAAGATAAAAGCTGGTTCAAGGACATCACGCGCGGCGAACGGCTCTCAGCCGTGATCGGGCCAAACCTTGCAGCCATCCCCAACACGCCCCTCGTCAAGGGTATCGTCGCGATACGGAACTGGGTTGATGGTGCATGATCAGGAAATCGCTCGGCTCGCCGACAGCATCCGCCGTGGAAGCATCGTAGCCGCCGCTGGGTGTGGCAAGACAGAACAGATCGCTCTCGCCGTTGCGATCTCGGGTCGGCGACGGCTGATCCTCACACATACGCATGCCGGTGTTGACGCCCTCACGCGGCGGATGAAGAAACATCTCGTTCCGACCGACAAGTACCGCATCGACACCATCGCGGGATGGTGCCTGCGGTTTGCGGCTTCATTTCCGCAGCGCTCGGGGATCATTGCTACCGCCCCGACAACGACTGCGGAATGGGACGGCGTCTATTCGGCCGGAGCACGCCTCCTTGACAGTGGAGCGGTCGACGGCGTGCTGATAGCTTCATATGGCGGCTGCTTCGTCGATGAATACCAAGATTGCACCCTGCAACAGCATAAGGTCATTGAACGCTTGGCGAACCTTCTGCCGACGTGCGTTTTTGGTGATCCCATGCAGGCGATCTTCGACTTTGGCAACCAGCGGCCCGTTGACTGGACCACCGACGTCTTCCCCACATTCCAACCTACCGCAGAGCTGCTTACGCCCTGGCGTTGGAAGAAGGAGAACAACGAAGAATTGGCCGAGTGGCTCGGCGCGGTTCGCACCGGACTGGAGCGCAACAATCAGATCGACCTGGGCTCCCGACCCAAATGCGTGAGCTGGAAGGCATTGCCCGCCGACGCCAAACTTCACCAAAAAACGGTTGTCGGCCAGTGCCTCGAAGCGATGGACGAAAACGACCTCGGCAACCTCATCGTTATCGGC
>NZ_JBFUBH010000224.1:0-1087 GCF_056405855.1 Pararhizobium sp. P1_E7 | reverse complement strand
GTACCGAAATGCTGGGGTCAACATAGGGTTCGGGTCGGCAAAAATTGCCTATGTCGAAGGATGCTGCGTCGGGGGTGGCAGCGAGATCAATCGCGGCCTTTATCATCGCATTTCTTCTGACGTTCTGGACAACTGGCGGCGTGACTACCGGGTCGATGCGCTGACGCTGTCGGAGCTCAATCCGCACTTTGCGGCGTGCGAGGAGGTTGCCAAGGTGCAATACCTGCCCGGTCCAGCACCCCAACTTTCGGCTCGCCTCGCAGAAGGTGCTCGCAACCTCGATTGGGCATGTCTTGAGGTTCCCCGCCTGTATGCCTACGCAACGGACATTACGACGGGTTCCCCCGGCCGCAAACAATCCATGTCCGAGACGTTTGTGCCTCGTTTCATGAAGGCGGGCGGGGTCGTGATGGCCGGTACTCGCGCCACGAGAATTTCGCGGGTTTCCGGAAGCTGGACGGTCAGTGCGCTTTCCATGAATGGCGCAAGCCGGCGGCAGCTTGAGCTGAGAGCGAAGACCGTGTTTGTCGCCGCAGGCGCAGTGCAAACCCCGTGGCTTCTGCGCCGCTCCGGATTGAAGACGAATGTCGGCAACAGTCTGCGGTTTCATCCGATGCTCAAAGCCGTCGCGTTGTTCCGGGACGACATAAACATACCCGGCGAACTCGAACCCGTTCACCAGATCAAGGAATTCGATCCGCGTTTCAGCATGGGTTGTTCGATGAGCAAGCGTCCGGCACTCGCTCTTGCGATGGCAACGCATCCCGAGATGATGGAGGCGGTCGATCGCGACTGGCGCCGCATGGCGATATACTATGTGCAAAGTACCGGAGGGGTCGGCAAGGTCAGGAGCCTGCCCGGTTTTCGGGACCCCCTCGTACGGGTCGAACTTCATCAGCAGGATCTGAAGGAGCTAGCCGACGGGCTTGCCCGGTTGGCCGAGGTGCTCTTTGCCGCGGGAGCCGAGGCCGTCTATCCGAGCATCCCTGGCTACCCGGTGCTCCGTTCGGTGGCCGATATCGCCAAACTGCCGGAGACGATTTCGCCGAAGCAGGCGAATGCGACGGCGTTGCACCTGTTCTCATCC
>NZ_JBFUBH010000223.1:0-1089 GCF_056405855.1 Pararhizobium sp. P1_E7 | reverse complement strand
GGGCCATGTTCGCGGCTGGTTCATTCGGCGTGATGGCGATAGCGGCGGCCTGGGCGTTCCGTCTGTTTGCGGCCTTTTCGAGTATCACTGCGAACGATCCCAGAGGAATCCCGTCAGCGCGCAGCAACTGTCGTATCAGGGGGTCTCTTAAAACTTCGGACATGGTCAATTCTTGTGCCACTGCGTTTCTCCCTTTTTTCAGCATAACCTATCAGAGTGACGTAACAGGGTCGTGGCGGTTCGCGTGTAACATCGGGCACAGGCAGAGAGGCAGAAGGCACTCGCGTCGTCAGCCTAAGCCATTTGCAATGTGGATTGTTCAGTCTGCTCGTCGGGCCAGACGAGACTTAGAGCGGCTATCAGCGGGCACTGACACGCCGCAATTGGCAGATTCGCGGTGATGCTGGTTGCAGCATCGGCCAGACCGTCCTGCTGAAATCTGTAGCGAGATGAACTATTATCACTGCCTGCGCCAGCGCGATGCGAGAGGTGGCGGTAGTGGCATGAATACGGAGCACATAATCTATTAGGCAATGGGCCTCTGATTTCTGTATCTCGCAGTGGCCGGTTTCTTTATGCATAGGGCCCGCACGACTTTGACAGGCTWAATAGGCTTGTTAGTTTTTTTGCTCGTCGTGTCGATGTAGGCACCCATTCGAGGCGATGCCTTACGTAGCCGCCTTCCATCATCAAAAAGACGGACTGCGCTGCAGTAGTTCGGCAACCGTGCATTGTTCGTTCAACGACCGTTCATGATTGATTTAGCGAAAGGCAATGTTTGGTTTGACGTGTCGGCGTCCTCGTTCTGAATCAGGGACGGCGGCGCTGAAAACAGAAGCGCAGGGGATCACCGACAGCGTGATYAAGCGCCCCCGTCGTTCATCCATTGGGCGAGATCATCGCAATCCATTTGATCACGGTTCAGTAGCCGCTCGCGCTTCTGCAGCGCAAGTGTAAGGCTTTGTTCGTCGCACCCACCGTGCTGAAACTGTTCAATGAGGAACCGCGCCGCTCTTACCCATGAGTCCCCAAGGTAGCCGGCATCCGTGAGCGCGCGTTGGAGCGCGTTCATATCACTAGAGTCGAGAT
>NZ_JBFUBH010000222.1:0-1111 GCF_056405855.1 Pararhizobium sp. P1_E7 | reverse complement strand
GTTGTGCATGGGCGGCCAGTCAAGAATCAAGAAGCGCTGGCTAATCCGCAGGCCCTTCTCCTCTACGCAGGTCTGGCGGAGCTGGCAGGCTGAGACCGGAGGTGATCCCCTGCTGCGGCTCGCGTCCCGTTTGTCTCATAGACAAAGGCTCGTGCTGCTAAGGCTTGATTTCGAAGCCCTGCTTTCCGTGACGCATGCCTTAGAATTTCTTTGATAGCCTCGGTAACCGGGAGGTCCAGCCTCCCGGTTACCGAGAATGATCAGTTTTGCGTGGACTTCAGCCCTGCATCGAGAGCATCAAGAATACGCGTGACATCGGCCTTCGAAATGATCAGCGTCGGCGACAAGATGATGTTGTTGCCCGACGTGCGGATCATCACGCCGGCGTCATAGGCGCCCTGATAGACCTTGCCCACGACATCTTTCCCGGCTGGCGTCTTATCGTCCCTGTTGGCGACCAGTTCGAGCGCGCACATCAGACCCTTGCCGCGTACATCGCCGATGATGGGGTATCGGGCCTGCAAATCCTTCAGGCCATCGAGCAGTTCCACACCGCGCGCAGCGGCATTCGGGGGAAGATCCTGCTTGATCGTCTCGGCAAGGCAGGCGATGGCCGCCGCGGCGCCAACAGGGTGACCGGAGTAGGTATAGCCATGACCGATGTTCCCCATGGCTGTACGGTCAGCTTCGAAAGCGTCCGCGATGCGACTGCCGATCATAACAGCGCCGAAAGGGAAGTAGCCATTGGTGATGGCCTTCGCCGTGCACATCATGTCCGGCTGAACGCCCCAGAGCCGACTTCCAGACCACGCACCGGTGCGGCCGAAGGCAGTGATGACCTCATCGGCGATCAGCAGGATTCCGTTTTTGTCACAGAGCGCGCGCAGCCCAGGCATCAAGCTCTCATGTGGAACGATGACGCCTCCGGCGCCAAGTACGGGCTCCATGATGAGGGCAGCAATAGTGTCCGCGCCATTAAAGGCGATCTCGTCGGCGAACTGCCGGATAATGGCGTCTGCGATCAGCTTCGGATCATTGGTATTAAACGGGTTGCGATAGGCATACGGTGCTGCCAGATGGATAGTGCCCGGCAGGAGCGGCTCATAGGCGC
>NZ_JBFUBH010000221.1:0-1124 GCF_056405855.1 Pararhizobium sp. P1_E7 | reverse complement strand
ATGATCACCTGGCCGGCGTTGAAGGCACTGGCCCCGAGCACCCGCACCGCATGATAGTGCGTCAGCACAACATGGCTGATCGGTTTGTCGGTGACGGTGCGGACGCAGTCGATCACCTTTTGCGCCAGACGCGGAGTGGCCTGAGCTTCCACGATCATCACGCTGTCATCACCGATGATGACGCCCGAATTAGGATCGCCTTCGGCGGTAAAGGCATAAAGCCCCTCCCCGACTTCTGTGAAGCTGATCGTCTTGTCGGCGAGGTCGCCTTGCGAAGCAAATGCTTTGGCCATGGAACTATCCTTGTCGTGAGTAAGGGTCGGCGAGTGCCGGAAGAATGCGTCCCGTACAATCGCCAAAACCGATGATGTAGCCGTCTCCCTTCGCTACTCCGCGCAGGGTGACGATGTCGTTGTCGTGAAGGAAGCTGCGCGTCTCTCCGTTCTCAAGCGTGAGCGGCTCCTTGCCACCCCAACTCAGCTCAAGCAGGGAGCCGCGATTTTCCTTCAGCGGTCCGGAAATCGTACCGGAGCCGAGAAGATCGCCGGTATTCATCGGGCAGCCAGCGGTTGTATGATGGGCGAGCTGCTGGGCTGCCGAGTAATACATTTCCCGGTAGTTGGTGCGGCTGAGGATGGTTTCGGCGGCGTCTTCAGGCGTAAGGCCGACGTCGAGGTAGATATCGTAGAGCAGCGGCCCCGGTTCCGCCAAATGTGGCAGAAGCGGCACTTCACGTACCGGTGTGGAGATACGGAAAGGCTCAAGGGCCGCCTTCATCACGATCCAGGGCGAGATTGTCGTGGCAGTCGCCTTCGATTGGAATGGTCCAAGCGGCTGATACTCCCATGCCTGGATGTCACGCGCCGACCAATCGTTCAGGAGCACGTATCCAAAAATCATCGCATCCGCTTCGGCCACGGTGACGGGTTGCCCACTTTTAGAGGGCAGGCCAACCACCGCGCCAATTTCCAGTTCGATATCGAAGCGCTGCGACGGAGCAAATCGCGGCACCACATCATCGGGGCCCTTTAATTGTCCCCAAGGACGACGCACGTCAGTGCCAGAGACCACCACCGACGAGGCGCGGCCATTATAGCCGATCGGAATATGCAGCCAGTTGGGCG
>NZ_JBFUBH010000220.1:0-1163 GCF_056405855.1 Pararhizobium sp. P1_E7 | reverse complement strand
GTTTAAAGACCTTCGTACACTCAAACTCATGGAAGCTGTGCTGAACCTGATTTCAGGCCTCAATAACAGGGGTGACGATCTGGATGGCTTTCGGGATTGTGCCAAGGATATTAATTGGAAGGCGCGCAACTCCGATATGGCCCCGTTGTTCGTCAACAATGATCTTCGAATCGCAGATGCACATGAGACGCCAGGAGACTGTCTAAAAGCCCTAGAGTCGCTCGGCTTTGACAACAGCCTGACGAATGACGGTTACGGCAGAGCGCTCGACTTTGCTGTTGATCAGGTGATCGTCGCTTTTCAAAAATTCAATGAGGCCATGACCCAACTTGAGACGTCACCTTGAGAGAGCTCGTAGTGTGTTCTCACGAACGCACTTATAGGACGCACATCTCCCTCGCCCTTTCCACCTGAACATCTGGTTGTCGACGGCTGCCAGGATCTCGAGTCGAGCGCCACTGCCTTTCCGAAAGGATCTCGCTGTTGGAGGGATCGCATGCCAGGCTTCGGATAACACGCTCTTTGATTGTTCGATGGGCACAGCTCTCGCGCTGCCCATCGTACTTCAATGCCCGAATTTCGTGGCGCGCCAATGCCGATCGAGCGATTGAGGGGCAAGACCCATCCTCGCGGCGATGCCTGAAGAAAAAACGCTTCTCGGCTTCTCGGCTTCTCGGGCGAGGCGACCAGATAAACCGGCGTTGCGCAGAGTGCACAGCCAAATCGTGCGCTGTTCGCCAAATTCTCGCGTATCGAAACGCGCTCGTCGACCAGTCGATCATAACGCCTTTCTGAAATGAACGTGGCGACATCGGAGAATTCGCCGCTTTCCAGATCGAGAATCTCGGCGATTTCAGGATTCAGCACCGGCTCTGCGAATGCAAGCGGATCGAAGGTGACATTTCCCTGTATTGTTGGACCTCGTCGAAGCTTCTCTCAAGATATGCAGATTCGGTTGCTTTCCTGAACTCAAAATGAGCACATCCTTTACGGGAGATGCTATGAAGGAGGCCAAATGAACCGATTCTTTTCCGATAGACATGGATACAGAGGGACTGAGCCGGAGATTTCCATTCGGGAAGATGCTCCTGACTTCCTGCGCTTTCAGATCGCGAGCATCGCGCGAAACTGCGAGCTAAGTCMAAGGGCCATCCGAGCAATCG
>NZ_JBFUBH010000219.1:0-1165 GCF_056405855.1 Pararhizobium sp. P1_E7 | reverse complement strand
CGGCGGACCGGCTGCACCTCGAAATCGAAGCGACCCGCCTCGCCTATGCCGCCCGCGATGCCTGGATTGCCGATCCGGCCAATGCAAACGTCCCGATCGATGAACTGCTTTCAACCGCCTTCGCGTGCGGACTGGCCGAGAAGATCGATTTGACTCGAGCACTCACCGAGCTGCCCGACTTCGAGATGCCGCTGCATCGCGACACGGTCTACATCTCGATCATCGACGAAGACCGCAATGCAGTCAGCTTCATCAACTCGATCTTCGACAGCTTCGGCACCGGGCTTGTCGCACCGGAGTCGGGCGTGATCCTGCACAATCGCGGCCAGAGTTTCTCGCTGACACGCGGGCATCCCAATATGATCGCCCCCGAAAAGCGGCCTCTCCACACCATCATCCCCGGCATGATGACCCGGAACGGGCGCACGGAAATGTCCTTCGGCGTGATGGGCGGCTACTATCAGGCCATGGGCCATGCGCATCTCATCTCCAAGGTCGTCGACTACGGCATGGACCTGCAGGATGTGATCGACCTGCCGCGCCTGATCCCCGTCGGCGGCAAGAATCCGCGTGTCGAGGCGGAGCATACGGTCCCGGTTGAAATCCAAGTCGAACTCATCCGCCGGGGCTTCGAGATCGTGCCCGCAGAAGATCCGATCGGCGGCGCACAGGTCGTGTACATCGACTGGGAAAACGGCACCCTGACAGGCGCATCGGAGTCGCGCAAGGACGGGATCGCCCTGGGATACTGAAGACGACTGCCTAGAAACGCCGACAAGGCAAGGCCGCACCAGCACGGAGTTGGTGCGGCCTTGTCTTCGACTGCATTGAAACAATCACACCATATCGAAGAGGCTGCCAAGCCATTTCATCTGCTTTCGCTCCTGAAATGCCTGTCCACCCTCGTGATTGTTGAAGTCGTATTCAATTATTTCCTTTTCGCCGGCATAGCCATTGTATGCCGCATAGACGGTCGAAGGCGGGCAGATCTCATCCATCATGCCGACGGAAAAGAACGCCTTCGCCTTGGCCCGCCTCGCGAAATTCACGCAGTCGAAATAGGTGAGCGTTTCGAATACCCTTTTCGCCGGCATAGCCATTGTATGCCGCATAGACGGTCGAAGGCGGGCAGATCTCATCCATCATGCCGACGGAAAAGAACGCC
>NZ_JBFUBH010000218.1:0-1176 GCF_056405855.1 Pararhizobium sp. P1_E7 | reverse complement strand
CAGGAAACTTGACCCCATGGCAAAGAGCAAATTTGAGCGCAATAAGCCGCACGTTAACATTGGCACGATCGGCCACGTCGACCATGGCAAGACGTCGCTGACGGCCGCGATCACGAAGTATTTCGGCGAGTTCAAGGCGTATGACCAGATCGACGCAGCGCCGGAAGAAAAGGCCCGCGGCATCACCATCTCGACGGCGCACGTCGAGTATGAGACGCCAGCCCGTCACTATGCCCACGTTGACTGCCCCGGCCACGCCGACTACGTCAAGAACATGATCACCGGTGCTGCCCAGATGGACGGCGCGATCCTGGTTTGCTCGGCTGCCGACGGCCCGATGCCGCAGACCCGCGAGCACATCCTGCTTGCCCGTCAGGTTGGCGTTCCGGCAATCGTCGTGTTCCTCAACAAGGTCGACCAGGTCGACGACGCCGAACTGCTCGAGCTCGTTGAGCTGGAAGTTCGCGAACTGCTGTCGATGTACGACTTCCCGGGCGACGACATTCCGATCATCAAGGGTTCGGCTCTGGCTGCTCTTGAAGACAGCGACAAGAAGATCGGCGAAGACGCGATCCGCGAGCTGATGGCTGCGGTTGACGCCTACATCCCGACGCCTGAGCGTCCGATCAACCTGCCGTTCCTGATGCCGATCGAAGACGTGTTCTCGATCTCGGGCCGTGGTACGGTTGTGACCGGCCGCGTCGAGCGCGGTATCGTCAAGGTTGGCGAAGAAGTCGAAATCGTCGGCATCCGCCCGACGTCGAAGACGACGGTGACCGGCGTTGAAATGTTCCGCAAGCTGCTCGACCAGGGCCAGGCCGGCGACAACATCGGTGCACTGGTTCGCGGCGTTACCCGTGACGGCGTCGAGCGTGGCCAGATCCTGTGCAAGCCGGGTTCGGTCAAGCCGCACAAGAAGTTCATGGCTGAAGCCTACATCCTGACGAAGGAAGAAGGCGGCCGTCATACGCCGTTCTTCACCAACTACCGTCCGCAGTTCTATTTCCGCACGACGGACGTGACCGGCATCGTGTCGCTTCCGGAAGGCACGGAAATGGTTATGCCTGGCGACAACGTCACCGTTGCCGTTGAGCTGATCGTTCCGATCGCCATGGAAGAAAAGCTGCGCTTCGCTATCCGCGAAGGCGGCCGCACCGTCGGCGCCGGCATCGTCGC
>NZ_JBFUBH010000217.1:0-1176 GCF_056405855.1 Pararhizobium sp. P1_E7 | reverse complement strand
CCTTGCGGTAGAGGTCCAACAGTTTGGGTGAGACCTTCGCCAACGCCAGACGGCGGCGCACGATGATTTCCGTGGTTCCAAAACGGGCGGCAATGTCAGGGATCGCCTTGCCCTGATCCGCCAAGGCGCTGAAGGCCTCGTAAGCATCCACCGGGTGCATATCTTCGCGCATGACATTTTCCGTCAGGCTGATTTCGGTGGCGTCGTCACCGTCGCGCACTTTGCATTCGACCGCGTGGTTTTTCTGAATTTCGCCCTGCTCCAACAGCAGCAACAATGCTCGTCTGCGGCGCTCTCCGGCCGTGACGAAATACCGGCCCTTCTTTTCAGCGGTCCGCACGACAAGGTTTTGCAGAACGCCGTTGACCTTGATCGATGCGGCAAGCGCCGCAATGCTGTCAGCGGAGTAGGTCTTGCGGACGTTCTTGGGGTCTGCATCCAGCTTGTTCAGTTCGATGATGATGGTCGTCGTCATGGTTTCGGTCTCCTGATGTCCCGTTTCGCTTGGGGTTTCAAACCCGCTGGTGGGCGAAGCCTTCTTCCTTTGGTCCGAAGGACGTGCTCACACGTTCCTCGGAACGAAGGGAGGGGGCGTAAGCCCGCTCCCGGTAGGGCGGGGATCGGGTCATGGGTCGGACGGGGAGAAAAAAAGGAAGGTTTGACGCCCTGGCGGTGAAAGCCGTTTTTTCTTCACGGCCGACAGCGCCTTGGCGCGCTTGCCCATTGGCGCGAGCACCGGCCTATCGTAAGAGCGGCATGTTACGGAGAAGATGCGCATACGCCTCTCGCGGATGCTCCTTACAGATGTGAGCGCGGGTCGCGCTCTCAACTTCTCGCCCTTTTACACGAGGACGCGCCGTGTAAGAGATCGTAACCCCGAATGGGCCGCACCCGTTTGCGGGTTCGGTGGAGCAGAACACAATGCGGCACAGTTGAGCACGCCTCGTGCGTTATGCGCCACCACAGCCAAAAATGCATCGTCCGTGTGCACAGGATGTACATTCGATCAATAAAAGGCTAATGTACATCCGCGTACACACAAGGATGAGCGCAATGCACACCACGAAAGCTTTCAAAAACGGTAATTCGCAGGCCGTGCGTATCCCAGCCGAACTGGCGTTTGACCGGACCGATGTCGAGTTGGAAATTGAGCGCGTCGGCGACGAGCTTCGCATC
>NZ_JBFUBH010000216.1:0-1203 GCF_056405855.1 Pararhizobium sp. P1_E7 | reverse complement strand
GACAAGAATTGGTATTTTCTGCCCTTCGCTTGCAATTGATAACTTCAGCGCCTCAAGTTCTCTRTCAGCCTCTTCGTCATTTTCGAAGCGATCCTTGTAAGGAGAGCGCTCCACTTTCGTGGGATCGAGGGAAATAATGCTGTCCTCGGTTAACTGCGAGAGCACTCTTCCCACGTTTGAAATGACCGGCGATGAGTGGCGTCGAGAAGGTAAAGCCTTGTCCAGTGCTTCAGGGACCTGGGCCGTATCACCGCGGTTTTCGGCATCCGCTGCCATTCTTTGAAGTATGCTCTTTTTCATACGCTACGCCCCCAAACCTTGTGGATCAGGTGAAGGATCTCGAAGTTAACACGATCCGCGCTTTCGATCGCTCGCTTCAGCGCCTCCCGACCAACCTCGCCGACTTCAAGCTCGTAAAGCGTTTTTTTAGCGACGGCTGCGCCAGCAATAGCAGTCGACTCCAGAGCCTCCGACACGAGTACGTCATCACCAAAAAGACGTCGCATGACTCCAGACATGTACTTCTGCGGTCCGTCGTTCGGATTCACACGTGTCAGAAGGAACCGGAAGAAATCATGCTCAAACTGGGCGCCGAACTGGCCCAGCGTCTCGGAAAGATCGGAAATCATGATGAGGAATTGATTGCAAGACGCCACGTCGAGCATGGCTGGATGAACCGTCACGATCAGCGACGTCGCAGCATACAGTGCTGCGAGCGTCGAGTAGCCAAGTGATGGCGGTGTGTCGAGAATGACAATGTCATAACGATCTTCCACACGAGCCAGCGCATTGCTGAGCCGCTCGAAAAAGAGACCGAGGTCGTCCCTATTCCTCTGTGTAAGGTAGGAAGGGGTGTCAAACTCGAAGTCCATGAGTTCGAGGTTTCCTGGCACCAGATCGACGCCTGGGAAATAAGTAGGTCGAATGACATCTGCCAAGGCTCGGCGCTCGTTGTCATAGCGTATCGCCGCATAGGCAGTCTCATTTTCGCCGAGATCAAATTCCGGTTGGATACCAAAAAGCGCCGTCATGGACGCTTGTGGATCCAGATCCATGCACAACACCCGGTAGCCCTGCAAGCCGAGGAAATGGGCCAGATGCATCGAGGTCGTCGTCTTCGAACTTCCCCCTTTGAAATTCGCAGTGGCGATAACCTGCAGCTTCTCGCCCTCACGGCGGTACGGCAAAAGCTCACCGGCATCA
>NZ_JBFUBH010000215.1:0-1247 GCF_056405855.1 Pararhizobium sp. P1_E7 | reverse complement strand
GGGCAGAACAATGTCGATCCGGCCGGTTCCGTCGATACCGGCAGCCGTTCGGTCCGCGTTTCCGTCGAAGGCGGGCTGACCAGCGCGTCCGATATCCGCGAACTGCGGCTGCGATCCGGCAATGAGGTCACCCGCCTCGGCGATATCGCCACGGTGTCCTCCGGTCTTGAGGATCCTTATCAGCGCAAGTACCGCTTCAATGGACAAGACAGCGTCCAGATCGGCGTGGTCATGGCCAAGGGCTACAAGGTGACGGATGTCGGCGCTGCAGTCGAGGAAACCTACAAGCGTTTCAAAACCGCATTGCCCTATGGCGTCTCGGTCGATCAGATCGCCGATCAGCCGGACGTGGTCAAAGAGGCCGTCGGCGAATTCATGAAGGCGCTCGGCGAAGCGCTGGTGATCGTGCTGGTCGTGTCGTTCCTGTCGATCGGCTGGCGCTCGGGCCTCGTCATCGCCATTGCCATCCCGCTCGTTCTCGCCGCCACCTTTGCCATCATGTACGAACTGGGCATCGATCTGCAGCGCATCTCGCTGGGAGCCCTGATCATCGCGCTCGGCCTTTTGGTCGATGACGCCATGATCGTCGTCGAGATGATGGAGCGAAAGCTGGAGGAGGGACTGGGCAAGCTCGATGCCGCCAGCTTCGCCTATTCCTCGACGGCCTTTCCCATGCTGACCGGAACGTTGATCACCACGGCTGGCTTTATTCCGGTCGGTTTCGCAGCCTCGACGGCCGGTGAATACGTCCGTTCGCTGTTTTATGTCGTCGGTATCGCGCTCGTCGTCTCCTGGTTCGTGGCGGTCTATTTCACCCCCTGGCTCGGCTATATGATCCTCAAGCAGCGTGCGCATGCCGGTGAGCATCACGATGTCTTCGACACGCGCTTTTATCGCCGCCTGCGCGCCACCGTCGGCTGGGCGGTGCGCCACCGCGTCATCGTTCTTTCCCTGACGCTCGTCACCTTCGCCACCAGCCTGTGGGCGTTCCAGTTCATCCCGAAGAATTTCTTCCCGCAGTCGTCGCGGCCTGAAATCCTTGTCGATCTCTGGCTGCCGGAAGGCACCAGCATCAAGGAAGTGGAGACCCAGGCCAAGGCACTCGAAGCGAAGATACTGGACGACCAGGACAAGAAGTTCATCGCCACCTATATCGGCGAGGGTGCGCCGCGCTTCTTCCTGCCGCTCGACCAGCAGCTGCGCAATCCGAATTTCGCCCAGCTGCTGGTCATGGCCAATGACGAACC
>NZ_JBFUBH010000214.1:0-1261 GCF_056405855.1 Pararhizobium sp. P1_E7 | reverse complement strand
GGTCTGCCCCCATCGGGTGATCCGGGTTTAATGTTAGTGCATGCTGGGTTTGACCGCCACTGCTGGCGTTGAAGCTGGGCCGTTCTGACGCGCGGCCACACGGTGGCTTCAGGTGCCGGTGGCTTGTAGTTCAGTGACGAGTGCGGACGCACGGTGTTGTAGTGTCGCCGCCAGCCCTCGATGATGATCTTCGCTTCCTTGAGCGTGTAGAAGATTTCTCCGTTGAGCAGTTCGTCCCTGAGCTTCGAGTTGAAGCTTTCGCAATAGCCGTTCTCCCATGGGCTGCCCGGCATGATGTAAGCCGTTTTGGCACCGACCATTGCAATCCATTCCCTCAGCGCCTTGGCAATGAATTCGGGACCGTTGTCAGAACGAATATGCGCTGGGACGCCGCGCAGGATGAAGAGATCGGAAAGGACGTCGATGACATCGACAGCTTTCAGCTTTCTTTCCACCCTGATGGCGATGCATTCCCGCGTGAACTCGTCGATCACGTTTAACATGCGGATTTTCTTTCCATTGTGCGTGCGGTCCTCGACGAAATCGTAGGACCAGACATGGTTGGGATATTCCGGCCGAAGCCGGATGCACGAACTGTCGTTCAGCCAGAGCCGACCGCGCTTGGGTTGCTTCGAAGGTACTTTCAGCCCCTCACGCCGCCATATCCGCTCGACCCGTTTGACGTTCACGATCCAACCCGCCCGGTGCAGTATCGCCGTAATGCGACGATAACCATATCGGCCATATTGGAGGGCGAGCGCTGTGATGTCGGCGGTCAATGCCGCTTCGTCATCTGGTGTCTTTGCGACCTTGCGCTGCGTAGAACGATGCTGGCCGAGAACCCTGCATGCCCGTCGTTCGGACACGCCCAGCTCCTCGGTGACATGGTCCACGCASGCACGGCGGCGGGCGGGGCTTAGAAGTTTCCCCTGGCAGCCTCCGCCAGGATCATCTTGTCCAAGGTCAGATCGGAAACTGCCCGGCGGAGSCGRGCGTTCTCGGTCTCCAATTCCTTCAGACGCTTCACCTGATCGCCCTTCAGGCCACCGTATTCTGCGCGCCAGCGGTAATATGTAACTTCCGTTACGCCTATCGACCGGATCGCCTCCGCCATCGATTTGCCCTGCGCATTCAGCACGTCAACCTGACGAAGCTTCGTGACGATCTCTTCTGCCTTGTGTCTTTTCGCTGCCATTTCAATGTCCTTCTTTGGCTCATAAGCCATACTTCAAAAAGGATCACTTTTCAGGGGGCAGGCCAA
>NZ_JBFUBH010000213.1:0-1303 GCF_056405855.1 Pararhizobium sp. P1_E7 | reverse complement strand
GTCAGGGCGTTGGGTAGCCGTCAACGCTTCATCAGCATCCCCAGCAAATGGATAAGTTCGGCAGAAATCTGCTCCCCAAGGTCTGCCCGCAATTTTCTATCATACTCGTTTGCACGATGGCCAAGATCGCGGAACACAGTCATTCCATGCTCAGTAAGACTGAGAAATTCTGCCCGTCGGTCATCCTTGCTCGGCGTTCGCAGGAGAAGACCTGCCGACTCAAGCGTGGAAACGGCTCGGCTAACTTTGCTCTTTTCAATATGAGAGATGTCGCAGATGTCCTTTGCCRTCATCGCGCCGAACTTGCCAAGGTTGGCCATGACGCGCCACTGCGTGCGTGTCATCCCGTAAAGATCAACATAGACCGCTTGAAATGAGCGGGAGGTTGCTTCTGCCGCCTGATTGAGCAGATAGGGGAGAAACTGCTCTAGATCGAATTCCGGGTCCGTATCGTGCTCTGCCATTCCGACTTCCAATATCCTGCCGCCCTAACGTGCCACAGGATTCGGAACAAGTCACGATTGGGGACTTGCCCTGTCTGGGTGGGCGTCGGCAAATGCCTCTAGCTTTTCTAGCCGCGCGGCGATAGCCGCAGTTTTTGGAAACTCTGCCATATCCACGTTCCAGCGCGTCGCGTTGTAAACCTGCGGAACAAGGCAGATATCGGCAAGGCTAACCACGCCGCCGTGGCAGTATTGGCTTGGGCGTTTGTTCTGGGCGAGCATGGCTTCGAAATCGGCAAGACCATCACGGATAAAATGTTTTATCCAGTCTTCAAGCGTCGTTCCGCCAAGCGAAACTGCATAACGCGCGACGCGGAGATTGCAGACCGCGTGAACCTCCATTGCAATCGCATAGGCTAGCGCCCGGATACGGGCCTTCTCCAGCAAGGCCGAGCCAAGCCAACCGGCGGAATGCGTCTCGTTGAGATACTCAAGGATGGCAAGTGATTGCGTCAGTATGACGCCGTCAATTTCGAGGGCGGGTACAAGCCCCTGAGGGTTGCATGCGAGGTAATCGGCACTGCGCTGCCMCCCTCCAAGCAAATCAACGGATACGCTTCGATAGGGCAATCCAAGCAAATTTAGGCCTATCCGCACCCTGTAGGACGCTGAAGACCGCCAATAGTCATGAAGAATCGTCTGCATCACCGTTCCTGCCTTATCATCCATCAAACTTTATCTTGACAAAGTTGTGAATGCAACTAGTTATTCGATCGATCAGAAGACCTGCTCCTTTAGGAGGAAACGATGCACCACCATCCGCTTGCCCCAGGCATGACCAGAGCACTCACAAACACGGG
>NZ_JBFUBH010000212.1:0-1310 GCF_056405855.1 Pararhizobium sp. P1_E7 | reverse complement strand
CCTTTTGGGCATGTTGTATGCCTTTACGCCGCCATGCGACCCGCGTCCTGGTTGCGCCCGATGCGGAACTGCTCCAGGCGGCTCGTCAGGGCTCTGACCTCGCTGGCAAGTGTGTGGGTCGCCGCATTGGATTCTTCGACCATTGCAGCATTCTGTTGGGTCATCCGATCCATCTGTCCGACGGCGGTATTGATCTCTTGAAGGCTGCTGGCCTGTTCGCGCGCGGCACCCACAATGGCCTCCACGTGGCGATTAATCTCTTGGACCTCTTGCACGATCGTCTCCAACTCTTCACCGGTCTGTCCAACGAGTGAAACGCCTTCCGCAACCTGACCGCTCGACGTGTTGATGAGAGCCTTGATCTCCTTTGCTGCCTGCGCAGAGCGCTGCGCCAGCTCTCGAACTTCCTGCGCTACGACAGCGAAGCCCTTACCAGCCTCACCAGCACGGGCGGCCTCTACGCCAGCGTTAAGGGCGAGAAGGTTGGTCTGGAAAGCGATTTCGTCGATTACGCCGATGATATTCGATATGGAGTCGGCGGATCGCTCGATGGCACCCATGGCATCGACGGCGCGACGGACAACAATACCAGACTGCTCCGCCCTTTCCCGGGTTTGCGAAACTCGCGTACCAGCGGTCTCGGCACGTGACGTGGAGTCCTTTACCGAACTCGTGATTTCCGCGAGCGCCGCTGCAGTTTCCTCAACGGATGCCGCCTGCTGCTCAGTTCGACGGGCCAGATTGTCGGCGGCATTTCGAATCTCTTCGGATCCGCCATGAATTGTGTTGGCGTTCTCGGAGAATGCGAGCATGGCATCTTCGAGCGTTTCAACCGAGTGATTAAAATTGAGGCGGATTGGGTCGAGAGAAGCGGTAAAGGGTCGCCCCAAGCGAACCGTCATGTCGCCGCCTGACAGTCTCTTTAGGCCATCTGCGAGTTCGTGGACTGCAAACTCCACCTCAGCTTCCTGTGCTTCAGAAATGCGCGCACGTTCAATCCGTTCGGCTTCCTGTTGCTCACGAGACAGTTCTGTCTCGCGTTCGAGTTCAATCTTGCGCCTTCCGGCATTGCGCAGGATCTCCAGTGCGCGCGCAAGGTCGCCGATTTCGTCGTTCGTTGCGGTGTCGGACAAGGCGACGTCAAAATTGCCTCGCGCCAATTCAGTAGTCTGGCTGATGGCACCAGCGATGCGCCTGCTGAAGCGGCTCGCGACGAACCAGCCGGCAAGGCACATGACAATCGCACACGCCACGATAGTCGCAGTAGAGGTGATGATCATCCGATCCAGATCAGCCAGAACCACCGATTT
>NZ_JBFUBH010000211.1:0-1324 GCF_056405855.1 Pararhizobium sp. P1_E7 | reverse complement strand
TTGCAAAGCGAAGGAATCCTCCTCCAGCGTTTGCCACCAGTCGTCCAGACCGCGTGCGATACCTTGCTCGGTCCGGCCTTCACCCACGATCACCTTGCGGACGAGGAACGCTTCGGGGGTCCCTCGAAGGTGTCGTTGTGCGGTGTCGGGGTCTTTCGCCGTCGCAGCGACCGAGGCAACAGTAGTGGTGCCGCCTTTCGCGCGGACGGCAAAGATATCCGCGGCGGTCAGCTCTCGAATAACGACCGGTGAATGCGTCGTGGCGAATATCTGAGGCTGTCCGGCGCCTTCATTCACCTTGGGCGTTTTCAAGTATTTAAGGAGGCGCGCGACGCGATGCGGCTCTAGGCCGTGCTCGATCTCATCGATGATCGCGATGTGGGGCGGGCCTGCGTCATGTTGCAGGGCCGATACCAGCAAGCGGGCGGAACCCGTGCCCAATCGGCGTAGAGGGAGATTGCCGTCGTGAAGTGAAATGCCTCCAGACGTGAGGCTGACACCCTGAACGTCGAGTTCGGCGGTGAACTTGCCTCGAACCGGAACCGCAAACAGCTTGCTGAGTTCTTCGGCCCGGTCCACGGCTTTCTTGAAGACACCTTGATCAGCCGCCTTGAAAGACATGCGAGCCGCGCGGCCCGCCTCTGCGAGCTGAAGACTGTACCCTTCGCCCGCCTCGCCAATGCGTGTGAGCACTGACGTTCGGCCCCAGCCGAGATGCCTTTCGGCGAAAGGGCCTAGCCGATTGGTGGCCAACTGCTTTGCATCTTTGTACCTCACGGTCGGTGGGTCGCTCTCGGCAGCGTCTATACGATCATTATGAATGGACCATCGCGCTTCGAGCGATTGGTCGATTACGACCATAATAGAGAGAGCCTCGTCGAGGCCTACGGCCGGCTCGTCGACAATCTTTGCTGCCGCTTGATCCCAACCGCGCGTATGAAGGCCGTAGCGATCTTCAGTGATGAAACTGGGAGGGAGCCCAGACAGCGTGATGATGATCCGTATGGGGTCGTTGATATTCAGATCGTAGAAATCGCAATCGTCAGCGAAGATATAAGAACGCGGATTCAAGCACAGCTCGATGGCGTCAAGGATTGTAGTTTTGGTAGAGTCGCCTGGCCCGATAAGGCAGTTCATGCCGGCTGCGGGCGCCCATGAAAAGTTCTTGATTCCTCTGAAGTTCTCGATCTCGATGAAGACGATGCGCATTCCATGCCCCCAGCTGACTCACGTCGTGAGTTCCAATTTCGTCTCTAATTGACGCTCGAAGCTTGATTGAGTCGAACTTCAAGTTGTTTCTATATCACCAAGCGCTCGTCTTAGC
>NZ_JBFUBH010000210.1:0-1326 GCF_056405855.1 Pararhizobium sp. P1_E7 | reverse complement strand
GAGAGCCACTGCATGAATTCGTCGAAATGAGACCATTCACCCTCTTCTTTCATCGACCAGGCGTCGTCGACCCCGACCTTTGCACTCAGTTCCGCCTCGATGGAATCCGCGATTCCGTCATGATCCGTATCGACATAGGCAGTCCCCTCCTCCACTGGAGGCAACTCTCCTGATTCATCGACCATCCGGCCGTGGCCAGCCTTGCCGTCAAGCCCCATGTCGGCAATCCAATCGCTATCGAGTTTGTCGCGCGGGAACGCGCCGGCGTGATTGCTGATGTCTTCATAGGCGGCTGGCGCTGAAATAATCTCTTTTACAGACAGCGGGCATGGCGGCTTTGAGACCAGGTAAGGCYGAGTTTCGGGGGCAACCATGACGATGGATTTGGATCGCGGAGCCCACGACATGTTGCCGGCCTGATAAATCTGCGGATTTGCCGCCTTCAATATCTCCTTTGAATGAATGGCGTAAGTTATCTCCTCAGTGCTTGGGCCTGCCTTGAAATAGTTCCCCACATAGGAAATCGGTGTGCCGCCCGGAAACTGGGAAAAGATCTCGCCCCATTCTGATTTGGCGTTGAAGAAGACGTTGTTGATAATTTCGATACAGGAGCCGCCGTAGTGATTGTTGTCCGGGTTCCGATCGCGGTTGGATAGGCACAGGTTCCGCACAAAGGTTATGTTTTGCGGCTTGTGCGGGTCGGAGCCCAGCAATGTGCATTTGCTGTGCTTGTTCAACCCTTCTGCAAAAATCGAATTCGCAATCGTCAGATCGGTGGTGTCTGCATGGGCGTTGATGTTTTCGTCCGTAGCCCAGGAGCCCGATACATGATCGACATAGACCCGGGCGCTGCMCTCGACGGTCACCGCATCGACATTCTTGATGGAATTTGACAAGCGGGGGCGTATCCTCAGATGCCGGATGACGACATCATGTGTGTTTTTGACGATAAGCGGCGTATTCCATTTTGCGGCATTCGGTTCCTCGATCGTCAGCACGATGCCGCCCCCCGGCGCCGTTTGACCGAGAATGGAAAGGAAAGAGTTTTCGCCTCCCACAAGGAGCGAGGACTTCAGGCGAATGACGCCGGAAATGCGGAAAATACAATTGCGCGGTCCTTTTGCATCCACACAAGCGCGCAGACTGCCCGTCCCGGCGTCCTCGAGGTTTGTGACCTCGATGATAGCTCCGCCTCGCCCGCCTTGGGCCGTCCTTCCATATCCCTCCGCGCCTGGAAATGCGTCTTGTCGATCCTGGCTCTTGACGGTGGCAGCGGCAGCAATCGATGCCTGGGAAGCTGGAAGCATCAGCAGACTGGCAAATGCC
>NZ_JBFUBH010000209.1:0-1334 GCF_056405855.1 Pararhizobium sp. P1_E7 | reverse complement strand
GGCCGATCAGCGTGACGATTCTCTCATTGTTCAGGCGCAACGTCGACGCGGTATCGCCGACCGTCCCGTAGGTGTGCTCCCTGATCGGCTTCGCCGGCGTTCCACCATGCCCTCTGATTGAAGCAGACACCCCTTCCGGATGCAGGTCAGGCAGTGGCCCGGACGATGCGGGGCCCTGCTTCATCACCTTTGCGCCGCCGAAAACGAAAAAGACCAGCACGGCGATCGCCAGATTGAAGAAGAAGCTGGAGAGGAACAGGGACGTCGGTGCAAAAGGCAGGCCGGCCTTTGCAACGATCTGGTTGGTGATTCCGCCATAGATGCTGATCGGCGAGAAGCCACCCGCCTGCGCACCATGGATCACCATCAGGCCCATCATCACCGGGTGAATGCGGTATTGCACGGCAAAGCTCAGCGCGACCGGCGCCAGGATAGCGACCGCCGCAGGCCCCAGAGCCCCGAATCCGGTGATGACAGCGGCGACGAGAAACATCACCCAGGGAATGAGACCGATCCGCCCGCGCACCAGCCGCACGGCACATTCGACGAGCCAGTCAATCGTGCCGTTGATCTGCGCGATGGCGAACAGATAGGTGACGGCGACCAATGTCAGGAACAAATCACTGGGAAAGCCCGCGAAAATATCGCTGGTCTTCATCCCGATGATCAGGGAGCCGAGCACGAAAGCGCCGGCGAATGCCAGAGCCCCCATGTTGATCGGCTGGATCGTTGCTATGATGAACATTGCGACGAGCATGCCTATGGACAGTATTTCGATACCCATGATTCCCCTCCCTCCGACGCCTCCCGCGCCGTAGTTGTTGTTTTCAAGATTGATGCGGGATGCCGCGGCCCTCCTCCCAGAGGGCGCGGTGGCCTTACGTCCTGGCGTACAGATCGGCGTATTGCTGCCTCAGGACGTTTTTCTGGACCTTGCCCATCGTGTTGCGCGGCAGGTCGTCGGTAAAAATGATGCGCTTTGGCTGCTTGTAGCGCGCGAGACGGTCCTGGAGTGCCGCGACGATCGCCTTTTCATCGATGCTCGCGCCGGGCTTGCGCACGACGATGGCCGTCACGCCTTCGCCGAAGTCCGGATGCGGCACGCCGATCACGGCACTCTCGATCACGCCGTCGATCAGGTCGATCTCGCCCTCGACCTCTTTCGGATAGATGTTGTATCCGCCCGAAATCACGAGGTCCTTTCCGCGACCGACGATGTGGATATAACCGTCGCGATCGATCTTGCCGAGATCGCCGCTGATGAAGAAGCCGTCGGTGGTGAATTCGGCCGCGGTCTTCTCCGGCATGCGCCAGTAGCCCTTGAAGACGTTCGG
>NZ_JBFUBH010000208.1:0-1346 GCF_056405855.1 Pararhizobium sp. P1_E7 | reverse complement strand
CTCCTGAACCTCAGCCGGGGCCTTGAAATCAAGACGACTGTCGAGGGTATCGAAGAGAATTCCCAATTGGCGTACTTTCTGCAGCACGGTTGCGATATCGGCCAAGGCTACCTTTTCGGCAAAGCGATGCCGGCGTCTGAAACCGTGAGTTTTCTTGAAAGCCGCGACCAGATGGTGCACAACACCGCAGCCGTTTCCGCGCATTCATAAGTTGAGAGCTCTAAATGCGGCGCGGAACAATGGTTTACGTCATAGCCATGTCGACCACAGGGCAGGCAGTATCTCGACAGGATGAGCTCTATGAAAACGCCTCTCCCGACGGACATCTACGTTGGATCCAGAATACGATTGCAACGCACGTTTCTCAGGATAACGCAGACTGCGCTCGGCGAACGGCTTGGCATCACGTTTCAACAGATACAAAAATACGAAAATGGCAAAAACCGGGTCAGCCCCAGCAAGATTTACCAGATAAGCGAAATCTTCCAGGTTCCAATATCCTTCTTCTYTCCCGACGGAGGTACAACGGAACCGGTATCCCAGAGCGTAGAAAGATTTGACGAATTATCCTTGTTTTTACAAACGGTAGAGGGGCGGGAGCTCAATCACGCCTTCCGGCGAATTCGAGGTCCGAAGGTAAGAAGAGCCGTGGTTGCCTTGGCCAAGTCGATGGCCGGCGAAAATAACGATCCATAATGGTGAAGGCAAGTCAACACCAAGACTCCGATAAGCCAGCGCCTCAACCATTGAGAGGGTTTGATGCCAGTCAGCACGCAGCTTTTGCGTCTCGTAGCCGAACGTGATCGAAAGGTCGTGTCCCCGGAAGAATTTGAAGAATATTTCATCGGCTGGATGATTAGCGGGGGTGAGCGAGTTGCAGGCGTGCCTCTCGATCACTTGTGCCGATACGCTACCCAAATCGCGCCCGTCTATTGGCGGGAACTGCATCATTCAGGATACACAGCTGCGGAGTGCGTTGCCGTTGACATGAGTTATTGGMGCGAGGATGGTATTTTCGCAAACTGCGCACAACGTCCGGCCCCGCACCGGGAATTCGCCTGATCCGAGTTTTGGGATTGGGTTGCCGGTTGAGGCGATCTGCGCGCAAGGGAAATGCCGGGCATCGCGACCTTGCCCTCGTGGCGCCGCTGCGCATCGAGGTGGGAAACCACGCCTTGGACAGCCGTGGTCCGGTCGAGCAACCTTTGCGCATAACTCAATGCGGTCAACACGCTGCGTCTGCTCGGCCGCTGGACGCGGATGATCACCATCCCGAACCAGTCTTCGGTCGCCAGGGCGCTTCAGGAGTTCGATGCCAACGGCCGCATGAAGCCGTCGTCCTACTA
>NZ_JBFUBH010000207.1:0-1431 GCF_056405855.1 Pararhizobium sp. P1_E7 | reverse complement strand
GACCTACAGTGGCCCTTTGCCACGAGCCTCCTCCATCCACGCTGATTTCCACGGTTGATATCTGTCGATCTCCCCAAGCCCAACCCCATATCCTTGTTGGCACATCAGCCAACAGTAGATCATTAGGGGATGGCGACACGATAACGGACTCCGGGGCGACGCTCCAAACTGGCTTCACCCCAGATGGCGTGGGATCGTTATAGAAGCGCGTCGTATAGGCGCCGCTCGCCCGCCGGTTCGCGGCCGTGATCGAACCAACCCACTTTACGGAGTTGGTGCCGTACCAACCCGGCACAACCAGTCGAACCGGACCTCCGCGCTCCGGAGTGAGCGGCCGGCCGTTGATCTCAAGTGCAAGAAGAACCTCTTCTGCGAGTGCTTTCTCGATAGGCATGTCTTTTTGATAGGCTTCTTCAATTTCCGCGTATTCGCCCCACTCGAGGCCGGAAGTCCATACATATGACGCATCGGTGCTGATCTTTGCACGTTCCAGAACAAGCGACAGCGGCACGCCTTTCCAAACCACATTTCCGATCCTGCGTTTGGCGACTGTCGGCGCAAGAGGGCTTCCAGCGCATTCGTGAAATGACATGTACTCGCGCTGAGGCATGGCTTGAAGATCCGAGAGACGCAACCTCGTTGGGTTGCCTACGAGGCCATCGACATCGAGATGCCAATGGTCGGGGTCGATGCTCAGAAACCCCATATGCGTGACCAGAAAAAGATCGTCCTCCGGAGTGATCCAGGAGTTGAGGGCATGAACCCCTTCAGCCGGACCTTGGAAGGAGAAGCCCTTCTTTATCATGTGCATACCCGTCCGCGTCATCGCCTTACTCCTCTAGGGCCGGTGCATCGAAGCGGGTTCCATATTCCTCCCGGCCTTCTTGGAACCGGATCGGTTTGCGGCGTGTCCGGTTGACAGTGACGTCGAATATATCGAAGCGGTTATAACCAGCAACGACGTCATGAAATCGTTTCGGTTCAACACACTCGTCGAGATCGATATGGGCATAACCGATACCTTCATCGATCATTTCATCACCAATTGGCGCTCCAGTCGGTCCAAGGAAAAAGCTGCTGGCCCGCGGACTGGCGTCTATGATCGCTGCGATCGCAGGATCATCCAAAGCAATAGATCTGCGTGTGCTTTCATCCAACCGACCGGCGACAACGATGCCGAAGCACTTGGCCTCGAAACAATGAGCTGAGGCCCGAATGCGGTTGGCTGCCCGGTTGTCGTAGTTGTCGCTCTCCGTCGGAACGCGAGTGGGCCAGATCGGCGGATAACTGCTTATATGAACCTGTTCGGCCTGTGCCATCAGACTGTAGCGCGCGAGTGGATTTGTGTTTTCCCCGCAAATGAGACCGCCAATACGGCCAATTCTTGTATTTGCGACGACCAGACCTGCGCCGTCGCCGGGATCCCAAACC
>NZ_JBFUBH010000206.1:0-1451 GCF_056405855.1 Pararhizobium sp. P1_E7 | reverse complement strand
CCCATAGACTTCTGAGACCCGGGCGGCGAGGCGTTCTTCCGGAAGCTCCGGCGCACCAATGCCGGCGAGAACAACATCGATTGAGTTCTGCTGTGTCATGGTCTGGATCTTCACCGGATTACCTCATGGACTGGGCGAATAGTGCTCTGACAGGCGGAGTTCGCTCTTGGACGCGCCGTGCTTCGATCGCTCATTGCATCACCATTTGAACGCTCCTGAGAAGTTCGAGCAACACATGAGGAAAACCGATGGTTCAGTTCGAGAATCCGCAATGCAGCTCGGTTGGAGTTGAGGCGCAGGATTGTCATCGTCAATGCCCCCGCAACGCGGCTTCTGATCCTCTGGTCGACCAGGCGGCAGCAAGAAGCCCCAGCGCGACCACACCGAGGATCATCGTCGACACCGCATTGATCTCGGGCGTCACGCCGAACTTGATCTGTGAATAGATCTTCATCGGCAAAGTCGATGCACCCGGTCCCGTCGTGAAGCTGGAGATGACGAGGTCATCCAGCGACAGTGTGAAGGAGAGCAGCCAGGCGGATGCTAGTGCCGGAAGGATGTTCGGCAAAGCAACCTTCAAGAAAGCAGTCGCCGGAGGACACCCCAGATCCCTCGCCGCCTCTTCGAGCGAGGGGTCGAGTTCGGCAAGTCGCGATTGAAGAACGACGGCCGCAAAGCACATCGTGAAGGTGGCATGCGCAAGGGTGATGGTGAGCGGCCCCCGGTCGACCCCGAGTGCAACGAACATCAAAAGCATGGATACGCCCAGCACTACCTCGGGCATGACCATGGGTGCTGCCAGAAGCCCCATGAATACCTGCCGCCCGCGAAAGCGCCGGATGCGGACCATCACCAAGGCTGCCGGGAGACCCAGGGCGG
The DNA here is from genome assembly GCF_056405855.1 of Pararhizobium sp. P1_E7. Classification (NCBI taxonomy): domain Bacteria; kingdom Pseudomonadati; phylum Pseudomonadota; class Alphaproteobacteria; order Hyphomicrobiales; family Rhizobiaceae; genus Pararhizobium; species Pararhizobium sp. P1_E7. Next base: position 572 of record NZ_JBFUBH010000206.1, on the reverse strand, counting down.
TTGCAATCGTCGCAGAGACCGCTGCCACCACGAAGCTGACGCGTGCACCATCCAATAGAGCGGCATTGGAAAGTGCGGCGCCGTACCACTGCGTCGAAAATCCGCCCCAGACCGTCACGAGCTTCGACTTGTTGAAGCTGAAAACGACCAGGATGAAGATCGGGAGGTAGAGAAACAACATGACGACGAAGATCGACAGCCGATTGAACCAACTTGGACCGCGTGACTGGCTCATGGTCAGACCCTCATCTTGGAAAGGCGGGATTGCAGCAATGTGATCGGAATGACGAGGAGCAGCACCAGGAGCACTGTCACAGAAGCCGCGACCGGCCAGTCACGATTGTTGAAAAACTCGACCCAGATCGTGCGGCCGATCATCTGTGTGTCGGCGCCCCCGAGGAGGTCGGGAACGACGAATTCGCCAACCACGGGAATGAAGACCAATGCACATCCGGCCACGATGCCCGACAGACTGAGAGGAAACGTTATGCGCCAGAACGAGGACAAGCGGCTGCAACCAAGGTCTCGCGCGGCCTCCAGCAAGCTCTGGTCGCGGTCCGCCAGGTTCGAGT
>NZ_JBFUBH010000205.1:0-1481 GCF_056405855.1 Pararhizobium sp. P1_E7 | reverse complement strand
GTTCCTGCATGACAGCCTCGGCATGGCTTGGGTCGCCGGAACGCAAGGCGTCGATCAGCGTCTGATGTTCTTCCCGCGCGGACAGCGGTTTGTTAACGCAGTCGAACCAGATCCGCATGTAGGGCTCGATCACCACATGCAGGGAGGTGATCTGACGGATGAGTTTCGGGCGCTCACTGAGGTTGAAGATCACCGCATGGAACTCCTGATGGTGCGAGACCCAATCGCTACCGCCAGACTGTCCGGCACGCTCCATGCGGTCGAGCAGCCGGTCCAGTTCTTCGAAGATTTCGGTCGTCATCTTCGGTGTAGCAAGCCGAACCGCCAGTCCCTCCAGAACGGAGCGGATTTCGAAAGTCTCGTGGATTTCATCCAGCGTGAGACCTGCAACCACGCACCCGCGATTGGGGCGCAATGTCACCAGTCCATCGGCTGCGAGTCGGCGAAACGCCTCGCGAACCGGCATGCGGCTCATGCCGATTTCGGATGCGATCTCTTCTGGAATCAAGCGGTCGCCGGGCTTGTAACGGCCGATGCGCAAGGCCTGCTGCAGATGGAGATAAGCCTCCTGCTCCGCCGTTGAAGCGGGATGTACGCTAGTGGCAAAAGAACCTGACATTTTCACCTACTGGATTTTTGTATCCAATTATCCAATCATCACATTCAAATGGCGTCAAGTGCTTTCTTGCCCAAGAGTTCTCGGCTGCGATGCGGACCGATTGCCGCCCGGTCCTGGATGCTCATGATCCGATGATCCCAGTCGAAGCAGTATTCCCTGCAGGTCTCAAGAACTTCGAAGGAGCCGCTAATATACAGCGTCATTGACGTCTGCTTCGGAACCTGTGCCGCTTCGCCGAACGCCCGCCCAATAAGTGGGATCTCTGGTGAGGAGTTGCACAGAGGCTGCAGCCCTAGTTCACCTCCCGTCGACAAATACAGCAAATGGTCGGTCATTAGATCAAAAGAGGCGTTCACAATGGAAAGCCCATCTTGTGCACTAGGTTTATCCATTGCTTCCGCCAACCGCCCTTTTTATCGACTTCATCCAGAGCATGCATAGTCAGCTTTGCCCCGATCCATCGAAACGGCTCTGGCGGAATCCTTCCCGGCAGCGTACGAGCGAAATCAAGGTTGAGGTCGTCGCTCTGCTTGCCGTCGAGGATATCCAGACCCACCCGCGCGCCAAACCGCGTCGTGGTCACTCCAAAACCAGAATAGCCGCCCGCATAGACGCCTTTCCCGCCGTAGTAGCGTTGGAAGTGCACGGCTAGCCGCATTGTCAGGTCAATAGGGCCTGACCATGCGTGTGTGAACTTGACGTCTTGCAACTGGGGGAAAGTTTGAGCGAAATAGCCTGCCAGGACTTCGTAAGTACTAATTTTATGGTCCTGCTCGGGGTCTGTATTGTCGTTGAAGTAATAGCCGACACGACCACCAAAGATGATGCGGTTATCCTTCGTAAGCCGCGTGTAGTTCAACTG
>NZ_JBFUBH010000204.1:0-1510 GCF_056405855.1 Pararhizobium sp. P1_E7 | reverse complement strand
GGTTACTTCCGTTACGCCTATCGACCGGATCGCCTCCGCCATCGATTTGCCCTGCGCATTCAGCACGTCAACCTGACGAAGCTTCGTGACGATCTCTTCCGCCTTGTGTCTTTTCGCTGCCATTTCAATGTCCTTCTTCGGCTCATAAGCCATACTTCAAGAAGGAACACTTTTCAGGGGGCAGACCAATCGCGATCGGGCGCGTGGACAGTTCCGCTTCGTCCGTTATTCCCCGTTGGAACATTTCCAGAAGCTGGCTCGCAAYCATCGGGCATTAATGGCTCGGCTCAGTTTCTTCATATCCGCAGAATCAAGGAAATCGAACATGCTCTCACTCCCCAGCGAAACCACATCACTGGAGAAATATTGGAAAATTTCTTCGGCTGGGCAAGTGGTGCAAACGAAAAACATGCCCGCACACCCGTCAAGAGGGTGAGACTTCTTCACCAATATGAGAGGTTGCCCGGCGACGCGACCGTATCGACGCGCTGGCCAGCGAACTCATGTCGAAGGGCTACAAGGTCATGGCGGTTCAGACCGATGTCAAAGACAGGCAACCTCTGCCATTTCGATCTGAGGGGAGCGCAATCGAACAGGCAGTGACCGCCGGAGGAGTTTTTCTCAACTATCATTGAGATTTTTGCTGGAACGCCAGCTCGCCGATAGTGATACCTTTTCCATACCCGCGCTCACGGCCCGGATACGATCAATGCAAGCTAGGTAATGCAAATGCACGTAATGGCACTTCTGAAGTCCGAAATGTTTGCAATATCAATAGAGCGGCAGAAGGCGTCTATCAGCGATCTTTTCCCCGATTGGAATGTGTACGATCGTTTCGGGCTTGTCATCGATGAAGCGTTCGGTGGGATTGGCGCGACGCATTTGCTTCAGGTCGCCATGACTGCTTATTACGATGCGAAAGCGTCTCGCCGTAGCACCCTGACGGTCTATCCCGAGATTTACGCGTTCCACATCGGACGTGGGTTCGGCTCCCACGCGCACTATGATTTTTGGCCCGCACGGAGAGAGGTAATTCTGAAAACCAGCGACCATCGCGAAGTGTTAGATGCAATCAATGATCGAGGCATAACTCGACTTGCTGTTCCCGACCGAGCGATGAGGGATGTTGTTCATAGGCCAAAGGAAGAAGATGCCGCCTTTGACCGCATCTCTTCTGCCTTTGTTTACGATGCATCAGGTCGAACCAGCGGAGCCGATGTGACAATCTCTGGGTTAGACCGGCGCACGGAGTTTAATCCAACCCAAACTCTGCGGCCGCTATCTGAACTTAAAATCAACCGAATTTCGTCTGCCACCGGCCGGCCCATTAAGGAGGCGGACGATACGTTTTTGCATTGGATCACGGAACGAGATGCCGACGTTACTGATCAAGATCGTGAATACGCGCAAGCGCGACGGACAGCCCTCAAATCCGGCGACCTGGTAGAAGAAACTTATCGAAGGGTCAGTGTTGCCGAAGCGTTAAAGCGACTGGCTTCAGCGGGAACGG
>NZ_JBFUBH010000203.1:0-1544 GCF_056405855.1 Pararhizobium sp. P1_E7 | reverse complement strand
ACGGAAATGACACGATCCGCGGCGGTGCAGGTGGCGATTACATGAACGGGGGTTGGGGCTTCGACACGCTCGACTACTCCACCTCGGACGCAGGCGTGAAAGTCAACCTGGCAACGGGGTCCACATTCGGTGGAGACGCACAGGGCGATGAGATCTACGCTTTTGAAAATCTGACCGGAAGCGATTTTGCCGACACTCTTACAGGTGATGCCGGGGGTAACGCCCTTGCGGGCGGAGCAGGCAACGACGTTATTCAGGGCGGCGCAGGCGCAGATGTTCTCACGGGCGGAGAGGGCGTGGACACGCTTGACTATGCCATGTCGTTGGCTGGAGTGACCGTGAACCTGAGCTTGGGCGCCTTCGGTTCCGGTGGCGACGCTGAATCTGACGTTTTCGCCCAGTTCGAGAACATCAACGGCTCGGCGCTGGCCGACAAGCTAACAGGCCACAATGGAGCAAACAGACTGACGGGAGGCGCCGGAGACGACATCCTGATTGGCGGCGGTGGCGCGGACAGGGTTGAAGGCGGAGCAGGATCTGACACAGCATCCTACTGGAATGCGGCCAAAGGCGTGGTCGCGAACCTTTCCAACAGCGCGTTGAATACGGCCGATGCCAAGGGCGATATCTATTCGTCCGTTGAAAACCTTACGGGTTCCGGTTTCGGGGACGCGTTGACGGGCAATACAGCGACCAATCACTTGATTGGTGCTGCGGGCAACGACCTGCTCGTCGGCGGTGCGGGAGCCGACAAACTCGATGGCGGCGCCAACACCGATACGGCATCCTATGCCGGCGCTTCGGCCGGTGTCATCGCCAATCTCGCCTCCGCCTTGAACAATACGGGCGACGCTAAGGGAGATACCTACATCTCCATCGAAAACCTCACCGGCTCCAGTTACAACGACACGCTGACCGGCAATACCGGCGCCAACGTGCTGACCGGTGGAACCGGCGCCGATAAAATGACTGGCGGCGCAGGTGCGGACACGTTTCTCTTCAAATCGGCCGGCGACACCGCTGTCCTGGCCTCCATTCAGGATACCATCTTCGATTTTACGCACGCTCAGGGTGACCGGATCGGCCTTTCCGGTATTGATGCCAACGCGGCGCTCGCGGGAGACCAGGCTTTTATCTTCAAGGGTGCAGCCGCCTTCAGCGGCAAGAACGGCGAGCTTCGCTTCGACAAGCAGATTTCCGACACCTATGTCTATGGCGACGTCAACGGCGACAAGGTGGCGGACTTTGCCATCCATTTCGACGACGCCATTGCCTTCCAAGCGAGCGATTTCGTACTTTGATATCCGTGCAGGGAGCGTGGTAGGTCATGCTCTCTGGCATGGTCGCAGGTTCGAATCGGTCATCGAAAGTGCCAGTCAGCCCGCCAGCAATGTTGCTGGACCAGCGCATTTTCGACATCTGCAGGCTGGAGGCAATAACCGGATCTCTATGCCCTTCCCCGGGTCATTTCCCCCAGTTTGGATGAGAGTCCGGCCCGATATGAGCCGTCCCGAACGTTGGACCGCCGGAGGCTAGAGTTTTCC
>NZ_JBFUBH010000202.1:0-1563 GCF_056405855.1 Pararhizobium sp. P1_E7 | reverse complement strand
GTTGATAGCCTCGCCATGGTGTTCGACCCGAAGATTGCCGCGAAATTCGCGGACTGCGGCATCGGTATCGTCGACGCGCCAAACGAAATCATTCCGATCGCGCTCAACTACCTCGGTCTGAATCCGTACTCCGCCAACCCGGAGGACTTGCAAAAGGCGCAGGATCTGCTCACGGCTTTGCGCCCCAACATCCGCCACATGCAGAGCGGGAAGCTGGTTGCCGACATGGCGTCGGGGCAGCTCTGCCTCGCCATCATGTGGAGCGGTGATACCGGCATTGCTGCTGCACGCGCGGGAGAGGCGAAGACCGGTCAGGAGATCCGCTACTCGCTTCCGAAGGAAGGTACGATCGTGTCCTTCGACACGATGGCCATTCCAGCGGATTCGGCCAATGTGGATCAGGCGCTGCAATTCATCGACTACATCCTGGAACCCAAGGTCGTCGCCGACATCAGCAACGCCGTCTTCCTGGCAAATGCCAATGCCGCAGCGACCCCGCTGGTGGACGAAGCCATTACCACGGATCCAAACATCTATCCGCCCGCCGAAGTGCAGGCGAAGCTCTTTAGCGACAAGTCCCTGCCGCCGCGCCAAAACCGAGAACGGACACGGATCTGGACGACCTTCCGGGCTGGCCAGTAAAGAAAAGAGAGTGAGGGGCGACATGCAGAAGCCATTTCTGACGGTCGATGGTCTGAGCAAGGCCTACGGAAACTTCATCGCCGTGAGCGGCGTATCGCTCGATGTGGGCAGGGGGGAGTTTTTCTCGCTTCTAGGGCCATCCGGCTGTGGTAAGTCCACGCTTCTCAGGATGATCGCCGGTTTTGAGAACCCGACTGCCGGTAGCGTGCTTCTTGACGGCGCCGATGTCACGGCGCTTCCCCCGGAGAAGCGGCCGACCAATATGATGTTTCAGTCCTATGCACTGTTTCCGCATCTGAGCGTGGCGAAGAATATCATCTTCGGTCTTGTCCAGGAACGCTTGCCCAAGGCCGAGATCGCAGTTCGGTTGTCCGATGTCGCAGAGAAGCTTCAGCTTGGAACTTTGCTGGAAAGGAAACCCTCCCAGCTCTCCGGCGGCCAACGCCAGCGCGCTGCTCTCGCCCGCGCGCTGGTGAAGCGGCCCAAGGTTCTATTGCTCGACGAGCCACTGGGCGCGCTCGACAAGAACCTGCGCGCCGAAACTCAGGATGAACTGGTTCGACTGCAGAAGGAACTGGGCCTCACATTCATCATCGTGACGCACGACCAGCAGGAGGCGATGACCGTGTCTTCCCGAATTGCGATCATGCAGGCAGGCCGTGTACTTCAAGTCGGCTCCCCCGAGACGGTCTATGAGGCGCCGACCTCGCGATACATCGCCAAGTTTCTCGGCGAGGCGAACATCTTCGAAGTGGCAAGTGCGATCTCCGATCAAGGGCTGGCAAGCGTCGTTCTCACCGGTTTCGAGGGGAGATACCGGGCGAGGCTTCCAGCCGGCACTTCGACCGTTGGCCCGCTATGGCTTTCCGTCCGCCCCGAAAGGGTCGAACTCGTGCGTAACGGGGAGGGTGTTCCCGGCAT
>NZ_JBFUBH010000201.1:0-1591 GCF_056405855.1 Pararhizobium sp. P1_E7 | reverse complement strand
AGGTCAATCTGAAGAAGGATTTCGACCCAGATTTTACCGGAGGATACGACGATAAGGCCGGCGCCCTGCAGCATGTGGCCGAGAACGTCGCCCGCCTTTCAGCCATGCAGGAAATGCTCTACGCGCAGGATGTCTATTCGCTCCTTATCATTTTTCAGGCCATGGATGCGGCCGGCAAAGATGGTGCAATCCGTCATGTGATGTCCGGCATCAATCCGCAGGGCTGCCAGGTAACAAGCTTCAAGGCCCCTTCTCCTGATGATCTGGATCATGATTATCTCCGCCGTGCGTCAGTAGCTCTGCCGGGCCGCGGAATGATCGGCATTTTCAACCGTTCCTATTACGAAGAGGTCATCGTCGTAAGGGTCCATCCGGAGCTGCTGGTAAAGCAGAAACTGCCGCATCAGGCGCGCGGAAAGGACGTCTGGGAAAAGCGCTTTGACGAGATCAACAATTTTGAGAAATATCTACGCAGAAACGGCACGATCGTCGTGAAATTCTTCCTCAATATTTCGAAGAAGGAGCAGAAGAAACGCTTTCTCTCGCGGATCGACGAGCCCGATAAGAACTGGAAATTTTCATCCGCCGATTTCGCCGAGCGGCAACACTGGGACGACTACCAGAAGGCATTTGAGGAAATGCTATCCAACACCAGCACTGATGCCGCGCCATGGTTCGTGATACCCGCCGACAACAAGTGGTTTGCCCGCCTTACCATATCGGAAGTTATTACCGCGGTCTTCGAAAAGCTCGATCTGAGTATGCCCATCGTCGATGACGCGCGGCGTGCGGAACTACAACTCATCAAAGCCGAACTTTTAGCAGAGACAGAATAGCCAAAGCGATCAACCCAAGGTCGGCATGCGGTTAATGCGGTCCCGGCATTGTTGCGAGTAGTACACCCTGAAGCCGGGGGCGTTGGCTGTGTGCGACTGCAGTTCTATCTAAGTCGGATGCCACGAGGAGGAGGATATGCTGCTGGTTATAGTGACTGCGACAGGGCTGCTTCTTGTCACGATCGTTGTCCACGGCCTTGCTGTCATGCTGCTTTACCGAATTGGAGCACGTCCCCTTGGCCGCACACAAAGTCTCGCACCGCTAGCACGGCTCGGCTGGAGCTACCTGTTCGTCATCGGTTTCGTTATCGCGCATCTGATTGAAATTATGATCTGGGCGCTTGCCTACCGGCTGACCGGCGAACTGCGGGACCTCGAAGAGGCCATCTATTTTTCGGCGATAACTTTCGCGACGATCGGTTATGGCGACGTCACGCTGGAGGGAAAGTGGCGCCTTGCAAGTGCGCTAGAAGGCGTGAACGGAATCTTGCTGTTCGGCTGGACGACGGCGTTCCTCTTTAAGGTTTCCGCCGTCCTGTGGTTCCGTCAGGCACTGGTCAGCGATGATGACCCTGAAAACCTTCCCCCAGAGTAACGCCGCTCCTTGACCTTCCTAGCGCGCATAAACATTTGCGGCACATCGCCGAGCCGTTCGCCGTGGTCGATGAAGGTATCCGCCCAAATGTCGGGTCTCAACCAGCCGAAGAAATCAATGGCATTGGAACGTCATCTGTGGCCATCCCGAACCTCGATAT
>NZ_JBFUBH010000200.1:0-1622 GCF_056405855.1 Pararhizobium sp. P1_E7 | reverse complement strand
GTCAGGCTATAGGTCCAGRCACCGGCGGCGGAGATGACRAAGCTGCCATAGGTGCCGGCGGCATTGCCGCTCCATGTCGCGGTGTGATTGTTATCRACATCGCTCGACACCATSGTGCCGGTGGCGCTGAGCGGCCCGGTCACCGGGGTGAYGTCGTCGACGGCCAGGCCGGTYTCGGTCACSGTACCKGMGATCACCGAGGCRGCACCGATCACCGGCGCATCGTTGGTGCCGTTGATGGTGAYCGTCACGGTCTGGGTGTCGGTGGCGCCSGAACTGTCGGTCACCGTCACCGTATAGACCTGGGTGATGGTCTCGCCGGCGGCCAGATAGTCGACGGCGCCGTCATTGACCGTGAAGGTCCAGCCGATYGCGCCGGTACCGTCGCCGGTCGCCGCATTGGTGATGGTCGGAACGAAGCTGCCGAGTGCGCCCGGCGCACCGGTCACCGAGGTCAGCGCCGCGTTTACCGTATGGGTGTTGCTGAGATCGACATCGCCGAAGTTGAGCGCGCCGGTCGCCGTCAGGTTTGCCGTGGTCTCGCCAATGGCGCCGTCGGCGATCTCGTTCACCGAACCGGTGCCGGGACCCGAGGTGATCACCGGTGCATCGTTGGTGCCGTTGATGGTGACCGTCACCGTCTGGGTGTCGGTGGCGCCCGAACTGTCGGTCACGGTCACCGTATAGACCTGGGTGATGGTCTCGCCGGCGGCCAGATAGTCGACGGCGCCGTCATTGACCGTGAAGGTCCAGCCGATCGCGCCGGTACCGTCGCCGGTCGCCGCATTGGTGATGGTCGGAACGAAGCTGCCGAGTGCGCCCGGCGCACCGGTYACCGAGGTCAGCGCCGCGTTTACCGTATGGGTGTTGCTGAGATCGACATCGCCGAAGTTGAGCGCGCCGGTCGCCGTCAGGTTTGCCGTGGTCTCGCCAATGGCGCCGTCGGCGATCTCGYTCACCGAACCGGTGCCGGGACCCGAGGTGATCACCGGCGCATCGTTGGTGCCGTAGATGGTGACCGTCACCGTCTGGGTGTCGGTGGCGCCCGAACTGTCGGTCACCGTCACCGTATAGACCTGGGTGATGGTCTCGCCGGCGGCCAGATAGTCGACGGCACCGTCATTGACCGTGAAGGTCCAGCCGATCGCGCCGGTACCGTCGCCGGTCGCCGCATTGGTGATGGTCGGAACGAAGCTGCCGAGTGCGCCCGGCGCACCGGTCACCGAGGTCAGCGCCGCGTTAACCGTATGGGTGTTGCTGAGATCGACATCGCCGAAGTTGAGCGCGCCGGTCGCCGTCAGGTTTGCCGTGGTCTCGCCAATGGCGCCGTCGGCGATCTCGTTCACCGAACCGGTGCCGGGACCCGAGGTGATCACCGGCGCATCGTTGGTGCCGTTGATGGTGACCGTCACCGTCTGGGTGTCGGTGGCGCCCGAACTGTCGGTCACCGTCACCGTATAGACCTGGGTGATGGTCTCGCCGGCGGCCAGATAGTCGACGGCGCCGTCATTGACCGCGAAGGTCCAGCCGATCGCGCCGGTACCGTCGCCGGTCGCCGCATTGGTGATGGTCGGAACGAAGCTGCCGAGTGCGCCCGGCGCACCGGTTACCGAGGTCAGCGC
>NZ_JBFUBH010000199.1:0-1693 GCF_056405855.1 Pararhizobium sp. P1_E7 | reverse complement strand
GTTCGGGGCTGTCCGGCAACACGTTCTGATAATAGAATGACCGGACGCCAGCCGCTCCACGCAAAAACAGGTACTTCCGCAAATAGGAATTCTTGATTGTCCAGCGAATGTCGCGCTTAGACGTCCAGAAAAATTCGTTCGAAATCTCACCTTCGGCGACCCCAAACTCCGGAAGCGCTAGATCATCGAAAATGACGCGTTGATGGTTGTTGCCAACGCAACGCGCGGTCAGGCCGAGTGTCATCCAAACCTTTTCAGCCAGATAGTATGAGTAAAACGATCCACTGCCCCACGACGCGACAACATAGTCGTAGGCGAAAGATGACCGCGCGAGATCCTCCCACTTCCCTTTGCCATCAGTCGTCGGGGTCGAGTGCGCAACGACGCCATGCGAGCCCTCATACATCACGCCGATGCCCTCCGCCTTTTCCTCGGGAACGACGGCCATAAACATGTAAAGGTGCTCGCGATCGTGATCGCCGCCAACGTTTTGGTAGTTTGCCGACACCTCAACGAGTTCGCGCGGGTCTAGCCCAATATGCTCGAACATGCTTTTCAGCCGCGCCGGGAGCAAGGCTTGCGGGATCGGAAATAGCCCTATGTAGTCCATTCTTCCCAATCCCGTCAGTAGGTTCTGCCTTCATCATGCAGGTCCACCTGCATCGTTCTGTGTTGAGCGCTGACGCGAACGCGCTGTCTGAGCCTTCGAGATGATATCGTCCAGCATGTCGCGGATGTAAACGCTGGGATACACCGCGAATCGGTCGCCGCGGGCGTTGGTAACGATACCTTCGAACTTCAGATATCGCTCGCCGCTTGGCGAACTCACGATCGAAAAGACAGGCGACCCGCTTAAACCATCCGGTTCAACGCTGAGACGGGTCGACCGCTCATGTTTCACGAATATGTTGCGATGTTCAGGATCCAATGGAGCAGTCGAGGCTCGCTGCAAATCCTGCCTGATCCACCGCATCGTAAATTCAGACAGGGCGGTAAAATCATCATCAATCGTAATGGTCTTGGAACTCGTAGGAAAACCGATCAGGAACGAGTAGTCAGTCACGCCGCCGTCATCCGACCAATAAGCTTTGGTTAGATCCAGGTGATTTGCCCGGTATCGTTGATCGAGGACGCCATAATCGAAGAAGATTAGATCTGTCAGCGACTGGTTGTCATCGCCTTCAATGCGAGGAATATGCAGGTCGCTGGGCGGTATCGCCAATCTCTTCCCGTCAGCTTCGACCACGACCACGAACTTGGATGCCTCAGGTGCACCTTTTCCTGTGTTTGTCTGATGGGCGGTCGCGAGACCAAAGTGCCAATCGCGATATTTCCCCAGGAACGATGAACCGAAGAATTGTAGCTCCCAAACCTCGTGCCCTGTGGAAAAAAGCGCCGGGCGAACGAAGCGAGGCAGAGCATCCGGGACACTCCTAAACGGAACGTAGGTGCCGTTGATCTCCACGCTCATTTTCGCCTGTGCGATAGCCCAAGTAGGGGTAGGCATAGATGAATTTTCCTAAATCGATCGTATGACATCGCCCGCCTCGGCGTCCTCAACCATTCCCGGACAGACGTCGTTAGGATGTCTTGACGAAAACACCTATTCTAACCGCGTCGCCACCAAGACTCGCTCGAGTTGCTATCGAGGACGGGCGATCATCGTTGAAATTTGTGCTTGAAGCAAGCATCC
>NZ_JBFUBH010000198.1:0-1792 GCF_056405855.1 Pararhizobium sp. P1_E7 | reverse complement strand
GTGCTCACCCTGTCCGGGTGTTCTGAGGAAAAGGCTGAAACGAAGGAGATCGTTCGGCCGGTGAAAGTAGTCGAGATTGCCGCCATCGATACTTCGCGCACGCTTAGCTATTCCGGCACGGTGCGTGCCCGCACCGAGATGAACCTCGGGTTCCGCGTCAACGGCAAGATCACCGGGCGCCTTGTCGATATCGGCCAAAGGGTGAAATCGGGCGATCTGCTCGCCCGCATCGATCAGGCCGACTACGCGCTGGCGCTGACCAGCGCCAAGGCAAATCTCGATGCAGCCGAACGGCAGGTGGAGACCACGGAACTGGCGCGCGTGCGCGCCGAGCAGCTGTTTGCCAAGAACGTTTCGCCAAAATCGCAACTCGAACAGGCGACACTTGGCTACAATCAAGCAGTTGCCACTCGTGACGCGGCAAGGTCGGCACTCGACCAGGCGAAGAACCAGGTCAGCTATACCGATCTGAAGTCCGACCAGAACGGCATCGTCACCGCAATCAGTGCCGATATCGGCCAGGTCGTCGGCTCGGGAACGCCGGTTGTCAGCGTTGCCGTCGATGGCGAAAAGGAAGTGCTGGTTGCCATACCCGAAACGGATATTGCGCAATTCAAGCCCGGCAAGACCGTCACGGTGGGGTTCTGGTCGAACGCGGCGCTGCTGCTGCAAGGCAAGGTGCGTGAGGTGGCCGGCAGCGCCGAGCCGCAATCGCGTACCTTCGCGGTACGCATCAGTCTGCCGAATGATCCGAGCGTGCTTCTCGGCATGACCGCCGGCATCGTGGCCGCTGCTGCCGATACGCAGCAACTGGTCTCCGTCCCCTTGGGAGCGCTTGCCAGGAAGGATGGCCAGCCCATCGTCTGGACCGTCGATCGCGCCGCCGGGACCGTGCACGCCCGCGCAGTCAAGGTCGCCGATTTTACCGGTGACGGCGTGCGGATCGCCGAAGGATTGAAACCCGGCGATGCCGTGGTTGCCGCCGGCACCCAGTTTATGACGGAGGGTCTGAAGGTGAAGCTTAGCAGCGAAACATCGCAGCAATCTGCCGCAGCTGCGGCGACTGGCGAAAACACCCAGCTCGTGCGCTGAGCCAAATCCATCGAAAGCGGGATATGCCGATGACCTCCTCCACCGACCAAAAACAGTCCTTCAACCTGTCGCGCTGGGCGATCAGGCATCCGAGCATCGCGCGCTTCCTGTTCGGGCTGATCCTCATCACCGGCGTGCTCGGACTGATGCGCATGGGGCAGAAAGAAGATCCGGATTTCACCTTCCGCGTCATGGTCGTCCAGGCGATCTGGCCGGGCGCATCGATCCAGGACATGGAAGATCAGGTTGTCAACAAGATCGAGCGCAAGCTGCAGGAGACCCCGCATCTCGATTTCGTCCGTTCCTACACCCGCGCCGGCAGCGCCATCATCACCCTGCAGGTCAAGGGCGACACCAACGCCGCGCAGGTTGCTGATGCCTTCTATCAGGTGCGCAAGAAGATCGGCGATATCGCCAATGAATTGCCGCAGGGCCTGCTCGGTCCCTATTTCAACGACGAGTTCGGCGACACGTTCATTACCCTGCACTCGCTCAGCGGCGAGGGCTACAGCTATCCGGAACTGAAGACGTTCGCCATTCAGGCGCGCGATATGCTGCTGACGACGCCCGGTGTCGAAAAGGCCGTCATCATCGGCGACCAGCCGGAAAAGATCTATATCGACATTTCGTCGGCGGTGCTGGCGGCCCGCGGGTTGACGCTTGCCGACGTGCAGAATGCCATCAAGGGGCAGAACAATGT
>NZ_JBFUBH010000197.1:0-1797 GCF_056405855.1 Pararhizobium sp. P1_E7 | reverse complement strand
GCCCCGCACTGGGGCCGTACCTCGCTGAATCAATCCCAGGGAATGACGGCCATCAGATCATCGTCGTCTTGGCCCGGGAAGCGCCCGAGATTGGCATTGAGGCGTCCGTATCCGGTATTGACCGAGAGGGTGTAGTAGTCACTGCCGTTCTGATTGATCTTCTTCCAGATGCCGCCGATTTCTACGGAGCGTCCCCTAGGGGTCTTGGCAAGGATGCGATAAACGGGYGCTTTCGGGTTGGTGCTGCTGATTTCTTCGCCGGTCAAATCGATGTCATAAGCCATGGATGCGATGTTGCCCGAGAGGCCGGTTTCAGTGAAGCGGATGAAGTTTACGAGGTCGGACATTGCTGTATCTCCTTTGTTTGCGTTGCCGATGGACACGACAAAAGGGCGGGAACAGGAACGGCCGCACCCGAAGGGTCGCAGCACCTGAGAGCGGGACGATTTTGCAGCGCGAGGAGATCTGTAGGATCGGGGAAAATCGTTGCGATCGAGGGTTGCGGTCGTGACGACCGGCCTTAGTGGTCCATCTGAAGGCATCGCGTACAAAGGAGATCAGCGCAGATGTCTCCGGATGTAACGCGGCCCGTTTCACCGAAACCCGCATCGCCACCCATCGACGCCAGACGCATCTACCTGAAATCGACCAGGCGACTAAACACCACTTACCGGAAGAACCATCGGCATCCTCGCAACGACATTCGCCGAGAGCTGGGGCTCGTACGGAACTGACTGCATCTGGGAAGAAGACTGATCACGCAGCGAGCCCATCGAAACATCGAGATCGGCTTCACCACCATGCCATCCCGGGAGCTTCCCCTGACAAGATCGCCGGTCTTCAGGACAGGAACGCTGATTGCGCTAGCGATTTACAGCTGCGTGGGGTTGCGGGCACGATCACAGTACGCGGGATAAAGATTGTTCCTTTCGCATTTAAGAGAAAATTCGTTGCTGACGGGTCCGACAACAAGCCACATCATCCGCGCCCGATCACACGCGGCCTCATCCAGCCAATGTCGTACCGGAAATAAACGCTAGCGTGACTCCAGCGCTGCGCGGATCCTGCTTGCGAAGCAAAGCGCGGGCCGGGGTTCGATGCCCTGGCCCGCGCTCGCGGGCGGGAAAATGCATAGGGTAGGTCAAATAGGTGGCTCTGTTTTAAACAGGGGCCGACCGCGCGGAAGAAGCGCGACCGGCTGGATAGCATCGGCTGGGTTATTCCGCTGCCATCGGCAGGGACTGGGCCTCGTCGTCGATCTCGGCGTTTGCCTCGGCGCTCGGGTCGGATGYAATCCGGATTGGAGCCGGGAGCCAGCCGGTTCCCACAATCAGCCTGTCCGCGATCAGCACGGCCTCTGTCTTCTTACCCGCTGCCTTCACGGATAGGCTTGCGTCTTCGCCCTTGGCTTCCGCCACAGCGAGAGCAATGCTCTGCCGATTGATGTGATTGAAATAGCTGTCGGCGGTCGTCTCGAACCAGTCGGCCATCCTCACATTGAGCGCACGACCAAGCTGGTTTGCCTGCTCGATACCAGATCGGCGGTCGGTGAATTTCTTCTCCACAGCGTTGACGGAGTGGGCTGCCGCATAGGCCAGCAGGAGCAGCAGTTCTTCGCGGCTCTGTGCAAGGCACCACTCAAACAGGTCGGCAGGGTTTCCGGGAATCTTATGCCCGTAGTTTTCCTGTACGCTCTCGAACTCGGCAACTGCCTTGCACCTCTCTGGGGCTTTCATCGATCCTTCGACGCGCTCATAGGTCAGCGACACCTGCAGGGCGCTCTGCTCGGATACATAA
>NZ_JBFUBH010000196.1:0-1848 GCF_056405855.1 Pararhizobium sp. P1_E7 | reverse complement strand
GCGTTACGACGAGAACGGGTGGTTCTCCGGCCTTCACGAGTGCGTCGAATGCGACTTTCGAACTTTCAACAGCGCCAACAAGAACAACACGCATCTTTTTTCACCCCGAAAAGTCTTCAGGCGCGTCAGGCACCAGCTATCATCAGAGACGAATTTACAATCTGCAGCGCATAGACGCAGGAGCTTTGCTACGGCAACCTTGTCAAAAATATAAAGGCTTAGCTTTGAGCCTTTCCCATTTCGAGATATAAATCATCACATACGAGAAATTGTCCAGCTGATTACAATGCAAATCAACCAATGAATATTTCACTGTGCTTTGATATCATCTTCAACGCGAACCTAATGCCGTTTGCATATCAGGCCGCGTGCGAAACAGCCGGTTCTGCGGTAGAATGTCCAGTGGTTTTCTCTGGACGATAATCTTGCGCTGGCGACCTTTGACTGAGCATCCATTGATGCAAAGGCTCGCGGTTCTGGCAATTGCAATTCGGGGACTGTTGAAAACAAACGACGTGTTTGAGTATTAAACGGACCGCCATGATGATCATGCATGTCATTACCAATTTCACCGCGAGTGCCGGCGCCGAAACCATGCTTACGCGCTTGCTGCGAATTTCAGGCGGCCGACGGATCGTTGTTGTATCTCTCATGGGAATATCGGCGCGCAATCGAGCCCTCGCCAATAATCCCAGAGTTACCTACGTCGCGCTGGAAGCGGGAGCCCCTACGGCCTTGCTGGGCGCAATTTTCACATTGACGAAGTTGATTCGGCAAGAGCAGCCGACGGCGGTGCTTTGCTGGATGTATCATGCGATGATTGCAGGCACGATCGCGGCAGGCCTTTCGCGCCGGCATACGCCAGTGTTCTGGAATGTCCGTCAATCGCTGGATGATCCAGCTTCATTGTCGCGCAGTTCCCGTATCGCCATCGCGGTCTCGAAGTTGCTGTCGCGCCGTGCCGCCGGCTTTATCTACAATTCCTCACGGGCTCTGGAAATGCACGGCGCCTATGGCTACAGCAATCACAACGCCGTCGTCATTCCCAACGGTTTCGATCTCCCGCCTCTGACCGCGCCAGTGTCGCGTGTTGCAAAACGGATCGGCATAGCGGCTCGCTTTCATCCGCAAAAAGACTATGCGACGTTCTTCCAGGCGGCCAAACTGGTTTCGCAGACACATCCGGATGCGACTTTTACGGCCGCCGGTCACGGACTGTCCTGGGACAATCCTGCTGTTGCGCAGTTGATTGCCGACGCAGCGCTGCCGTCAGGTCGGATCGAA
Source organism: Pararhizobium sp. P1_E7 (assembly GCF_056405855.1). NCBI lineage: Bacteria > Pseudomonadati > Pseudomonadota > Alphaproteobacteria > Hyphomicrobiales > Rhizobiaceae > Pararhizobium > Pararhizobium sp. P1_E7. Next base: position 564 of record NZ_JBFUBH010000196.1, on the reverse strand, counting down.
CTTCAAGGAGAGGTTACAGACATGGCCGGCTTCTATCAGGGCATTGACATACTGGCGCTGTCCTCGCGGACGGAGGGCTTTCCCAATGTCATCGCGGAGGCCATGAGCTTCGCAAAGCCGGTGGTGACGACCAATGTCGGCGATGCCGCCATCGTCGTCGGCAATGGCGGCATCGCGGTGCCGGCGAGGGATCCAAAGGCGCTTGCAGCTGCCATGTGCACGTTGCTCGACGCAGATCCAGGCGGCTATGCGCAATATGCCCGCAACGCCAGAGAGCGAATCGAACGCGAATATACGCTGGCTGCGGTGGAAACGAAGTATTTGGATTTTTTGAACAAAATATGAAATTTTAGGGCGGGATTTCCGAATGAATCCGCTTGATCCCGTGACGAACAAAGTATGATGTAAGTTTCAACATTAATTCAGCAGCTTATGAGCCAAGATTGATGTAAAATTCTGAAATCTTGCTGTTATTCAGCACTCAACGATATGGATTCTGCATTGTTTATCCACAGATAGACATGGATGAAGGTCGGTTTTATTTCCATTAATGGTTGTGAAATC
>NZ_JBFUBH010000195.1:0-1855 GCF_056405855.1 Pararhizobium sp. P1_E7 | reverse complement strand
TCCTAATAGTATACTATGCAAGCTTCAAAAGAGCGCAACATTCTACCGCCAACACTTTATAAAAGCAGATGGCGCTTCGACAGTTCTACTTATTGACACCCATCTGACCACGACAATTTCTTGCCGCAGGTCAGATAAACCCACATACTACTGACTTGCCAACGCCATACGCTCGATGAGGATTTCGTTGACCAAGTGAACGTCGAATTTCGCTTGCGCGAGTTCTCGAGATTTCCGCCCCATATCGTCAGCGAGAGGCAGATTGCCCGCGAGTTCCGACATGGCACGGGCGAGGTCATCGACGCTTCGGGGCTCGACCAGACAGCCGTTAATGCCAGGCTGGACTGTATCGCTGCAGCCGGCCAGGTTGGTCGTTATGATGGCGCGCCCGACCGACATCGCCTCAAGGATACTGCGCGGAATACCTTCACGATAATAAGTTGGCAGCACGAAAACGTTGCATCGCGCGAGGTAAGGCCGGACATCCCTGGTTTCGCCGAGAAAGTTGAGAATTCCCTCATCAACCCATTTCTGGATATCCGCCGATGATATTCCGCTGACAGGATTGGGATCAAAATGTCCGAGAAGCTGGAATTCCGCGTTCGGATGAAGACGCCGCACCCTACGCGCCGCCTCAATATATTCGACGATACCCTTGTCCTTCAGGAGCCGTGCAACCAGCAGGAAAACTGGCCGGTCAGAGGGAGGCGGAGAAAAAGCATAGTGCTCAAGATCCACGCCCGACCCTGGCACAATCCTGATCAAGGACTCATCCTTGACCATGCGAAGCTCGCGAATATCTGCGGCATCTGCCTCGTTGTAGGCAAAGACGACATTCGCGCCGGCAAAGGCGCGACGGTAAAGCAAAACGCTGATCTGCCTGACAAGCCTGCCTTTGAGGGTCGCGGCGCCGTTTGGTGAAAAAATGTGCCCCAGCCCCGTTACAAGAAAACAGCGGGAGCGAACTCCCGCGAGCCGCGCGGCAATTCCTCCGTAAATGATCGGTTTCATGGTGTAGGGCACGACCATGTTCGGCTTCAATCTGCGCAGCAGGCGCCAGAGCGACCACAATGTCATGAGATCCGTAACCGGGTTAAGCCCTACCCGGGCCATCGGCACCTGTGCAAAATCAACGCCTATCTGTGACAAAGCAATCCTGGTTCTTGCGTCATCCTCCGGACCGACGGCGGTGACAATGTGTCCGGCATCCACCATCCGCTTGAGCAGTTCCAGGCGAAAATTCGTCAACGAGGGGCTATAGCTGGACAGAACGACAATGCGCTGCCTGCGGTGCGCCGGCATGGCCCGCGGCAGCGGGCGGAGAGCTTCTTCATACGTAGCATTTGCCGCTAGGGGTTCGCTAAAGAATGCCATGATGACTCCAACAGAACAATCCGACATTGCAGGGCGGTTAGTTGATCCGCGGTTCCGGCGTTGCAGGGTTTCGGCCGAGATCGCTGACTAAGGCGGTGAACAGCGCTTCAGGAAGTTCTGAAAGCTGGTCGCTCAAATGGTCATCGCTCACGTCGCTGCTTTCAGCGCAAGTGTCGTTCAGATGCACCCGGGTGCTCTGCTGCTTCACGTAACCGGGGATCAAGCTGCTCATCAACGCGAGCACCATGGCCTCATCCCCCAACTCGGCGAAACGCTCCAGGCGCGCAAAGGTAACCATGAGCTTGGAAAGTTCTACAGGATGAGGGATCGCTCCCAGCACACCCGGCACCGGCGAGGCCACACGCATTTCATTGCTGTCGAAGAGCTCCTCATATCGCTTTTCGCCGGGACGCAGCCCAATGACCTTGATTGCAATATCTTTGTCGGGTGTAAATCCGGCCAGGCGGATCATCCTTCTGGC
>NZ_JBFUBH010000194.1:0-1870 GCF_056405855.1 Pararhizobium sp. P1_E7 | reverse complement strand
CAGTTGGGCGGCAGCGCGTTTTCCGCCCCTCGAAACATAGTGCCCACGTTGAAGGCATGGTGCCGGCCCGCATAGAAATCGGTGTACTCGACGACCTGGAATGGCAGATGCAACTGGGCCCCTGCAAGCGGCGCCAAATGGGCCTCGACCGCGCCCTGACGCGCGGCGCCCTCTTGGAGAAGTTCCGTTAGTTGCACCCGCAGTGCGTCCCAGACTGCGGGACCGGCCACCATCACGCTATTCCACCGGGGCTGATCGAGTAGCGGCCCCCCGTCCAGGCTGATCAAGCCCGTCTTCTCCAGTGCCGTCACATCAAGAATACGATTGCCTATGGCTACGCCGCAACGTCTTGCACCGTCCGCGGTGGAAAAGACACCGCACGGCAGATTGTTGAGAGGGAAAGGACATCCGGCATCGTTGGCGCCTTCGACCCAGCTGCGTTTCAGCGGCATTCTGAAAATCCATTTCTAAGGAGGTTTACCTCAACGTGTGGGCTGCTTACGGCTTTACGCCCGGAGTGCCGTCGAACTTCTTCTCCAGACTGTCCCAGCAGTCGATATAATCGTCCTGCATCGGCGCGTCCTTGGCCGCCCATTCCGTAAGGTGCTGAGGGAAGCGTGTTTCAAACATGAAGCTCATGGTCTCCGCCTGGAATTGCGGAACCATCGGCTCGTTCGAGCCATGCTCGAATGCGTTGCGGTCGGGTCCGTGCGGGAGCATGCAATTGTGGAGGCTCATGCCACCAGGCGCAAAGCCCTGTGGCTTGGCATCGTACACCCCGTAGATGTTGCCCATCAGCTCGGACATGATGTTTTTATGGTACCACGGCGGGCGGAAGGAATGCTCGGCCACCATCCAGCGTTCGCGAAACAGGACGAAATCGATGTTGGCGGTTCCCTCCTGCCCGGATGGCGCCGTCAGCACCGTGAAAATGGATGGGTCGGGATGGTCAAACAGGATCGCGCCGACGGGCGAATAGGTGCGCAGATCGTACTTGTAGGCGCAGTAATTGCCGTGCCATGCGACGATATCGAGCGGGGAGTGACCGATGCTGGTCTCATGAAACTGACCGCACCATTTCAGGATAACGCGTGAAGCCGCCTCGCGATCCTCGAATGCGGCGACCGGGCACTTGAAATCCCGTGGATTGGCCAGGCAGTTGGCTCCGATCGGTCCGCGATTGGGCAGGTCGAACTTCTGGCCATAATTCTCGCAGACGAACCCGCGGCAAGGCCCTTCCAGAACCTCGACTCGATAGACCAGACCGCGTGGCAGGATCGCGATTTCCTTCGGCTCAAGATCGATCACCCCCAGCTCCGTATAGAAGCGAAGCCTGCCTTCCTGCGGTACGACGAGGAGTTCGCCATCGGCGGAGTAGAAATACTCGTCGATCATCGAGTCTGTCACGAGATAGACATGGCTCGCCATACCGGTCTGCGTGTTCACATCGCCGGCGGTCGTCACCGTTCTCATGCCAGTCACCCACGTCAGCCTTTCAGCGGCATGCGGGATTGGATCCCAACGATACTGACCCAATGAGACCACGTCAGGCAGAACATGCGGGGCAGACTTCCAATGAGGGACGTCGATCTTCGCAAAGCGCCCGGTGTGCTTGACCGAGGGGCGGATGCGATAGCACCAGGTACGCTCGTTCTGCCCTCGCGGAGCGGTGAAGGCGGTTCCTGACAGCTGCTCTGCATAGAGGCCGTAGCTGCATTTTTGCGGCGAATTCTGCCCCTGAGGGAGCGCGCCGGGCAACGTTTCGGTCTCAAAATCATTTCCGAACCCGGGCATGTAACCATCATGGGGGCCCGTGTTTGTGAGTGCTCGGGTCATGCCAGGGGCAAGCGGATGGTGGTGCATCGTTTCC
>NZ_JBFUBH010000193.1:0-1892 GCF_056405855.1 Pararhizobium sp. P1_E7 | reverse complement strand
CGATCGTCATCACCACGCTGCAGACCCGGCTTGCCGATGCTGTCGCCAAGCTCACCGCCACCGAAACCGCGCACCAGTCGGTTCTGGCCGCCAAGGATGCCGAGATCGGCAAGAAGGACGCCGAACTCGACGCCACTAAGGCCAAGGTTCTGTCCGATGCCGATCTCGACAAGAAGGTTCAGGCCCGCGCCGACCTGATTGCGGTCGCCAAGACCATCGCCAAGGACGTCAAGACCGAAGGTCTCACGGACGCCGGTATTCGCAAGGCTGTCGTCGTCGCCAAGATCGGTGACGCCGCTGTGGCTGGCAAGGCAGACGCCTATATCGACGCCCGCTTTGACCTCCTGGTCGAGGATGCCGCCAAGGGCGCCGCCGATCCGTTCGCAACCGTCGTCAAGGGCGGCCTCAAAGCGCAGGACGGCAACCCCAATGATTCCGACGCCGCCTACCGGCAGATGCTGGCGCGCGACGCCAACGCCTGGATGGGCACTCAGAAGGAGAACGCATAATGGCTTTCCCGACCGTATCCTATTCGCGCGACACGCCGGCCGGTTATCCCGGCATGATCGCCACCACTGAGCCTGGCTGGAACATCTCCGCCATCGTCGAGGCAGGCTCGGGCGATGTCCCGTTCGGCCGCGGTGTGATCTTCGGCACCATTGAAGACACGGTGAAGCTGCCGGCGGCGCTCGGAAAGTTCGCCGGTGTCGCTATCGCCGACCGCACCGTTCCGGCAGCCAATGGTGAGGTGTTCAAGCCCTACGATCAGCTCAGCGTGCGCAAGACCGGCTCCATCTGGGTTATCGCGCTTGTCGCTGTTGCCCAGGGCGACCCGGTCTACATGACGCCGACGGGCACGTTCACCAACGTGTCGAACTCTTCGGCGAACCAACTCATCGAAAATGCCGAATGGGCAAGCGTCACGAGCGGTATCAACCAGCTCGCGCGTCTCCGCCTTGGCGTCACCAAGTAAGGAGAACGAGCATGTTCACCACTGACGCGCCCGCACTGGCGCTGAACTTCCTGCGCACGGCTCAGAACTACATTGAGCCCGTGATTTACAAGCGCGAGTACCCGGACTTTCAATACCGGGAACTCGTACCGGTCGATAACTCGGCGCCCGAGTGGACGACTGCGATCGACTTTTTCTCCATGGGCGATGATGTCGGCGAGGCGAGCGAGTTTTCGGCGGATGGCGACGATATCCCGTTCGTTGACTTCAAGCTCGACAACGGCAACAGCCGTGTCTTCATGGCAGGTATTGGTTATCGCTATAACCTGCAGGAGCTGGGCCACGCTCAGGCCTATGGTATCGCCCTGACGAATGACCGTGCCGACGCAGCAAAGCGCAAGTACGAGCAGTTCGTCGATGGGGTGGCTTTCCTCGGTCGCTCCAAGCTCGGCATGACAGGTCTCCTCAACACGGTATCCGTCACCGCGCTCACCGCGGCGAACGGCGCCGGCGGCACGGCAACCTGGACCACGAAGACGGCCGATGAAATCCTCAAGGACGTCAACGATGTTCTCAGCGTCATCTTCACCGCTTCGAACGGCATCGAGCAGGCCGACACCATTCTCCTCGACCAGGACCGTTATGCGCTGATCGCGACCAAGCGTCTCGACGCCACCATGACCACCACCATTCTGGAGCATATCCAGCGGGCCAACATCTACACAATCCGGACCGGTCGCCCGCTCACGATCCGGGCGGTCTTCGGCCTCGAAAACCTCGGCGCAGGCGGCACGCATCGGATGGTCGCGTACCGCCGGACGCCTGACGTCGTGAAGATGCACATCCCGATGCCCCATCGCTTCCTGCAGGCTGAACGCCGTCTGCTGAAATTCGAGGTGCCGGGTATCTTCCGTCTCGGCGGTGTCGAAATCCGCCGCCC
>NZ_JBFUBH010000192.1:0-1894 GCF_056405855.1 Pararhizobium sp. P1_E7 | reverse complement strand
AGCTTCGGCATCGGCAGCGTCTCGTCACGCTTCGTTCGCAGCGCAACGAACTCCTCCTCGCTCAGGTCGGCAAGATGCGGGTTGGACTTCTTCTGATCAGCCACCGTGCTTTCCCAGCGAGGTGCCCGACCGTCAGGCTGGTAGTCGTGGCCCGTGAAGATCCGCGTCTCGTCCGGGAGCGCGAGGATCTCCTGAATCGACCTCCACAAAACCCGTGGATCGCCGCCGGGGAAGTCGGCGCGCGCCGTGCCGCTGTCGGGCATGAAGAGCGTATCGTGCACGAAGGCAGCGTCGCCGATCACGTAGGTGATGGAGGCGAGCGTGTGTCCAGGTGAGAACAGTACCTTCGCATCGATCGAGCCGACCTTGAACGTCTCCCCATGGGCGAACAGCCGGTCCCATTGGGAGCCGTCGGCGGCAAGCTCGGGCCAGTTGTAGATACCCTTCCACAGCTTCTGTACGTCCACGACGCGCTCGCCGATCGCAGTCTGCGCGCCCGTCTTTTCCTTCAGATACTGTGCCGCCGAAAAGTGATCGGCATGAGGATGGGTGTCGAGGATCCACTCGACGGTCAACCCGTTGTCGCGGACGTAGTCGAGGATCGCATCGGCATTGATGGTCGCCGTCGCCCCTGCCTTCTCGTCGAAGTCGAGCACGGGGTCGATGATGGCGCACTTGCCGGTCGCGGGATCAGACACCACGTACTGGACGCTCCAGGTGTGCTTGTCGAAAAAGCCCTTTACCTGCGGCCGGCGCGCGGCATGCTGCTTGAGCCAGCTTGCGGTCGCGCTGGCGTCGAGGCCGCGGCTGCGTCCGAATTCGATGACCTGGTCGGCAGACATGCGACCATCGAGGACCTCCCCGATCAAGTAGAGGTTCAGCGAGCGTGTTCCCGTCTTGCAGTGCGCGAACACGGGACCTTCCGATTCGTTGACTGCGCGCTGGAACGCACGTACGTCCGCCTCGGTGATTGTGCTGGCTGCGACCGGGATGAAGGCATAGGACAGGTCGCGGTGCTTCGCTTCCTGACGTTCGGCTTGCGTTCCCGGCTGGAAGGTATCTTCCTTGTCCGGTCGGTTATTGATGAGTGTCTTGAATCCCCTGTCGCGCAACGACTGGATGTCCTCGACACTAGGCTGCGGCGAGACCGACAGTTTCTCGGATATTGCAGTGATGGGCATGACTGGCTCCGTGTCATATATCATTATATATAATAATATATTATATAATGAAAATGAATTCAACCTCAGGCCCGAAACTTTAGATTGGCGTGTTCGCCGCACAGAAGAACAATCAAGGCTACGATAGCTAATCGGATCGGCACGCAGGAGATCAATCGACGCAAGCGTTGTCAGGTATAACAGGAGCTGACCTACCGATGATGATGGCTTTCAAATGGAATCGTTCGCTGAGAGGTGGCGTGGATCTCTATAGGGAGCAGTTGGTCCCGAGGATTGATGGTTCACGGTAAGTCGTATACCGCAAAACGGACCACCTCACTAACCACCGCGATGTCCGCAGGCGGGACACACCGCTAGGTAGAACCATGTATGGGATTTGGGCCGAAAGCCGTCGGTCGGCTTCCGGGCCCCGATTTTCGAAAACAGACCTTGAGCCTGGCGGGCGCGTGATCTGACGCGAAGTGGACGTTCGGTCGCCTTCGGCCGAACGCACGCGCCTGGCCTGCCCCCTGAAAAGTGATCCTTTTTGAAGTATGGCTTATGAGCCAAAGAAGGACATTGAAATGGCAGCGAAAAGACACAAGGCAGAAGAGATCGTCACGAAGCTTCGTCAGGTTGACGTGCTGAATGCGCAGGGCAAATCGATGGCGGAGGCGATCCGGTCGATAGGCGTAACGGAAGTTACATATTACCGCTGGCGCGCAGAATACGGT
>NZ_JBFUBH010000191.1:0-1900 GCF_056405855.1 Pararhizobium sp. P1_E7 | reverse complement strand
GTTCAAAGCAGGCGACGCCGTGTTCGGGGTGACGAATCCTAGATTTATCGGAGCTTATTCCGACTACGCAGTTGTCGAGGCTTCGATGGCTGGTCACAAACCTGTCACCATCGATGACGTCGCAGCGGCGTCGGTTCCCGTTATCGCCGTCACGGCCAAGCAAGCCATGTTCGCGCATGCCCACCTGACGGCGGGGCAAACGGTCCTCATTCACGGCGCGGGAGGAAACGTCGGTGCATTCGCCATCCAGCTCGCTGCGAGGGCAAAATTGAACGTGATCGCCACGTGCGCGACGGAAGACATCGACAACGTGAAGCGGCTCGGCGCCGCCACTGTCATCGACTACACGAGAGACAAGTTCGACGACGTCGTAAGTGACGTCGATGCGGTTATCGATCTCGTAGGCGGAGAAACCCAGGTTCGGTCCTTTAGCGTCATCCGCCGCGGGGGTTACCTCATCTCGGCGGTCTCCAAGCCCGACAAAGACCTCGCGGAGAAGTACGGGGTCAATGCCATGTTTTTCTTGGTCGCCGTCACGACCGGAGACCTCGTGGACATCGCTGCGGCGATGGAAGTTGGCGAACTGGAGACCCAAGTCGGCGAAGTCATGCCGCTTTCGCAAGCCGCTGTTGCCCATGAAATGCTGGAAGGCCGCCGTCCGCGTCGAAAAGGGAAGATTGTCCTTACGGTCGATCGACGGCGGCTTTGATTGATCAGGCAAGGCAGATTGCGAACCGAAATGCAAATTCGCGGCCGCAATGTCACATGTTTTTGGGTTTAACCGTGGCTCGAATGGATGCTGGGAGCTGCTTAGCTCCCACATGGAGGTCCAATGGCTCAGGGCGCATACGGCGAAAGACTAAGGGAGACGTTCAAAGTTAGGGCGGCTCCAGTTTTTGTTACACGAACGCTCAAGAAGGCGAAGATCGCCGTCACAGAAATAAGATGCGATATCGAGAACAATGGCCTGTCGGAGAAGATTCCTTCTGAAGACGCGATGCTCATGATGATCCGGGTGCGCGACGTTCCCGCGCATGATCTCTTCCTTGATGGCCGCCAGCTGCGGACCGACCACCTTCCGGTGGGAACAGCCAACATCTATGATCTAAGGACGGTACCGGTCGCCAATAGATTCGCCGGTGTAGGCGCATACTGTCCAGTCGTCGGCCGGAGGAACCAACATACAGCCGATCAAAGCCCGAAGCAGGATGGCGACTACGACTACCGATTTCTCGATTGTCAGGAAGCCATTGAGGATAAGATTCAACAGGTCATGGAAGAAGCAATCCGCGCCGGATGGACCCGTGAAGAGGCGGCAGCGGCACTTGTCGAAGTTGCCGATTTGCTGAGGGAACTGGCGATCGAAAATAGGACGGCGAATAACGACACCGCGAACTGAATCGCTCTAGACTCTCTGCCCCCTGATCTTTGTCGCCTACTTCGCCTTGCGCTCGTTTCTTCCATTTCGCTCGAACCGAAAGTACGTCATGACTCTCTCATTTCCCAATAGTGCCCGCAGTTATGACGAAACCCACAGGCGCGTTCGCTTTACCGGTTACGATGGAATGTTTGAGGTCAAATTTTTCGTGACCGTCGATGTTCTCGCCAAGGGATTGGCTCTGAGAACCCCGTCAGAACGAGAATATCTCGAAGCCTTCGACAAGATGCGAGCAAAAATCCTGGACACCGCGAAGCGCGCATACAACTCCAAACCGCAAGCGACAATTCTGCTGGATGTATCGAACTTCAGGTAAACCCTGAACGCCCCAACGCCGAGCAGAGGAAACAGTCGGGTTCTGTTGCAAACGCGTCAGCGCCACAATCAGCCCACGCCAATTGCGTTCGACAAGCTTGGGTTCGGGGAGCCAGTGGCGCAAACCTGTCGTTCGGTGTTCAACGG
>NZ_JBFUBH010000190.1:0-1935 GCF_056405855.1 Pararhizobium sp. P1_E7 | reverse complement strand
TACCATTTTCCGTCAACGCTTCGAAAAGGACGCGAAAAATTCATCGGCCACCCGGCCAAAGTTTGACTGACTGTCACCTTGAGCCAGAAATACGCCCCGTTTTCAAGCAGCCAAACAACGGGAGTCGCCGACCGCTCGGTTGCTTTGATCGCTAACGAAAGTGACAGCGATTACACGCCTAAAAGGACGGATACGTCCTCGGCAGTGACCTTGCGTCCGTAGCCGGCAAGCTGAAAGCTCTCGGCAAAATCGACCCTCTTCCCGATGTCGTAGCGTGCATCGCCGACGTAAAGATATCCACCATCCTTGCGTCGAGCACAATCACGTTCTTCCGAGCTTCAGGTGCCGGCGAAGACATCCGTCGCCGGTTATTGATGGTGTCCGTCAGGCTGATTCTAAGCAACCTGACCTCACCGGAAAAAGCCGGGGGCTATGAAACCCGGCGACACCGCGAACTGGTCACGACCGGCTCAGCAAAGGCCATCATCGCGAATACGAGCCGCACCACGTCGCCTACCAGCTTCTGAGCGGATTTTTACTTGTTTTTTAGCCGAGCCTGGCCGAGCCCGCTTGCCCGCGCCAGCTGTGACCGTTTTTCTGCGTAACTGGGCGCCACCATGGGATAGTCATCTGGAAGCCCCCATTTTTCACGATATTCTTCCGGCGTCATATTGTAGAGACTTCCGAGATGACGCTTCAAGGATTTGAATTTGCGGCCATCCTCAAGGCAGATGAGGTGATCGTGGGTGATGGATTTGCGAATTGAAACCGCCGGCTTCAATTTATCATCCACAGCAACTTGCACCGAAGGCGATGTTGCGGTGTTGCCCAGGGCCGTGTGAACACCCGCGATGAGATTTGCAAGTTCGGCTGCCGGGTACCACATGTTTTTGCACGTAGGCCGCAACAACCCCGGCGGTCAGCTCAACAAGACGATTTGTTTCAGGGACTTCGATTTCTCTATACATGCCAAACTTCCGCAATAGCTAGAGCCAACCCGACGTTCCAAGCAACGTTACCTCTATGGGAAAAAGCTTCAATCCCAAAATCCTTGGGCGGCGGCATTGCGGAGCGGAAACTCTCCAAAACGTCGGGTGAGAATCCAGATAGGCCGACATATTTTCAGTAACGGTTACTGATTACACAGGGAAAATTCTATGGCATGGCTTCCCATAGGTATTTATTCAAACAAAAATTCATATGAAATTTTCTGTGGATATTTTGCCGTGGTGTTTCCAAAACAAAATTCGAACAGATCGCAAGAAGAAAAACTCTGCGGATCCGATCAGAACACTTCAGGAAATAATCACCCAAACACCCGGCGATAACAGACCCTCGCCGCAGGGAAATATATTCTAATATAGCAAGGTTGCTATCCGATATAGCCTGGATGCAATCCAAAAAATATTTCGATAAAAACCAATAAACACAAAGCTATATTTCAGGAAAGTTTCTTCTATAGATATAGGTCATCCCCGAGAGAAGAACGAACGACATGCTGATATGCGCAAAATTTGCACCCATTGGCCCTATCTGCGGAACGAGGGTGAAAGCGGTGATATGAAAGACGATCGCTGCGGCAAAAACGATGCGCAGCACCAGGCTTTCTTTTCCCATGGCCAGCAAGGCGGAATACAGCACCGTGCCGCACAGGGTCATCATCACCGCAATGGTCTGAACAATAACGAGAGGTCCAGCACCGAGGAACTCCGGGCCGGCAGTCCAAAGCAAAACGAGATTGATTGTCAGGTAGAAAAACAACAGCGCAGCAATGCCGAAGACGAGCAGAAGCATCTGCGTCTGAAAGACGATTTTCCGGAAATCGCCGATTCTGTTCGCACTCCATGCCCGAGCCAGATCTGGAAACAGCACGGCTTGAACCTGTACGCCTGCCTGTTGGGCGACCCGGCCGATCCGCTTGGCGATGTGATAGAG
>NZ_JBFUBH010000189.1:0-1945 GCF_056405855.1 Pararhizobium sp. P1_E7 | reverse complement strand
GACCAAGGGCGGCATCATCATTCCGGATACCGCCAAGGAAAAGCCGCAGGAAGGCGAAATCGTCGCCGTCGGCAGCGGCATTCGCGACGATAGCGGCAAGCTGATCGCGCTCGACGTCAAAGCCGGCGACCGCATTCTGTTCGGCAAGTGGTCGGGCTCCGAAGTGAAGCTCAATGGCGAAGAGCTTCTGATCATGAAGGAAGCCGACATCATGGGCGTCATTGGCTGATAGCCGGTCGTTTCTTTCTATCCCTTTCGTAAGACCATTGGGCGATGAGCCCGGGAGTTCGTTCTATGGCTGCCAAGCAAATCAAATTCGGTCGAGACGCGCGCGAAAAGATGCTGCGTGGCATCGACATCCTCGCAGACGCCGTCAAGATAACGCTCGGCCCGAAGGGCCGCAATGTCATCATCGATAAGTCCTATGGTGCACCACGCATCACCAAGGATGGTGTGACTGTCGCCAAGGAAATCGAGATTGAAGACAAGTTCGAGAACATGGGCGCCCAGATGGTCCGCGAAGTTGCTTCGAAGACCAACGACATCGCCGGCGACGGCACCACGACGGCAACCGTTCTCGCCCAGGCGATCGTTCGGGAAGGCACAAAGGCTGTTGCAGCCGGCATGAACCCGATGGACCTCAAGCGCGGCATCGATCTTGCAGTGACAGAAGTTGTCAAGGGTCTTGTCGCCAAGGCCAAGAAGATCAGCACTTCGGAAGAAGTGGCCCAGGTCGGCACGATCTCCGCCAATGGCGAAACGGAAATCGGCCAGTACATCGCTGACGCGATGCAGAAGGTCGGCAATGAAGGCGTCATCACGGTTGAAGAAGCCAAGACCGCCGAAACCGAACTCGAAGTCGTCGAAGGCATGCAGTTCGACCGTGGTTATCTGAGCCCGTATTTCGTCACCAATGCCGAGAAAATGGTTGCTGAACTGGAGGACGCCTATGTTCTCCTTCACGAGAAAAAGCTTTCCAACCTGCAGGCCATGCTCCCGGTTCTCGAAGCCGTCGTTCAGACCGGCAAGCCGCTCCTGATCATCTCGGAAGACGTCGAAGGCGAAGCGCTTGCAACCCTCGTTGTCAACAAGCTGCGTGGCGGCCTGAAGATTGCTGCCGTCAAGGCTCCGGGCTTCGGCGATCGCCGCAAGGCGATGCTCGAAGACATCGCCATCCTGACCGGTGGCCAGGTCATCTCCGAAGACATCGGCATCAAGCTCGAAAACGTCACGCTCGAAATGCTCGGCCGCGTCAAGAAGGTGACCATTACGAAAGAGAATACCATTCTCGTCGATGGTGCCGGCAAGAAGCCGGAGATCGAGGGTCGTGTTGCCCAGATCAAGGCTCAGATCGAAGAAACCACGTCCGACTACGACAAGGAAAAGCTGCAGGAGCGCCTGGCCAAGCTTTCGGGCGGCGTCGCCGTGATCCGCGTTGGCGGTGCGACTGAAATCGAAGTCAAGGAAAAGAAGGATCGTATCGACGACGCGCTGAATGCGACGCGCGCTGCGGTCGAAGAGGGTATCGTTCCCGGCGGTGGCACGGCGCTTCTGCGTGCTTCGATCGTCCTCGACATCAAGGGCGCGAACGAAGACCAGACCGCCGGCATCAACATCGTCCGCAAGGCGCTTCAGTCGCTGGTTCGCCAGATCGCTGAAAATGCCGGTGACGAAGGTTCGATCGTTGTTGGCAAGATCCTCGAAAGCAATACTGACAACTACGGCTACAACGCCCAGACCGGCGAATATGGCGACATGATCGCCATGGGTATCGTCGATCCGGTCAAGGTTGTCCGCACAGCCCTGCAGAATGCAGCTTCGGTTGCCGGCCTGCTCGTCACCACCGAAGCCATGATCGCCGAACTTCCGAAGAAGGATGCCGCTGGCGGTATGCCTGACATGGGCGGCATGATGTAACGCGTTTTCATTTCGGAACCACGGTCGT
>NZ_JBFUBH010000188.1:0-1951 GCF_056405855.1 Pararhizobium sp. P1_E7 | reverse complement strand
GCGACGATTTCGCCTTCCTGCGGCTTTTCCTTGGCGGTATCCGGAATGATGATGCCGCCCTTGGTCTTTGCTTCAGCTTCGATACGGCGCACGACGACGCGATCGTGCAGCGGACGAAATTTGGTATCAGCCATTTTGGGTTCCTTAACGGGATCGTAGCCGAATGGCTTCTCCCATCGAATAACAGTAGCACTCTCTACCCTAGAGTGCTAGCGATCATTCGGCAGCAGGCGACAATGATAATCCCGTGTAGCCAAATATTTAAAAACATCGACCCGGTTTAGTATGCTAGAGAGACGCGGCTATCCGATTAATACGGGAGGCCTGCAATGAAATCGTTCTTCGATTCCATTTATCACTTTGACTATGTGCTTTTTCTCATCAAGTGGACATTGACGTTATCCTTGATGCTTGGCGCCTATCTGGCGCTACATGAGGCATATTTCTAGAGAATTTGTTCTGCTGATCTTCCTTTTACGTCCACCAATTCACATGTGACGACGCGCGCCGTCAGTTTCCTGAAGCGCGACCAAAGGATCACTGAGATGATTAAGTTTCGCCCAAACACTGAAGCTGAAGAGAAGAAGCAACCCGCTGCCCCTGCGCCAGGCAAACCCGACACCACGAAGTTTCCGGATGCGAAGAAGTCCACGGGCGACTAAACCCGCGCGGGTTTGTACCAAGAAGCCCAGCGGCCGCCGAGGCTTCCAAGAACGCCCCGCAGCCGGGGAGATACCGCCTGTGAGATCATCTGAAATTGCGCGACTACGATATCAATGGCGGCCGCTGGAGCTCTCTCCGGAAAATGATTTCATCGGCTTCGACGGAGAGATCCTGATCGGGCGGATATTTCTGGAGCCCCGACCACGGTTCAAGGGGGTGTGGCATTGGTCGAATATCAGGAGCGAAACTGCCATTGCTATGCAAGGCTACGCCGCATCAGCCGACCTCGCTGCCGTCACCGTCGAGGCGTTGTATGACGAACTAAGGGCTTTCGAAGGGAACGCGTTGGCAGAAAGCCAATAAGCCATTGATTACGGATCACCTCCCCCCGTGTTGCCCGATCAAGTGCTCAACGCCCCGGAACAGACGAAAATTCGTGCCGTTCGGCATGTCTCAGCAGGAGAAATTTCATGAACGTCGATTTCGCAATCACCGGACGCCATGTGTACGAGATCAAAGCGGTGCTTCAATCCGTGGGAATTAACGAAGGAACCGAATACGACGCACTGCCGTTCAACCCCACAAGCCGCGCTAGAGGCTATCACACGTTCGCGTTTCGCAACAAGCAGGCCGCTCTCGAAGCTACGACAACCTGGGAAAACCACATCAAGCAACCCGCTCATTCGCATCGCTGATCCTGGACGTCCCAGCGGCATGAAAATTGGGACGAAGCTGTGCGAAACGAGAAGCAAGTCTTTTGATCTGCCGGATGTGATGTATCCGGCACTGCGCGCTATTTTGGAAAGTCCCGGGTGAATGCATCGAGCACGTCGATGAGGACTTCATTCACTTTATCCGTGGTGAAATCATTCAAGCTGATCACGTTGTGGCCGACGGACACGCTTTGCGCGGATGATCGGCGATAGTGCTGAAACTGGATATGATCCTCTGTCAAGCTGACGGCGCTTCTGATGGAGCGACCGGAGATTTCGCTCGCGATTTCCATCTCGACTTTTGACGAGGTTCCCGGAGTCGGCTCCGTAAGTCGCATTTTCGGCATATCGGCCATCTGAAGTTTCTGGTTCAAGACCTCGATCGCGCTCTCAATTTTGGGGCGGAAGACCTGCACCCAATTATCCTCCACCCATTGTTTTCGATCCGCCTTTCTGGATTTGGCCAGCTCAACCTCTTGCTGCTTTCGTCTTGCTTCGCTCTCAATGCGGCTTCCCAGTGCAAGAAGTTTATTCAGGCGCTCATCGGTGAATTTGGACATGGTCATCCTCTGAAA
>NZ_JBFUBH010000187.1:0-1966 GCF_056405855.1 Pararhizobium sp. P1_E7 | reverse complement strand
ACCTCAAGCCGCAGGAACTGCGAGCAGCCGTCACAGCCAGCGGACTGCAGACCCTTGCCATCTCGGATCTGCATGCCGAGCTCGCAGCCGCGTTCGATTGGGATCACCGCGATCCGTGGGACCGCATTCTTGCGGCCCAGGTGCGGCTGGAGCATTGCACCTTCATCTCGACCGATCTGGCGTTCGACGCGATTCTGCACGAAAGGGTCTGGTGAAGGGCAACAGCGTTGGAGATATTGATTGAGATGGCCGTGGGAACACCTGCGAATAGTGACCAGACTTCGAACCACAACGAATTTTATGACGAGAACGGACTGCCGAAATGACCAGATCGTCGTCACGTTCGATCGAAAAACGCACCGAAACGTTGGACACCATCGCAGCCGTTCTGCCGCTCGAGCGGCGCGATGAGCTTGCGGAGCTATTGACCGACCAGGATGTCGAGACGCTTCGCCATCTCGTGAATGAGGGTATGGGCGAAAACACGCTGCGCGCTCTGACTTCTGACCTTGCTTACCTACAGGCATGGTCGCTCGCCACGACGAAAAACTCTCTCCCCTGGCCGGCGCCTGAAGCGCTGCTCCTGAAATTCGTCGCCCATCACCTGTGGCAGCCACGACAGCGGGACGCTGATCCTGACCACGGCATGCCGGCCGGAGTCGAGGAGAGCCTGCGTGACCAAGGGTTTCTCCGCACTACCGGACCACACGCGCCCGATACAGTACGCCGGCGTCTGGCCACCTGGTCGACGTTGACGAAATGGCGTGGGCTGGCCGGTTCCTTCTCCTCGCCTGCTCTGAAATCGGCAATCCGGCTGGCCGTGCGCGCAACACCGAGACCACGCAAGCGCAAGAGTGCCAAAGCCGTAACCGGGGATGTGCTGGCCAAACTGCTCGCTACATGTGCCAGCGAAAATCTTCGCGATCTCCGCGACCGGGCCATTCTCATGGTCGGTTTTGCCTCTGGAGGAAGACGCCGCAGCGAGATTGCCGGTCTGCGCAGGGAGCAATTGACCATTGAGGCTCCGGTGACTGCCGAAGGCGGATCTTCACTCCCCTCTCTGTCGATCCATCTCGGCAGAACCAAAACCAGCGGTGCCCAGGATGATGAGGTCGTCTATCTGACCGGCAGGCCGGTTGATGCGCTCAATGCCTGGCTTGTTGCAGCGAGAATTGAGAGCGGCACTGTGTTTCGGGCGATCGATCGCTGGGGCAACGTTTCGAAGCGCGCTATCGATCCGAAAGCGATCAACGATATTGTCAAACAGCGGGCTGCCATGGCCGGGCTGGAAGCATCGGAGTTTTCTGCACATGGGCTGCGCTCGGGATATCTAACCGAGGCGGCAAACCGCGGCATTCCCCTCCCCGAGGCGATGGAGCAGTCGCGACACCGGTCGGTACAGCAGGCGTCKAGCTATTACAATAATGCCACGCGGCGAACGGGACGCGCTGCGAGAATGCTCTAGCTGAGCCATAGACATCCAGTGATGTTAAATTGTCCGCCTCTTGGATCAGGATGACGACAAGCCTAATAGTCGTAAAAAACCTAGACTTCGGTGCGAAAGACGCTGCGCCACCACCAGCTTAGACTTGGCCGTCACTTTTCTGGCGCGCAGATCAATGGCCGTAGCTCCTGCACGATCACACCGACCCCCGGCGAAACCATGGCCCCGGTCCAGTTGTCGGAAAAGGTCCCTCCCCCGTCGGCGGCCGAAAGCCAGACTACTTCGTTTGTCGCCAGTTCGATTTTCACTTCGCTGCCGATCGGACTGCCCGCGACCGTCTGGACATAGTGACGCTTGATGGGATGGCTTCGCCCCGTTTGATCGACAAGACTGTTTTCTTGGTAGTTCAGGTTTATCGTACCGTGATCCGGATGGGAGGTGCAGTCGGTCGATCGTTCACAGCGAATGGCCGACGAGAACGTGCATGTCCATAGCAAGCCGCTGCGCCACATGGGATTATCC
>NZ_JBFUBH010000186.1:0-1969 GCF_056405855.1 Pararhizobium sp. P1_E7 | reverse complement strand
GTGTTGAGCAGGCCGAAGCTCCTGTAGTTGAGAAAGAGCGGCACAAGGGTCACGTGGGCGGGGACAATGACGCCGACGAGGAAGACCGCCAGCACAGCGCCGCCATGCCTGAACCTCAGCACTTGGATCGCGTAGGCTGCCATCATCCCGAAGACGACGATGAGAACATCGGCAATCACTGTCACGACGACACTGTTGAACAGGAAGCGCCCAAGATCGCCCTGGGCAAACGCCCGGTAGAAATTGTCGAACGTTATGGTGCTGGGCAGAGCGAACGGATCACCGGCGGCGAACTCCTGGGCTGGGCGCAATGCCGTCAGCAGGATCCAGATCAATGGATAGACCTGCATGACCACCAGCAGCGCGATGATGGCAAGAGCAAGAGAACGATGCAGGCCGAGCCGAAGCATGCTTGCATGCGAGGCTCTTGCAAGGCTGAAGGTGTCCGTCTCTATTGCGGAAGAGCTCATTGCGCAAATCCCTTCCTGCGGACCATAAGGAGAATGATCCCGACCGCGATGAGACATTCGAGCACGATCGCAACCGACAGCGCGCTGGCATAGCCGAAGTTCGTATGCGCGAATGCCGTTTTGTACATGTAGGTGGTGAGCAGTTCGGACGACTGACCAGGTCCACCGTTCGTCAGCAGATAGGGCACGTCGAAGCCACGCAGGGCATTGGTCGTCGCCATGATCGCCGTCGTGATCCAGACCGGCCTCAGGTAGGGAAAGCGGATATAACGAAAGATCTCCCATTCCGAAGCGCCGTCGAGTTTGGCAGCCTCCTCAAGTTCCCTGGGCACCGATAGAAGACCGCCATAAAGGATGAGCATATAGATTCCGAAGAAACGCCACCCTTCGGGGACAGAGACAGCGGTGAGCACGGTTGACGTGTCCGACAGCCACGGGCGAGCCAGCGCACCGAGCCAGACCCATTCGAGTACCTTGTTGACAAGCCCCGGAGGATCGAAGGCGTAGAGGCGCCGGAACAGCAGAGCGATCGCCACTGTCGAGACAATCGCGGGAAGGACACACAGCGTCTTGACAACCTCGCGGCCGCGGCCGGCATAAGTCAGGAGATTGGCGACCAGCAGGGCAAGTCCGAGCTGAAAGATGAGCGTTATGAACACATAGACCAGCGAATGCCTGAGCGAACTCCAGAAGGAGGGATCACGCAGGAACATCTTTGCATAATTGCCAAGCCCGATGAAAATCGGATCTGAGATTCCGTCCCAGTCGAAGAGGCTAAGATAGAGCGATTGAATAATCGGCAGGACGACCGCTCCCATGTATACGAGCAGCGGCGGCCCGAGAAAGATGGCAACGGCCATCCTGGACCTGTAGGGAAGCATTTTTATCCACCTTCGCCTGAGGGGCCGGGTCGATATGCCCGGCTTTCCACGTTCGTCGCGTTTCGGCTAGTCCTTGAAGAAGCGTGGTGCCTGCTCTTCGATGGAGGCATCAACCGCCTCCGCGAACTGCTCCGCTGTCACGTTGCCCTGGAGTAACAAAGTGAGTTGCTGTTGCATGACCGTGTTGGACGTTGGATCAAGCTGCGTGTCCCAGGGAGCAGCAAATCGGGTCCCAAGTTTTGGAATTTGCGAGACAATCTTGGCGTAGAGTGGCGACTGGTTGGCCAACTCACCGGGCGTGTAGGTCATTGGAGAAAGCGCGCCTGTCTTGGCGTAGAGTTCCGGATAGCGCTCAAGCAGGTACTTGAGAAAGTCGTAAACGAGTGGATCGAAATTCTGCGTGCCGACGGCCATTCCGATCCCCGAATTCACGAAGAACTCGTTCTCGGCCGTAACTGCGTTGGGGACTGTCGGAAGCGTAAAGTAATCGACCTGGCCCCGGACCTCCGGGGCAAGGGCCGCGTCATTCGTCAGCGTATCCGCCTCCCAGGTTCCCATGTAGTAGATTGCCGCCTTGCCTTGGGTAAAGAGGTCGCGGGCATCGGTGTAGCCTTGCGA
>NZ_JBFUBH010000185.1:0-2010 GCF_056405855.1 Pararhizobium sp. P1_E7 | reverse complement strand
ACATATCGTCTCCAAAACAAGGGTTGGGAGAAAGTTACCTTGGCTGTTTTGTGAAGCAACCGGTCTGATTTGGGCCGCTCGCCAGTCCTACGACCTAGCTTTTTGCCCCGTGCCTTTGCTGCTGCCAGGCGGGCTTGAGTCGCCGAATGACACGCGCTTTCAAGTCAGGCATGGGTGTGACGCCCTTTGCCTATCGGCAGCTGAAGTGAGTACCAAAGCATCGATGTTGCCAAGCCGGATTGGAGCGCACGGCCTTCGGTTGAGACGGAGCCGAACCCGATGGCCGCACTGGATCATGCGCGTTGTCGGGGCGTTTAGGTTGAATGTGAGGGGAAGCGTCCGCCGATGCCCACGCGCTGACATATCGCCGGAAAGTTACACGCCGCATCAATGCTACCGCCCCCTTCTCGATGTCGGCCTCGGTGAGCCAGAGTTTCAGAGCGGCAGCCGGCCGTTGTCGTCGGAACTCGTAGTCTTGTTTGYCTGCAGGTGTCGTGGGCTTCTGTGTCATCTCGTTTACCCCATTTCCGACTTGTGTTTGCAAGCGTTACGGAAATCCCGTATATTCCGGAATAAAGGAGTCCTGCCATGACATCGACTGTTACAGCCGCGGCGGTTTCGAAGAATTTCGGGGCCTATCAAGATGCCGCTGTTCGAGAGCCTGTGATCATCACCAAGAATGGCCGGCCGCGTACGGTTTTGATCGCCTATGAGGATTATCTCCGCCTGGCGAAACGGGACCGTCGGGTGGAACTGACGGGGGCGCTCGACGATGAGGAACTTGCCGCCATCGAAGCGTCGAACATGGAGCCTGGTCTTGACCATCTCAATGTCGAACTGGTGAAGGGCAAGCATGCTGCCGACTGAACCGAAGGTCGGCTGGGTCTTCCGGTATTCGTATCTCTGGCATTGGCAGCATCTCGAAGGGCGCGAGGAAGGCGACAAGGATCGCCCGGCTCTAGTGTTGGCGATTGTTGCGACGTTGGACGATGGAACACCGGCCGTACGGGTTTTGCCGATCACGCATTTGCCGCCCTCTGATCCGAAAGAGGCGATCGAGATTCCGCCAGCCACAAAGCGGCGCCTCGGACTGGACGATCAACGATCTTGGATTGTTTTGACGGAGAGCAATCGGTTTGTCTGGCCGGGACCAGATGTGAGGCCCACAGACACAGAGACCGGTTACCTTGGACCCTTACCGCCGGCGCTGTTTGAAGAGATCAAGCGTCGCTTTGTCGAACTGGCGCGAGGACAACGTCATCGCGCGACGGCACGCAGCGAGTAACAGCGTTTGCACATCTTGCTGATCACCGGCGCAACGGCAATCTTTGCAGTGATCGACCGTTTTCCTGGCATCGACAACATACAAAAAGCGTCGTGCCGGCCTGCGTGCGAGCGAGAAGCCTTGAGACGGGGCGGGGCTAGGGAAGGGGCGCGGTTGCAGCGGCGGGGGAGGGGGCACCTGGGGCCAAGCCCCAATAATCTGCAAGAGCCGTGCTCAGAGACGGCGCAGCGTCTTGAAAACGCTATTTTTAGGATTCCGGGCGATGATACAGCCGTTCCTGCCTTGTTGAACTGTTACGATCGATAAGCCGGCATTATCGGTCGTTAGCAGGCGTCGACGAGCGGTGCGGTTGTAGGGTTGCTGATAGTAATAACTGCCCGCGTTGGCTAATTTGTTTGGGCATGCGCTCCCTCCGTTCATCACCACCGGCCACTCGTTTAAGGGTTCCGGTGCAAATTTTCGATGAACGCAGTCGGTCGCGGGTTATCCGTTATTTAGGAGGAAGTAGCCAGGATAAAGATTTATTCGGCCAGTTGTTGATTTCCACTGAGAGCTGACCCGGCGCAGCCAGATATTTCCATTGAGAATTGACCCATGTTTCAACCGTCCCCTGCGTGGTTTCAGCGGGGGCTCTGGAGTGATCGACATGGCGTTACTGAGCGTGATCCGGCGCTGGCATTTTCGAGAGCGTCTATCAATCCGGGAGATTTGCCGCAGGACCGGCT
>NZ_JBFUBH010000184.1:0-2046 GCF_056405855.1 Pararhizobium sp. P1_E7 | reverse complement strand
GTTGCTATCGCAACTAATGTATAATCTGAAAATACTAATATGGCGTCAACGCGATCATCACACACAGCTGTCGGCCTTTCGTCGGCCGCGGCTACGCTTTTGCCTGAAGCGACAGGGAGTAAGGTCAGGTCCGCGCGAGTCGAACCGGTGGCGATGCCAGGGGTGGAGATCGTCATGCGCGATATTCTGGCTCGGGCGGGCGTTGATGTTGCCACCTGATACCCGGTGAGGGTTTTACGGGAGCTCGCCCTACTACATGATCTGCTCTGATAATCGTTCAGAGACGTATTGCTTTAGGTGCGGGGAACCACAAAAGCACCAAGTGCTGACTGTGGGTTCAAATAGCTCGGGCTTCTAGACATGATTGTCAGGCTATGCAGGRTTGCGATAGCGGATTCCAGCACAGTCACAAATCGAGGACGAGTTTGGGTGTACAAGAACGTGAACAGCAGATCGTCATGATCCTATTGCTCGCCCGCTCGTCGTCGGAAAGTAGATCGTCGTCTCGGTGGTCGGGCACACCCTCCAGGACAGCTGTCAGGCAGGTGCCGCAATAGCCTTTCTGACAGGCGCTTTCAACATGTATGCCTGCTCTGCGAACGACGTCCAGCACCGAATCCGAAGGCGGTACTTCGAGGAAAAGACCTGATTTACGAAGCTCTACTTGAAACAAGTTGTTCGTCGCCCCGACGCGGTCGTCATTCGGAGATGAAGGGGCGAAGACCTCCGAATGAAGATTAGCTTGCGTCCATCCGCGCGCCTTGCCGGTTGCGGAGACAGCATCGATTAGGCCGCGCGGCCCACAAACATACACATGTGCGTCGGCTTCCAAGCTGTTGAATAGAGATTGTATGTCCAGTCCTTGGCTCGGGTCGCCATTATCAAAGATGAACGTTGTGTTCCCGTCACCGAGTTGTTCGACTTCTTTAACCAGTGCGGCCTGGTCGCGCGTCCGGGAGCAGTAGATCAGGCGCCAGTCTCTTCCCTGCTGGTGGAGTTCCCGAGCCATTGAGATGATCGGGGTGATACCGATGCCGCCTGCGATAAGTACATGCGAGGCCCCATCTTCCACCAGAGAAAAATGGTTGGCAGGCTTTGAGATAAATAGCCTAGCGCCGTCGGTGAGTGCATGCATTTCTGTCGAGCCTCCACGTCCGGAGGCCTCATGGAGAACGGCGATGTCGTACGAGTTTGGAGTCCGCGACCGCATCAGGGAGTACTGCCGGACCGTGCCGGATGGCAAGCGAACCTGAATATGCGCTCCTGCGCTCCAGGTGGGAAGAGTCCGCTCCTTCGAGGTAAGCGTGAAAGTCTTCACGCGCTCTGTCTCCTGTCGAAGACCGACAACGACTACCTCGATCCAATGCTCGTTCATACGTTTCCTCCTCGTAAGCCCGACAGCCAGTGATCGTCTATCGTGGTATAGCGAAGGGATCGTAACGGGTTCTGGAAAGGACCCATCACGATCACTCTCTCGCACATTAATCAGAGTGCCTGCGGCCTGGCCGACACCGCTTCCATGTACCACTTTGCAAACTCAGCGATCCGGCGCTCCTGGGTGGAGTAGCGGCCGGGCTGGTATCGCGCGGAGTTCACCCCCAGCTGATTGTTTTCGGTGATCGTCTTGTCTTCGCCAAGTGTTACGTCCCAGACCCTCATCAGATCGGCTGGCTGATAGTCCTGTCCTTCCACCGCGTGCGGAGCGACCAGCCATATTGCCTCGACATCGGTCTGGTGAGCCGACTTCGGGATGAAGTGAAAGATCACTGCGTGATCGTTGTTGACGAGGACGGTGCTTATTGGATTGAAAACGCATCCTGTTTGACCGCCGTCGAAAACACCAAATTCGGTCATTAAGGGAGCAAGAGGCTTTCCATCCAGGCTTTCAGTTTTGGCATCATCCGCGATTGGCAGACGATTGCCGGACCGGAAGTAGACGCTCTCCGCATTGTCTGCGAACATGCCGACCGGATAGCCCAGACCCTCGGAATGCTCCTCCCAGCGTTTCAGCTTTTCTTGGTAGAGAATTGTGTCCTCATCGTCTCC
>NZ_JBFUBH010000183.1:0-2046 GCF_056405855.1 Pararhizobium sp. P1_E7 | reverse complement strand
GTTCCGGTGACCAGTCTTCCGTATTGGTGCGGGGGGCTAGCGTTGCTTTGGGTGGTTGCTCGAAGCGGCGTGTGGGGATGGTTCGAGAGGCGAGCTAGTTGGCTTTGGCGGATCTGTGCTCGAACGTTGAAGCGCCTATCGCGATAAAAACAGGTCCCCTGACTCGTCTGCAAGCAACTGATACAACAGGCTTCCTGAAGCTCAGCGGCAACTTTCCACCAGGGATTCTGGGAGGTTTACCTATTCCGCCGTGATCAGAGCCGGGCCCTGTTGGTCAACCCGCAGTAAGAAAGATCCGAAACTTCTGAATTGATCGGGAAGCGGAATGTTAGATCCTCTGGACACAAACTTGAGCGTTAGCTCACATCCCGGCTCTGAAGATTTCAACTTGGAGGTGGCTAGAAACGCACCTTGCCCTAGCAGAGGGTCTTCCAGCGCTACGAGCAGCCGTTGGACATCGTCCACCTCAGCCATACCCTGCTCTATGGCAGCTCGACATATAAGAGCGACATGGACTGTCCGGCTTTTGCTGACCATCCAATGCGACATGCGCTTCAGTTGCAACGCGTGAAGCACCCATATGGAATCAGCTGTAGGATCGAAACAGCACAGGTCTCGCGGCGTGACTAAAAGATCGCCGTATCGCTCAAGCCGGGAAAGTATCATCCCAGCATTCGCCTCATCGACAAGCACCAACTTGTCGAGTTTGCCAATGTCAAAACGAGGAGGCTGCTGATAGGAAGTGCGTCCGCCCCGCGGTTTGTCACGGAGTATCTTCAGCTCCACATCCATACCTGACGACCGCAATTCGAGTCGTCTTTCCCGGTTGTTGTCACCAACAACCTCTGTTTCCCATTCCCGTATACGCGCGATAGATTCGATTGTTTTGCAATGAGATTGCCAGCGATAATCGTCGTCGGCATCAAGATCCATGGCCACAAGCAGGGCAGCGTCGATTGGTTGTTTCACGCGAAGCGCCTTAGGCAGATATTTCCAGTCGAGCTGTGGAAAGAGCAACGCTGCAAATTCACGAAAACCAGTGGTGCGTCCCGCTTCCGCGGACAGAAATGTTACTCCGGCAGAAGTGTTCATTTTCAGTAGGCGGCATCGTTCATAAAGTTGGGCCAAGGCATCGACCGCTTTCTGAGGACCGAGGCCCCGCGCACRCATAAATACACTGGTCTTAGACGGAAGAACCCATTGGCCGTCCGCGTACCAACTCGGAGACAGTACGTTCACCGCGTCCCGCATTTCTCCCGAAAAAGCGTCGCGCAGAAATCCCGGCGGGCTTTGCTGCGTGACAACAACGGTAGGGTGTGGGTAACGTGAAAGAGCCTCCACCTCCGAGCGCAACAGATCCTTCGAACGCCCTGGTCGGAGTGCCAATCCCAACGGCCGCCTTCGGTTGAGCTCTGAACTGCCGGAGAGGATGTCACCATACGCATCATCAAGCAAAAAACTAACGTACGATGGAAGCTCGGACGCCAAAACGTCGCTCATGAATTGGCGCGATTGATCGTGCTGATAAATTGCGATGGATTCCTGCCCGCCGTATCCACTAGGATCCGAGATGGGAATCTCCCTGTCCGCTAGGTACACGAGCGCGCCGACTTGCGGCAGCGCGTCCGGCGCGGCACGAGTGTCGCGGACTTCGTGGAAGCGAAATATCCAATCGCTCTCAGGCGGTTCGTACAAATCTGAGAGTTCGGCTAAACAGTTTCGGACGATCTTCTCTAATCGAGCCCGGAAGATCTTGCCTTCGAAGTGCAGCGCAGAGCTACTTCGTATTGCCACTTCCGGCCCTCGAACCTGGGCGGCCAAAGTTGGTGTGGCGAAAGGCTTCATGTCCCCTGCACGATCAGTTTGTTGGTCCAGCAATGCCGCGTTTATATCTGTGGTGAGGATTGCGAGATCTCGCCACCGACGAGCGACATCGACGCTCTTGTGACTCAAATCGCGAAAAATCTTCTTAGCGAGATTGTTCCGATCGCGCTTCAGATCAAGGAACTCAGTGACCTCGAGCGCCAACATGGGCCTATCCAAGAG
>NZ_JBFUBH010000182.1:0-2162 GCF_056405855.1 Pararhizobium sp. P1_E7 | reverse complement strand
TGCCAGTCTGGGTGACCAAGGAATTGAGGCAGCGGACACGGAACAGACCGGCCATCAGCTCATAGGCGCTGGTTCCGTCATTGGCGTTCTTCAGCAGGATTTCGCAGACGGTATCGCCGACATTATAGACCTTGCCGTCGTCGATCCGGCGCATGCGAATGAGATGTTTGGTAAAATCTGCCTTGCCCTCGATGCGGCTGTTCGATTGCTTGGCGCCAACCGGCACAAAACCCTCCTTCATGAGGCCGCGCAGAACCTCGATTGTCGGGATTGGCTTAAAACGTTCCGACCGGCTCTCATGGGCGCTGACGGCGAAGATGGACGGTGCGATCTGGCGCATCWCGGTTTCGGTCATGGCGCGGCCGGTATCGAAGCGGGCGGTCTGGGTGTAAATGCTCATGGTCTGTCTCCTGATTTCCCGTTCCCGAAGGGGAGCCCAATCGGGCGAAGCCAACCCGGTCTTCCGGGGGAATGGCCTCTGACATTCCCCCGGACAGAGGGGGGAGGGCGAAAGCCCGCCCCGCGGCGGCAAACGGGACTGTCAAGTGGCGTGGCGCGGAAGGCGGGGCATCTTCTCGGGCCCGACCACAGGACGGGCTGGTGCGGAAGATGACCTGACTTCACGGGCCGCTTGACCGGCCTGGGGGACGATGTCATGGGGCGAAAACGACATGCGGCCCTTACGGGCCTCGATTTCGGGTGCGAAGCGACCGATCGGACAAGCGATCGTCACCGGCATCGGCGAAGACGGCCACAAGCCGGCTTCGTGCCAACGGCATAGAGCGCGGCCGGCCGGAATGGCCGGTGGCCTAAAAGGYTCACATCAGCTCAAGCGGCTTTCTTGGCGACCAGGTTGAACAGCTGCGCAATAATATCGGTGGTGTAGATCTGTTCGCCGTCGCGCTCGTAGCTGGAATTGGATATCCGGGACTCGACATAGACGAGATCGCCCGAAACGACGTTCTGTATGATCCACTCCACCTGCTTCTTGTCGAGAATGGTGACCTGAACCCAATCGGTGGCCGTTTTCTTTTCCCCGTCGGCCTGCCACTCACGGTTCGCGGCAATGTTGACCTTCAGCACATTTTTGAGTTCCACGAGGTTTCCAACGTGGCCGAGAATAGTATGACGATTAACGTGTCGCATCGATTTAAACCTTTCTTAACCGGAAAAATGCGTTTATTTGTGGAGTTCGAACCAATGCCGCTCGGTTTGACCTGAGGTTTCATTCTTGATGTCAAAGAAGTAGGGCTCTGACTTGAGCGGTCGGGATATGGAGACCGTTTGTATGCAGCCTTGCTGTCGATCAGAGTTATAGAAACCGTGCGTCCCGCCCTGGCACATATTCACTGTCTTGATGCAGAGGTTCTGCTCTCTGCCAAAACCGCTCCGATCCTGCCGACTTCCCACCTGATATCCCTTCGGGCATACAGCATAACGCTCAAAGCCGGGGGAGCCTGTGCCGGCTGCCGGGCAGGTTGGCCAATCGAAGCCGGGCTTCTTCATCGCCGAGATCAGTCGCGTCATCGGCGGATGGCAGGAGGCAACGCTCCGCCACGAGGGATTGGACGAAGCCGCGCACAGCAGCACTTCGCAGCCCCATTCGCTCGCCGCTGCCGGAGCAGCGAACACAGTTGCCGATACAGACAGAAGAATTCCAATGACGACGTTCATTCGTTTGACTTTGACCAACATGGGCACCTATCACATCACACAATGGACAATTAAATATAATTAATCCGATGGCAACGAGCAAGCGTAAGAAAACCGATACTGATCTGGGAACGATGATCCTGCGAAACATGGCGATGACCATGGAGCGCGAGAGGGAGAAGCGCGGCCTCAATAAAAAGGAAATGGCGAGCTTGTGCGAGATCACCTCGCCTTACTATCTGCAGATTCTCGACGGTTCCGCCAACCCGTCGCTGCAGGTCATCACGCGGATCAGCACAAATCTGAAGATCCCCTTGCAAGCGCTGATGATGGGGCAAAAAGCCGAAGTCAAAGTGGACTGATCGATCATTCTGCCTTGCGATCTTAAAAAACTATAATTACTTCTTCCATCTGTCCGCTTCGGATGCGGTTCATCCGGACAATGATGGGAGTGACCGTGGCCTCAAAGCACCCACTTATCGCCGTCCTACTGCTGGCGACAACAACCG
>NZ_JBFUBH010000181.1:0-2201 GCF_056405855.1 Pararhizobium sp. P1_E7 | reverse complement strand
ATTCTATGCTACTCCATGTTGTGGAGTAGCTACTCCCAAGAAACATTCCTTGCAAGGAATATTCTTGTCGGAGACGTGGCACGCAAATTTAAACTAGGCTTTCCGGATTCATGCCGCAATTTTAGGGGGGGGACGAACTTCACGCAGTGTATTTTTTGTCGAGGGGATGCGACGCAATCGCGCTCGGTTGAGCACATTGTCCCCGAATCACTAGGTAACTGTAAGCATACGCTGCCACCTGGCATCGTGTGCGACCGCTGTAACAATTACTTCGCGCGGAAGATTGAAGGCCCGCTACTTGAGACGGAATACTTTCGTCATCTGCGTAACATGATGGCTGTCCCAAACAAACGAGGCCGTATTCCGCCAATGAGCGGCCACATATCCCATTCGAAAATCCCAATAAACGTCTGGATGGATGCAACCGGGATATTCGTGGAGCCAAAAGATAGGAGCCGAGCCAGTGAGCTTGAGCGCTCGTTACTCGCAGAAACTCAAGGCACTTTGCTAGTACCCGTTCCGCATAAATCGCAGGTTGACCCTCACCTAATGTCTCGCTTCATCGGAAAAGTTGCGATCGAAGCGCTTGCGCTGCGCGTCATGCAAATCGAGGGTTGGCGCGAGGAATTGCTCACTAACGAAGGCATGGAGCCTTTGAGAAGATTTGTTCGCGTTGGAGAGAGGCCCAAAGAGTGGCGGTTCTACCGTCGCAACCTGTATCGCTTTGACCGACGGTTTATTGAAGGGACGGATGTCTACGAGGTGCTACATGAGTATGACTTCGTCTACACCGATAAAGGATTACTGTTTTTTGTGATGGCAATATTTGGGGAGGAGTTTGCAATTGATATGGGCAACCCCGAGATACTGTCCTACGAAAYCTATCTTCGAGAGCAGTACGGTGTGAGCCCTCTTTATCCAGTTCGACGCAAGAAATAGGTGTGGCTTTCAATGGCCTTCTGAGCGCATCAATGAGAAATTATTTCAAGGGACGGGGAAGGCGTCGTCTATTATTGGCAACACTCGACAATTTGCCCTTCCTGCCACTTCAAATTGTGTTCACGTATTGATACATATTTCGCGCTTATATGCTCTATTTCGTACGATTCGGGGGGCAACGCATGGGGCAGACCTTACGCCCGACGAAATTCAAAGACGTGGATCTGAACGACAAGTTCTTCGACAGTTTGAAGGCGCAATACCAGGAATTTTCAGGCTGGTTCGTAAAAAAAGCTGCTGAACCGGCGTACGTCATCGATGATGACGTCGGAAAGAGTATTCGCGGATTTCTCTACATCAAGGTCGAGACCGGGGAAATTACAGACGTTCAACCGCCCCTGCCCGCCAAACGCAGGCTCAAAGTTGGAACGTTGAAAGTCAATGCTAAGGGCACTAAACTTGGCGAAAGGATTATCAAGCGTATTTTCGACCACGCCATTCTCGAAGACGTGTCAGAGATTTACGTCACCGTTTTCGATACACACGTCTCGCTTATCAACCTTTTCAAACGGTATGGCTTCGAACAGAAGGGGGTTAAAGCCACCCCCAATGGTGAAGAACTTGTACTACTCCGCTCGTTCGAAACCTTGGCGAACGACATCGTCAAAGATTACCCTTTAATGCAGACGTCCGGAAAATCGAAATGGCTGCTAGCCATCAAACCCGAATTCCATACCGATCTGCTACCGGACTCAATCCTCAAGACAGAAGATCCAGCTTCGGAAGCTGATGTTCCTCATACCAACTCGATTCACAAGGTCTACATAGCGGGGCTCTCTCTGAACCGGATGAAACGGGGCGACCTTGTTGTCATTTACCGAACGACTGACATCCAGGGTAAGGCCTATTACAGGTCGGTAGCGACGTCGGTGTGCGTGGTCGAGGAGACCTATGCTCGAAAATATTTCAAAGACGCAGATGCGTTCGTCGCGTTCGCTAAGGATCACAGCGTGTTTGGCGAACAACAGCTAAGGGACCGCTATGCCGACGGAAAGCCACTGTATGTCGCAAAATTAACCTACAACGCCGCTTTCGTGAAGCGCCCAAACCGCGGTGCTTTACTGGATGTTGTAGGCGTCACCACACAACCCAAGTGGGACCTGAGGGCACTCAGTGACGCTCAATTTTCAAGCATCCTGGAATTGGGCAAAGTCGATGAAAATTTGATTGTCAATTGAGCCCTGCGCTTTGAAAGGTCTGAT
>NZ_JBFUBH010000180.1:0-2209 GCF_056405855.1 Pararhizobium sp. P1_E7 | reverse complement strand
GTCCACGACCGGCCCGTTCAATCTCGGCAATCCCGAAGAATTCACGATCGATGAGCTGGCCGGGCAGGTGGTTCAACTCACCGGCTCGCGGTCGAAGATCATCCATCGTCCGTTACCCATCAACGAACCGCGCCAGCCTCGCCCGGACATTTCGCTCGCCATGCGGGAACTCGACTGGCGCCCGAAGGTGAATTTATCGGCCGGCCTTGCGCGAACGATCCGCTATTTCGATGGTCTTCTTGCAGGGGCGGACCAGCCACTGACGGAGGTTGTATAATGGTTACGCCGCGTCTCCTCGTCACCGGTGGTGCCGGCTATATCGGCAGCCACACTGCAAAGCAGCTGCGTTTGGAAGGAATCGAGCCGGTTGTCTATGACAACCTGACGACCGGAAATCTTTCATCAGTACGTTGGGGACCGTTCATCCGAGGAGATGTCCTCGACACTCCCTACCTGATCGAGATCATCGAACAGTACAAACCGGTCGCTGTCATCCATTTCGCCGCTTCAGCCTATGTCGACGAATCCGTGACCGACCCTGCAAAATATTACCGCAACAATGTCTGCGGGACACAATCGCTTCTCGACGCCTGCCGGCAGGCGGGGCTCGACAAGATCATCCTTTCGTCCAGCTGTGCAACCTACGGCGTGCCGGCGACGCTGCCCGTCAACGAGGCGACGCCACAGGTCCCGGTCAATCCTTACGGTAGGACAAAACTGATCGCCGAGCACATGCTCGCTGACTACGCCGCCGCTTTCGGTCTGCGTTACGTGGCGCTTCGCTACTTCAACGCCTGCGGCGCCGATCCCGATGGCGACCTCGGCGAATGGCACGATCCGGAAACCCATTTGATTCCGCGGGCTTTGCTGGCCGCGGCAGGCAGGAATCCTCGCTTGAAGATACTCGGCGATGACTACCAAACGGCCGATGGAACCTGCATACGCGACTATGTTCACGTGACCGACCTCGCGCGTGCGCACGTGCTGGCATATAGGCATATCGACAAGGGCGGCGAGAACGTGGCCCTTAATTTGGGCAGCGGGCGCGGGTCTTCCATCAGGGAAGTCCTGAGAACGATCAATCAGGTTACCGGACAAGATGTCCCGATCGCTATCGGCCACCGCCGAGAAGGTGACCCGCCGGCTCTGTATGCGGACGCCAGCCTCGCCCATCAGGTACTCGGGTTCCTGCCCGAATATTCCGACCTCGCAACCATCGTGCGGACTGCGGCGCCATTCTTCGGCCTGGAGGTGCGGTCGTGACCCATCTTTGCGCCGTCGACGAGACAGGCGACCCGGACCAAACGGGCAAGCCCCTTCTCGTTCCCGCACTTAGCGGATACCATCGGACGGAATATTTTTTCGGGGCGGGTGTCTAGGTCCCTGGCTTATTTTCGGGCTTGGTGGCTGGAGCCGCGCCATCACGATGTCTTTGGTAGTATCATCGTCACCATTGCTTGGGTGGGTGACGCTTTTTGCCGGCCTATTTTGTGGTGGCGTTCTCTCGCGCCGCAAGGCCGAACGGGCCGTTGCGTGTTCCAGCCGGAAGCCGCGTCGCCACGATCGTGACAAAGGCACCTTCGGAACCTTTCCTCATACCGGCGAAGACGCTGAAGGCTGTCAATCGGCGCGGAATGTTGACCCCTTATCGGCGTCCAATCTTTACCCCTCGGTAGACCAAGTGCGGGTGTTGGGGGGGCTCTCGGGCTTTGGCTTTGAGAGCGGTTCTTGAAGCGCTAGGATTCGGAGCGCCGTCGTCAGATTTTCTAGTCCAGCCATAAACTTGACTTGTGGGCTGCTTCTGGTGCCGCATCTTCGAAAGCGGACGCAATGTTCCAATCCATATCACCCATTGACGTGGGCATTTTTCACCATAATAGGGTCAAGCCGAAAAATGTGGTAAGCGCCAACCAACCAACAACAACAGGAGTGTAATCGTGAGTGAACCGACCGTAGCAGATGCAACGAACCGCATTTATGAATCGCTCCAGGCGGACAATGCCGACATCGACGCGCATATCGCAACTCTCAAGGCAGCATTGACGCGGGCAGGTTTGAAAGAGGCCGTGTTCGACCCGGCTAGGCTCGTGCAGAATAACCGTTCTGGCAGGAAGCTTATGCAGGCCTACTTTCGGCAGCGCGGCGTGACGGTAAAATATTCGGCTTCGTGAAGCCTTTCCATGACGTCAGACAGGCCTGACGGCTGACC
>NZ_JBFUBH010000179.1:0-2223 GCF_056405855.1 Pararhizobium sp. P1_E7 | reverse complement strand
CAGCCAGAACGATCGGGTTGGTGAGGGTGTCTTTCAGTATCTCGGAAAGCTGCGCATCCATCGGCTCGGCTTCAAACTCGACCGAGCAGTCCGCGTCGACGTCGAAGTCGACGTAGGTTAGGCGTTCGATTATCGCGTCGCGAACCTCTTGCTCGAAGTCTTCCTCTGTTCCAGCCTTCCATAGCTCGACGATTTTGTCGGCTAGGTCCTCATCTTCGAACGCCGCGCTAAACATTCCGAGGGCAGCGTTCAGCGGGAAAACGGCAACCAGGTGATCGGATTTATCGCAGAAGTCTTTCCATGCCTTATCTTGAGCAACGCAAAGGACCAATTTTTCCCGTTGCTTCGCGTACGCTTCCAGGCGCAAAAGCGCGGCCGCATCTGGAAACTCCTGCTTGCGGGTCGCCTTCTCTGCAAACGGCGTCTCGACCGCGAAATAGCGTCGGAACAGCTCGGACAACCCGTCGGGAGTTTCCGAGACAGGTAAGACCTGAGCTCCTACATCTGCAACGAAATCATTGAATTCGCTCTGTGCGAAAGCTGCCGGATCTCGATCCAGGAACAGCGTCGCCGCCTCGTTATTTGGACGCTCGCGATGCCAACGTAGGTTGTTCTGGCGCAGCGCAGTCTTCAATACTCTCTGCGTCTCAGCCGCCTCCACTTCAAGATGAGCCATCATTTCGCTCGCAATGACGTCGGTAATCACGACAGGCGTGTTCCGCTTCCTGAACTGGGCGATCGTCCGAAAATCGACCTGCCGGAAGTTCTTCTGCTTGCTATCGAAAACGGTGGTGTCGATCGTTACTGCGCCAATGCGGCCTTCACCGATCGCGGCAATCACATCTTCACGGGTCATTGTCGGCATTCTGTCACCACTACATGAGTCTGGTTCGGCTTTATCTTGTCGCGCGTGTGCGATCCAGCCCGGGTTGAAGACGAAATCGTTGCTACGTGAACAGACTCGCCCGTCTGGGTCACGACACTCCCACAAAAGCAGCTATCTGAAACGAAGCGGTCGATTGACGGTAACGGCTGCGGACATGCTCATCGAAGGTCGTTCCTTGCCTATGATCCTGAGAACAGCCCGGTCATGATGGAAGTTCAGAAACTCCTTTCCAACCGCGTCATCCGAGAAGTGGGTCGAGATCTGAGCGTCAGCCGACGCAGTCAGGGTGCCGGGGGGGATATTGTCATTCCAACCTTTGAATTTTCGAAAGTCCTTAACAATGATCCCGAAGGGAGGGTGAGCATGACTAAGTTGTGCTTCGGAGTATGCGACAAGGTTTCCCGTAATGTCGCATGGGATCAGTCCATCGGGATCGGAGAAATGGTCGAACTGCCTTTGCTTCATTCCAAGCAAGTCACGTGACACAGCGTTGTGGCACGCCACGGAGAATTCCTCTGCATCACTTTTAGGACGGCCGACGACAGCCTGAGGGTAGCTAAAGTCCGTCGGCGTGTTGTCCACGCGAACAACCCAAAATCCTGGGCTCGACCAGCCGTCTCCCTTGTTCAACCGTCTCTCAAACCGCTTTATGCCGGCGCCGATTTTTGAGGGGCCGTCGGAAACGAGTAAGTCAAAGCGCTCTAAAAGCGCCGAGAGATCACTGTGGTCCTGATAATCCGATATGTGCTCGCCGTCGCGATAGCGCGCTAGCATGTCTCTGAAATGCTGTTCAGCGGCCTTCTTGGTCTTGAACATCTGACCGTTCGAAAGTTCTACCGGCTTTGCCATCTGCTATTCCTCCATCAATGCCTTTGTGAGGACCTTCTCACGTACCTCGCGGACGACAATCGATGGCAAGCCGATGGCGTCCAGTTGCTCGCGACGGTCCACAACCCATTGAATGCACGCCGCCTCGTCGAGGCCATCCAAAGCGACAATCTCGTAGAGCGCGACGGCCCCTATGCGTGACATGCCAAGCTCCATCAACGAGCGTAGTGTCACGGTACTCACGCCGAATTCCAGGGCAACGCCGATATCAAGGTCGCTATCGATAAGGTCTTCTCGACCTATGGCCTTCAAATGCTGGTTCAACACATCGACATAGGCAGAGAAATACCGAGGAGCTAGGAAGCGAGCGGTGCCCTCAATCATTTCAAGTGTGTTTCTGATGACGCCGGCTGTGTCGACCTCACCGTCGCGCCGTTGAAGATACTCGATCCTCTTGCGAATAATCGTCGGCAAAGAGAAGCCCTTGAGCCACTGCAAGACCGTCAGCG
>NZ_JBFUBH010000178.1:0-2231 GCF_056405855.1 Pararhizobium sp. P1_E7 | reverse complement strand
CCTGAGCGGAGTATTCCTGGTCAAATACCGGGTGGAATACATTCTCGTATTTCCATTCGTAAGCGGTCTTTTCGCGGCCTATATCTGGCTCGCTGCCCGTCCCGGCTCCGTCGTCCAGCGGCCGGAACGGCTTTTCCACTCGCGCCGTCTCGACGTCATGCTGGCTGCGTGCATCGTCGTCTTTATTCTGGCCACCTTCATCGACATGCCCTTCCTTGATTTCGTGGCGACACCGTCCTTCGTGTCTATTCCTGTGCTGCGATGACTGCGCTGGACCTCCCGCATGGCCCCGTGCACTGGGACGCTATTCGTCTGGTCGTCTTTGATCTGGACGGCACGCTCTACGATCAAAGACKCCTCCGTCTGCGGGTGCTGCTGCGCCTCGTTGGCGACGCTGTATCGTCGCTCAGCCTCGAAACAATCCGGATCTTGCGTGAATTTCGCCGTTGTCGCGAAGAACTCGGCGAATCTCTGGCGTGTGACTTTGTCACTCTCCAGTACCAGTCTGTCGCGAACCGCACGGGACACCCGCCGGACTACGTGCGGTCGATCGTCGAAGAGTGGATGGAACGGCGGCCGCTCGACGTCCTGCGTAACTGCCGCTACCCCGGCATTGCGCAATTGTTCGCCGGGCTCAGCGCCAAAGGCAAGACGATCGCGGTTCTCTCCGACTATCCGGCGCGGGAAAAGCTTCGTGTTCTGGGACTGAGCGCCGACCTCGTCGTTTATGCCGGCGACCCGGATGTCGGCTTCCTAAAGCCCCATCCGGCGGGGCTGCAAAACGTCCTGAGCAAAACCAAAATTCCGGCTCAGGACGCAATCATGATCGGAGACAGGGTCGATCGTGACTGGGAGGTCGCACAGCGGCATGGCATGCGAGCACTGATCAAGAGCCGCAAACCGCTCGCAGACATCGACACGTTCCGCAGCTTTGACGACGAGGTGTTCAGCGCGGTGAGCGAAAAGGACGTTGGGTCAGGACACAACTTTCAAGAGCCATAGAGCCCCCTGCCTTATCGGCGACCGATGCGGGCTCCCACCCGCGCTGAGCTTTGTCGATGCCAGGCTCTCACAATACCAGTCATAGCTTTCCCTGAGCATGTCCTGATTGGAATAGGCCGGACGCCAACCCAATTGAAGCAGCGGCTCGACGTCAAAATAGCACTCCTTGTGGTAGGTCAGGTAGTGCCATGGCACGAGCGGCGAGACCCTCATCCAATGCAGTGCTCGCAACGTGTTTACGGTCAGCGCAGTGGGCAGGCTTTTGACTTTGGAGCTGCTTCCCGCATAGGCGATCAGCGCCTCCAGGTCGCCTCGCAAGGTGCCGAAACGATCCGTCCCGACATTATAGGTACCGCTTTTGCCTGCATTCAGCGCAAGCATGTAGAAGTCCATCAGATCGTGCGCGTGGATGAACTGGAATTTGATATCTCCGCTCCCGATCACATAGACCGAGCGGTTCTCCCGTATCCATTCGAACAGGATTTGGAAGATGCCGAGCCGCCCGCCGCCAAGGGTGGCTCTGGGGCGGATGGTGATCAGGGTGATGCCATTCGCCTTGCAAATCTCTTCCGCCAGCTGTTCGCCCGCGCGCTTCGACTTGCCATAGGGTTCGACGGGCCGAAGGGGCGTTTGCTGCGTAATCGGACCGGAGGGCGGAATACCGTAAGCGGCCGTCGAACTCACGTGGATCAGCGACTTGACGCCGGCCTTGGCCGCTTCCTCGGTGACAATGCGGGTCCCTTCGACGTTGACTGCCCAGTAGTCGCGGCCGGCGTCGGTTTGCGCCACCAGCGCAGCATTGTGATGGACGACATCGACGCCCCGCATGGCGGCACGGACCCCGTCACGGTCAAGGACGGAGCACTTGACGAATTCTATGTCTCTAGGCCGGGACGCATCTTCCCATATGTCGAGTACGCGAACGTCGTCACCCCGGTCGCGAAGCCGCCGCGCAGCAAGGTTGCCGATAAAACCTGATCCCCCGGTAATAAGGTGTCGCATGCCTTCCTCCCACTCCCCATGAAATTGCCGGTCAGATCGCGCCGGAATTGATGGCATGCATCACATTGCGGTGCGCAACAGCCATGACCGTACCCTGCGGATTGACAACGGTCGGACCGCAAAGCAGCGATGCGTCGGCGATATACAGCCCATCCATTCCGTGTACTCGCCCAAATGAATCCGCCGCGCATTTCTGCTTGTCCTCTCCCATCGGGCAGGATGAGAAC
>NZ_JBFUBH010000177.1:0-2232 GCF_056405855.1 Pararhizobium sp. P1_E7 | reverse complement strand
GTACACGTCCCACATGTCCGGCATCGTGTCATCGATAGCCGACAACATAGTCCTCGGCAATGTCGTGCTGGTGCTTTCCGGATTTGGCGCCGTGCTGTCATTCGTCGCCGGCGCGGCTTGTTCGGCGGTGCTGGTCAATTGGGGCCGGCGTCAGCATCTGCAGAGCGAGTACGCGTTTCCACTCGGGTTGGAAGCTGTCCTGCTAATTTGCTTTGGGCTGCTCGGAGGTCACCTCGTACGTCATGCAGCTTTGTTTATGCCCATGACCGTCATGCTGTTGTGCTTCATCATGGGCTTACAGAATGCCATCATAACCAAATTGTCGGAAGCTAGAATTCGCACGACGCATGTCACCGGGATGGTTACAGACATCGGTATCGAGCTTGGCAAACTGTTCTACTGGAACGCATCACGAGAAAACTCGG
This sequence comes from Pararhizobium sp. P1_E7, assembly GCF_056405855.1. Lineage (NCBI taxonomy): Bacteria > Pseudomonadati > Pseudomonadota > Alphaproteobacteria > Hyphomicrobiales > Rhizobiaceae > Pararhizobium > Pararhizobium sp. P1_E7. The sequence goes on along the minus strand of NZ_JBFUBH010000177.1, from coordinate 1,807 downwards.
AGAAGCCGTTCGTGCGAGCAGATCGTCAGAAGCTGAAGCTGCTGGCGTTTCTCGTCACGTTATTCTTTACCGGTGGCATCATCGGGGCGGTGGGATTCAAGCACTTCGGCTTTGCCATGACACTGTTTCTGGCGGCCATTCTCCTCGTGCTGGCGGCCGTGCCCATCCTCGACGACATGTCAGCTCACCTAAGGCGGCTCTGGCGATCGCTCTGATGCAAAAAAGCTCGGTCGTTTTTTGATCGAAGTTTTCGAACGCCCCGAAGGCGTCTATCTTAAAGCAGGGCGGTGACGTGTCGGTGGCGGAGATTTGACTGCCATCCAAGTGTGATCGACTCGCTGTGGGCGATTTACCCGCGCGGAATGATCCTTGAGTGCACGGGCAACTACAGAGCGATTGGGCGCTGGAGTGTGCGGTTCGCTGAGCTCTGGGACGATCTCTGGTGGAACGGCGCTTGCTCGGCAGTCCAGTGCGGAACTGGCCGATCGCGACCGAAGGGCATGCCGATGACCTGCCTGTCCTCGCCCATGACGCCGCCCGCCCACACTGGCGCGAGAAGTGCCCCAGGCTGACCGAAGACGCCCCCAGAGTGCGTATGTCACCGGTCCGGAGAAGGGGACCGCCTCGATCTGGCTGAGCACGATGTCGCGCGCCTTTGTCGGCTGCCGGAGATCTGCGATGTCGCGAAGGGACTTTGTTTGGGCGGTCAGTCGATCAGAAAAGCCAGGTCGGTGTTTTTGGGGCTCCAATGAAACGTGCCCCTTGCCGTTTGCATTGGGCAAGACTAACGCAACTGCTGGAGAGATACGACAGCCCGTCCGGTTATTCTTTTTGGAGAGCAGGAGGAATTGTGTGGCGTTCAGGCGACCGTCCGCTCTTCGACAGCCTTGAGATCGTCATTTGCCACGCCCGGATACCACTTCTCGAATGCTGATCGCAGAGAACCGTCGAGCGTTTGTGTTCTCGTCTGCAACAGAAGATGGGCGCCGACCTTGCTCCATTGCATCTGCTGCTTTTTGGTAAAGCGCCTCGACCTGCAAGACGAATTCAACAAGACCTTGATGGATACCGTGACAAAAGGGGTGGGACGCCTTGTCGATGCCGACATGAATGAAACATACTCCTCGTGTCTTCCTACGCCTTGAACCAATTCGAACCTAAGGCACACCAAACCCCACAGCTCCATCCGTGGCGCTACATTGAAACACTTGCCCAATCTTCATGCCCGTGGCGAATTCGCACTACGAAAATTTTCTCATCATCTTCAACCCGATAGACGATGAGATGTGCTTTGAAGGGATGAATTCTGATGGGCGGTTCGATCTCATTCCGTTCGCGTGCGATGCGTGGATTAGCAGCTATCAGATCAAATAGTGCGAAAAGTTCATCGTGGTAGCGTTTTGCCTGGTCTACTCCGAACATACGGGCACCCTGGTCGGCGATCGCAATGATGTCTTCTTCCGCCTCGACAGAAAGTTTAAGACTCACGACTTGCTGGCACGAGCCATCGCCTCGGCAAAGAGTTCATCCTTTGATCGAATGCCAACGCCACTTTGGAGCCCGGCCTCGACGAAACTTTGCATGGCGGCAATCTTGTCGTTTCGTGTCTGGTCGCGTCGGATCAGGTCGCGCACGTAGTCGCTAGCGTTCGAATATCGCCCAGTCCTGGCCTGCGCCTCCACCCAATCCTTCATCGGGTCTGGAAGAGATACGTTCATGGTCGCCATCGGAAACCTCCATTTGAAGGGATCATATTCCATTTTGGCAAAGTTTGTCAAATATTCCCACATCTACATGGGGTCGGAAC
>NZ_JBFUBH010000176.1:0-2253 GCF_056405855.1 Pararhizobium sp. P1_E7 | reverse complement strand
GTAATATGTAACTTCCGTTACGCCTATCGACCGGATCGCCTCCGCCATCGATTTGCCCTGCGCATTCAGCACGTCAACCTGACGAAGCTTCGTGACGATCTCTTCTGCCTTGTGTCTTTTCGCTGCCATTTCAATGTCCTTCTTTGGCTCATAAGCCATACTTCAAAAAGGATCACTTTTCAGGGGGCAGGCCAGTTCAATTGGAACCGCTGCGATAAACGCGCTGGTGGAAATACCAGCTATAGGGCCATCTTTCGAGCAGGATGTGTGCAATATGGCCGAGTGCGACAGACGCAACGAATACCACCGCTCCAAAGGTTGCTATCGACAACCAGACCTCATCCGTGAAAAGCTTCAGCTCAACGAAAATCCATCTTACCAAATAATAAGCATAGGGGTGGATGAGATACAGGCTGTAGCTTATCGCTCCCATATAATTTGAAAATGGATTTTGAAACAGCACACTCGTCAAGCTGCGCGGATCTACAGCCAGCGCAAAGTAGACGACGGTACAGACCAGTGCCGATAGAGCGGCCGGCTCAGTGAAATCATATAAGGTGTATTCGAATACCCCCCGGCTTGCTGAGTAGGCCGCGGCAAAAAACAGCATGACCTCCAGCGTGCGCAATATACCAGTGCCTATCGTTATTTTTGTGCCAAAGATGCGGATCAGGGCGCCAGCCAGGAAAAATATCGACACAGGAAACACAACGAGAAAAATCAAACATGCGGCCCACGCCAAGGCGGCCGCCATTGCTCCTGGTTTTTTAACGGAGGTATAGACGACCCAGCACGTCAGCGCATAGAACATCACTTCGTAGGTGAGGCTCCAGGCATTGGGCGTAAGCTGTTCGGTCCCTGTGAAAAGGTTGATAAATAGAAGACCAGACACGATACTTTCTATATTATTTGTTTTTGGATATTCGTTCGTGGCGTAATTCAACGCGACAAAAACTATAGAAGCAGCAAAGAACAACGGATAGATACGGAGAAATCGGCGCTTTGCGAATTCCGGAATGGAATATCGCAGTGCGCTTGGAAGTATCACATATCCGCTTATGACGAAAAATAACTTCACGCCGAACACACCCAGAAACCACGGGGCCTGTATCGCCTGCACGTAGGTCTCGTTCGCCTGGTAGACGTGACGCGCTGTTCCTCCAAGGACATGGGCCCCGAGGACCATGATCGACGCCAAGCCACGCAGACCATGAGCCGCAACGTTGAATTCGCTCGCTCTTTCGGCCGAACCGGTTTTGGTACGTCTCACGGATTGGCTTGCAGATGGCCGCGCCAGCATTTCATCAGCCATTGGAGGACTCACAAAGTTGCACTGAGACAGAAACCGTCTGCCGGCGGTCAAAGGAAATCATGCTTAGCCATCTACCCCAATGGGCCTGCTCAGCCGCCGGTATCGCCCGTTCCGCGCAGCAAAGCATGGTCTTTGCGCACAAAGGTCGATGCAAGGCATATCGGGAGAAGAATTGGCACCACCCAGAACCGGCTATAAACGTGCGGGAGAGCATTGGCGGCCATTAAAAATACCGTCACATTGGCAAATATTGCCGCCGCAAACGGCCGCCCGCCCGGGAGTTTCAATACCAAAAAGGCCGGACCAAGAGCACCCGTAAGCATCACAACGAAGCCGACTGCACTCACCAGTCCGCCTTCTGTCCACAAAAGCAGATAGACGTTGTGAACTGGCGCGGCAAACGCACTGCTCACACGATACTGATCGGCCCCAACTCCGACGAGCATTGTGCTCGACGTCAACTCCAGAGCTTCGTTTATCAATTCAATTCGCCCGTCGAAAGTGCCGGCTTTTCCAAGGTCACCACTTTCCAAGGCGCCAAGAACCCTCTTTTGAAAGGTTTCGGGAAGGTATTCAGTTACGAAGCCGCCACCGAGAGCCAGAATTGCCGCGCTCAGAAATAACGGCAGCAATATATGTTTCCAGTTCACGCCGAAAATTGCAAAAATTCCCACGCCGCAAACCAGCGACAGAAGGCCGGAATTAGAGCCAGTGAGCAAAATTCCATAGGTCATGATCGCTACAGCTAAAAATGCGGACGTTTTGCGAATATGACCCGCGGTGCAGAGCGCGAGGACAATTGGTACACAAAGGGCGATTACGGTCGCGCATTCGTTTGTGCGTTCCATGAGACCAGTGAGACGCCCGCTGCCGGTCACGAATATAGTCGTTTGTGCGTTCCATGAGACCAGTGAGACGCCCGCTGCCGGTCACGAATATAG
>NZ_JBFUBH010000175.1:0-2268 GCF_056405855.1 Pararhizobium sp. P1_E7 | reverse complement strand
ACCCGGGGTAGTTGTAGTACCCGAAGCAAGTGGCATCCTGCAGCAACGCGTCGCGCTCGGTCAAAAACGCCCGGCAAAAAATCACCTTCGCTGTTTTGACCAGGATCGCCAGTTGCTGCCGCGCGTAATCGGCACAAGTCCCCGCGAAACCCTCCTTCTGATTGACCATGTCGCCGGCACAGGGCTCCAGTCCATAAAGGTGCAAGCGGGTCTTGGATTCGATGGCGATCTCGACCGGCGTTACGACTGCGAAACCGTTCGCCGATGCAAAACCTTTTCGATCGACCACCTTCCCTGCGGGGTCATAATACTCCACGACCAGAACAGTTTTTCCAGGAGCAGCCAGCGATTTGACGTAGGCCGGATCGATCGTTCCGCCTGCCCAGCACGATGGAGCGACCAGGAACAGGCATAGCGAAAACACCATCGTTTTTTTGCGGTTCCTTACCTCATTTGTTCTCATCGCCGCGACTCCACAACGCAATTTTCTTCTTTTCGACTCGAATTTTTCGATATAAGAATGAACACAAACGGTAAAAGAATCAACCGGGAAATTGGCTGGAATCAGGGTTGGAGTCTCGATTTGCAGTCAGCGATCAGCGGATGAGTTAGATTGAAATAGGGGATTTCTGTGTTGAAGTTATTGTCGCCCTTCCTTACAGCCGCCGTTCTGGTAGCATGGCATTCACCAGTTTACCCGTTTGATTCTAATCGATTTTATTCGGGCGAGATCTCCGCGTCAGAAACTGAAATCTCAAGAGACCATGTCAAAGGACCTGTAAGCGAAGACACGTTCGAGCTGGCGCCCTCGGGGCGGATTGACAGGATCTCCGCCACTGAGGTCTCGAACACGGTCGGTTTTAATTTTTCGCACAACGGCCACACAGCCGACAACACAACCGACCATCGATCGGGCGTAAATCCAACGGAAGATTTGAACAACTCTTATTCATATTCGAGGAACACAGACGGCTTCACGCGCGAGTGCGGGCCGTCGCCGATGACCGTCGCAGAGATCGAGGAACTCGTCGGGAGAACCGCACAATCCTACGGGGTCGATCCGGGCTTTGCCAAGGCGATCGCATGGGTCGAAAGCCGGTTCGACCGAAACCGCAATAGCCAACAGGGCGCCCGCGGTCCGATGCAACTCATGCCCGCCACGGCAACCGGACTCGGCGTGAATGATATCTGCGACCCGGTTGCAAATATCGATGGTGGCATTCGCCATCTCAAGCTGATGCTGGAAAAATTCCAAAATCCGATCCTTGCGGCCGCAGCATACAATGCGGGTGCGCAAGCCGTCTATGACAGCGGTGGCGTTCCCCCGTTCGGCGAAACTGTTCGCTACGTCACTGATGTCATCAACCATCAAATGGGTCTGAAGATGCCGCCCAAGGCTGCGGCCCGTGGAATTGCTGCCGGCACCATAAGCCCCTCCTCCAATGAAATGGCCAGTGATGTGATCGGTGCGCGTGGCAGCCGATTCATCAAGGGCGTCATGCAGTTCTGAACGCTAAAGGAGTCATCGAATGAACATCAGCCTTTCATCAAACCAAAAGAGGGCAATCCACGTTGTCGGTATGATGTCGGTGATCATCGTGTCACAGCTCGTCACGGCTGACGTCGCCATGGCGCAGGCAACCAACCAGGCATTCGCCCCGCTTCAGACCGTCGTCCAGGCCGTGGTTGACTTCATTACCGGCCCGTTTGGCCGACTGGTCGCCATCATCGCGGTCATCGGCTTGGGTTTTTTGGCCTTTGCTGGCCGGTTGAGCTGGTTCACCGCAGGCGCAGTCGTGCTCGGCATTGGTCTGGTCTTCGGTGCACCCGCGATTGTTGACCAGTTGATGTCGACGGTCGGGAACTGACGGATGGCTGAGTTTGAAGACGACAAGCCCGTCCTAACCCCTCTCATCATTGGCTTAACCCGGTCGCCGACGCTCTGGGGCGTTCCCTACATGGCCGTGGTCCTGGTCATCGGCCTGACGATCATCGCCTGGCTCACTACCAATACCGTCTGGGCGCTGCTGACGGCGCCTGTCGCCTACGTGATCCTGTTCACGCTGTGCACCTGGGACAGCCGGATCCTCGACGTGCTGCAGGTCGCAACACGCCTGACCCCCAAGACCCCGAACAAAACATTTTGGGGTGCCAACTCTTACGGACCGTGACCGTCATGCTGAAGCTCATTCGAGAAGAACTCGGGTTTGGCAACAGACTCAGCCGCGAAAAACCAATGGCGAAGCATATCCCCTACCTGCGGCATGT
>NZ_JBFUBH010000174.1:0-2327 GCF_056405855.1 Pararhizobium sp. P1_E7 | reverse complement strand
GGAGAAAACCTTTTCACCAAGCCCCTAAATTGTCACGGTTCGGATGCACCGTAGCCTGGCCAGCGAGAGTATTTCCACAGGTTCTGACGGGTCTGTAGCCTTTCCGGCGCTTCTTGCGCACCAATTCCAGGAAATGCGATGCGGCCTCCCGCTCCGTTGGAAACACCTCGGATTTCTCGCCGCCGCGGCTACCAATCCGTCCCCAGGCGCGGACGACAGCCGTCTCGCCAAACAAGGTCGGCTGGATCGACAGGGCGTAGTAGCGCGCCATGTTCCTGCTCGCATCGACGCGCTGGCAATAGAGCTGAAACGGATAGTGAAACATGCCCGAAGAATCGTCGATCCGCCCACCTGCGTCCAACGAGAGTTATGAATCGATGCGGCACCACCGATTCATTTTCGTGATGATTGGAATGCTTAACCCGGAGGCAAGCGCGGCATCTCTCCATCTTTGATCCACCAGACCCAGGAATCAAGATCGGAGCGTGCCGCGATCATGTCGCTCAAGGCCGATTCGAACGCGTCGCCAGCCCCCGGCGGCACGAGATAGAGCGCCACCGGAACAGGCTTTGCCTCCGGCAGTGTGGCAATCGCCACCGGCTGGGAAGACGATAGATTGAATCGCAGCCCCTTCACACTCTTGCGCCGCAGCTTGGTCAGCTTCTCAAGCACGCGTTCCTCATAGACGCTTTCCACCGGCAACCACTCTGCCGTCACCGTCATCAAAGCGATTTCGTTGATCATCATCAGCCCGGATCCCGTCGCACCGATCGTCATGATGGCGATCAGATGGGAAGCCTCGTTGGCCTGCCACAGCTCTAACTCAATACTGAAGCGCCTCTGTAATGACGTCCAGGCACGATCCTCCAGAAAAAGCGGAAACCCCGGCATATGCTTGATGACGACCCTGCGGCCGGATCGTGCTTCGCCGAACTCCTTGATTTCCCCGACCAGCAGCATCAGCCTCTTTGGACCGGGCGCCGACTGGTAAAGCTCCGCCAGCGCCATGGCGCGACGTTGCTCGATGGCCGTTTTATCGTCTGCACGGAACGGTTCGGGGACGAACAGCCGATCGACCAGTGGTTCCCCCCGTACCGTCATCGTCCGTGCCGCTTCGACAAGATGGCTGCGAACATGCCACCAGTGTCGCTTTCCATTCCAGAGCGATGTCCATTCGGTCAATCCGCCCTCGTGCCAGAGGTAGTGCAGCAGCGCACGCAACGAGAGCTTGCGGGTCTCGTTCTTCACCGTCTCCGGGCTCTCCGTATTGTCTGTCGCCGCCGCCGCCCGAGATCCCAGTTTCGTCATGGAGAAATCAAGCTTCAAGGCCGCCGCGCCAGTTGCAATATCGATCTGGATGGCGCTCCCGATCAAAGGCCCGAGCCCCGTCAGTTCATAAGAAGGTTCATAGGACTCGCATTGCGGACCATGCGTTGCGCCGCTGAGAGGCATGCGCTTGACCACGTGCTGGTCGCCAATCCGGGCAACATACATGGGCACGCCAGGCGCCCGGCAACGGCATAAAGGCCGCAACTTCTTCTCATATGCGATCGCCAAGCAGTCAGCAAAGTCCGCCGTCTGTTCGTCGATCATCTGATCTCCAATCTGAAACCTGCGCACCACGCCTTGCCTCCACTGTTTGAACGTCTGCGACGTTCATGGGTGGCACACGAGACCAAAACCTGTCTGCTCAGTGCCGGGGATTATCTGTGAGGGAAAAAGCCGCCTCAAGGTCGCGCGGCCCCGCCAATTTTGCCTCCGCTGCGCTCCGACAAAATCGGTTCCTCCACGCGCCGGCTCCGCCGGTCGCTGACGCGAACCTTGACCCGTCTTCTCCCCTCACAGCCGCGATGGCCATCGTTCACAAACGTCAAGGAGACGAAGAGATGACCATCGAACAGCACATCGAGGAACTGCGCGCCGAACTCCGCAACGCCCCGACCACCGAAGAGCGCCAGCAGATCGAGACGGAACTCAAGGCGGCAATCGCAGAACTCACCGAAAAGGAGCTGCCCGACTGAGGGCAATACCCTGCTCTTCGCGGTGGGCACTCCCGCGGTGCCATTTTTCGGTGACTCGTCAGTAGCCGTTTTCCGTCAGGTAATAGTCGAGGGCTGCTTTCACCACCGCCGTCATTTTTAGATCGTTTTCCAGGGCTGCCCGCTGTAGGCGCGCCTTCAGGTCATAGTCCAGGGCAATGTTGATGAAGAATTTTACGTTGCGCTGTTTCGTGCGCTTCAGGTTTTTCAAACTGTAGCGCACATCCTCTTGTGCGACAGCGCGCGCTTCGGCCGTCTCGCGCAGTTGTTTTTCGCTCGGCCTCGGTA
>NZ_JBFUBH010000173.1:0-2432 GCF_056405855.1 Pararhizobium sp. P1_E7 | reverse complement strand
CGCCAAGTACGACCAGCAGCGGCGCCCCCATGACGRTCCCAAGGAGTGAGAAGAACAGTCGCCGGACGAAGGTCTGCGTCATATTGCCTGCTCCTTCCGACCGAACTGGATGACCGCGAGCACGATCACAAGGGTGACGACAACGAGGAACACGGCGAGTGCCGCAGCGAACGGGATGTTGGATTGCACCAGCGCCTGATCGCTGATCGCAACAGACAGGGTCCAGTGCTGCGGCCGCCCCAAGATCTGCGGCATCAGGTAAGTGCCAAGCGTGAAGACCAACAACATCAGGAAGGTGGTCACGATCGCATTACGATGCATCGGCAGTATTACGCGAAGGAAGGTCTTGAGCGGCGAGAGTCCAAGTGTGCGTGCTGCCTCCTCAATATGCGGATCGACCCTCGAGAGAATGGGGTATAGCACCAGAACGGCGTAGGGGACCGCCGTATACACCACGCCTGTCAGGAGAGCGCCAAGTCCGGGTGCATAGGACGCAGGCTTGTCGACAAGGCCAATCAGTACGAAGAAATTGCTGATCCCCGCGGTCCGCGACAACAATGTGGACCAGGCAAAGCCGATGATGGATTCTGACAGGGAGAGAACGGACAGCATGAAAATGAGCCAGCCGACCTGGGTAGATCGCGGAGCGTTCACGAGGAGATAGGAGAATGGAAACGCAATCAGGATGGAGATAGCGGCAACACCGAACGCAAGCCCAAAGGACGCGGTTACGAGCCAGAGAAAGAAGGGGCTGAGCAGGCGCTGGTAATTAGCGAGCGTGAAAGCGGTCTCGGCCGCCCCGATGCTCCTGTTCTCATAGAACGAGGTGACGATCATCGTCCCGAACGGCATGACGAAAAAAACCGTCAGGAGAAGGGCTGGAACTAGGATTGGCATATAGGCTATTAGGGATTGAGGCTGCCGGGTGTTCATGATTCACCTCAGGACCACACAGGTCGCGCTGTTCACATGAACATGCACCGGACGTCCGATCGAAAGACTGCTCTCCTGTCTCGCGGGCACGGCGACGACGAGGTCCCTCTCCATGCCGTCGACCGAAACATTCACCTCGATGCTCGCACCGAGATGCCGCGTGAAGGCAATCCGGCCCACGAGACTGCTGCTGCTTGCTTCATCCTTCAGGTTCAGGTCCTCTGGCCGCACGGAGAAGGTGAACTGGCCCACAGGCGGCGCCTGTTCGATCGTAACCGTTGCACCTGCAACCTGAACCCGACCGCCGCCAAGTGACGTTGCATCAATAAGGTTTGTCGCGCCGATGAATTCAGCCACGAAAGTGTTCGCGGGTTTTCGATACATTTCGAGTGGCGGTGCAACCTGTTGGATGACCCCGCGAGACATAAGGACAACGAGATCGGCAGTGGTCATCGCCTCCTTCTGGTCGTGGGTGACGAGAAGGGTTGTGATCCCAAGCTCCTGTTGCAGACGCTTGAGCTCTACCTGCATGGCCTCGCGCAGCTTCGCGTCAAGCGCGGACATGGGTTCATCGAGGAGAAAGAGCTTCGGCTTCAAGGCGAGCGCCCGGGCAATGGCCACCCGCTGGCGCTGTCCGCCCGAGAGCTGCATGATCGAACGTTCCGCAATTCCTGGCAGATGCACGAGATCGAGCAGCCTCTCAACCTCGCGCCTCTGAACCTCGCGAGACGCACCTCGAATGCCCAAGGCAAAGGCGATGTTGCCCCCGACGGACAAGTGCGGAAACAGCGCTAGGGACTGGAACACCATGCCGAAGTCCCGTAGGTGCGGCGGCACCTTCGTGATGTCGCGGCCATCGAGAAGGATCTGTCCCCGCGACGAAGCTTCAAGCCCCGCAATGATCCGCAAGAGGGTCGACTTGCCGCAGCCAGACGGCCCGAGCAGGCAGAGGAATTTGCCATTCTCCACATTGAGCGAGATATCGCTCAACGCGGGCACCGGGCCGTAGCTTTTGTGGATCTCGCGGATGACTAGTCCAGACATTGGCATCACTCCGGCAGCGCGCAGCGCGTCGCCTGCTACAGGTTTCGTTTTCGTTCGGAAGGCAGGGCGTTTAACCCTGCTGCATCTCCGTCCAGACCTGGTTGATGAAGTCGGTCTTGAGTGCCTGCATCTCGTAATGCGGACGCACCGGATCGATTTCGGAAGAAACCGAGTCGAACTCCTCCTTAGTGAGATCCATGGTCGAGCGTTCTACGACCGGAGCGCTGCCAAGTTTGCGTGCGAGGGTCGCCTGTGTCGAAGGCTGGGACATGTAATCCATGTAGGCATACGCGAGGTCGAGAGAGGCGGCAGCGGCTTTTGTCACCGCCCACGTGCCATAATCGTAGATCCCGCCTTCGATGGGCATGGTGGAACGGACGGGGAAGCCGTCTTTGACGGCGAGCCTGGTGACATCGTGAAAATACTGTCCCATCGGGATCTCGCCAGACTTGAGC
>NZ_JBFUBH010000172.1:0-2500 GCF_056405855.1 Pararhizobium sp. P1_E7 | reverse complement strand
GTGAACGATCGCGGCGAATGCGAAATCCGACCCGGTCGTCTCCTGGACGCTAACCGTGTAGCCCGCGGCCAAACAGATTTCGCGTTGACGAACCCCTCTCGTCAGCCCGCCGTTTTTCGATWTTTTGAGGCCGATGACGTCGGCGGCATCGAGTCCGATCAACTGGACGATCGATGCATCGTAAGTCGCGAGTTCGTCAAAAATGATCGGTACATCGGTGCGGCGGCGCAATGACACGCATTCGCGCCAGGTGGCGCATGGCGCCTCCAAAACGAAATCCAAGCCGGGCGGCAACAAACGGAGCATTCTAAGAGCAGATTCCACCGTCATGCCACCGTTCGCATCGACGATGAAAAACTCGCCCGGCTTCTTGTCGGCAAGTGACGCGGCAATTCTTGCTGCGTCAGTCTGCGGATCGTCGCCGATCTTCACCGAGTGAGCCCGATAGCCCATCTTTCTGTGCTTTTCGACACGGTTTCGCATATCTTCGGGGTCGCCGACATAGATTGACGAGATCACCGGCATCGCGATATTGGTGCGTCCGCCCAGCAGGTCGCATACCGGCATTCCGACCGACTTGCCGAAGACATCCCAGCAGGCGACATCCAGCGCGGTCTTTGCATGAAGATGTCCAACAAGCGCGTTGTCCATCGCCTCGTTGATGCGATCCACATGTCGTGGATCGAGGCCGATCAAGCTTGGAGCAATTTCCGCTATACCCGCACGCACACCCATGGCATGGGAAGCGATGTAGGTCGAACCGAATGGTGTGCTCTCGCCCCACCCTTCAATTCCGTTATCTGTTGTGATGCGCGCGAATGTCGCATCAAAGCTTCGGTATTCTCTGCCACCGGACAGCCGGTAGACCCCACCGGAATAGGGCAAATCCACCTTGAATACGTCGATACGTTCAATCTTTAAATTGTTCATTTTTGCATCTCTCACGCAGGAATTTTGAGAACGATCTTGCCAACGATCGATTTGGACAAAAACGCCTTTTGAGCTTCGGCGATCTCTTCGAGTGGATAGATCTTGGCAACCAGCGGACGGATTTCGCCACGTTCGATGTAAGAGATCAGGTTTTCAAAAACGACATCATCTTGAAAGGTACAACCAAAGAAACTCAGGTCCTTCAGATAAAGGTTCCGCACGTCCAGTTCGACAAGTGGTCCAGCGATCGCGCCGGCCACCGCGTAGCGACCGCCCTTTTTGAGGACGTCAAGCAAAGACGGGAAACCGGGTCCAGCGGTGACATCCAATGCGACCTCAGCCGATTCCTTGCCCAGCTTGGCCACAAGGTCCTCGTCACGCGCAACAACCTGGTCAGCACCCAGGTCCAGCAGCAGCTGCGTCTTGTCACGCCCCGCAATCGCAGTGACATAAGCGCCGCGCCGCTTTGCCAGCTGAACAGCAGCCGACCCTACCCCGCCCGATGCCCCCGAAATTACGACGTGCTCGCCCTCGCGCACGTTTACCCGGTGAAGCATGTTCTCAGCCGTCGAGTACGCGCAGGGAATCGAGGCCAGTTCAATGTCTGTCCAGCCGCACTCAACCTTGTACGTCTCCCTCGCTGGCGCCTTAGCGTATTGCGCGAAACCACCGTCGCACTCAGAGCCGAACGTCCAACACTCATACGATCGGTAGTCGACGTAAGAACGGAGCATGTTGCGCACCAAGACCCGCTCGCCGATTCTGTCAGGGTTCACGCCGACCCCAACGGCCACGATATATCCGCAGCAATCAGCACCTTGAATCCTTGGAAAAGTTAGAGCAACACCAGACCAACTTGCGTCGTCGTCCTGAGCTGATGCAAAGCCATCGGTTGCTCCGGTGTCGGTCCCGGTTTTCACCCCCTTGGAGTACCAACCAATTCGGGTATTGATGTCGGTGTTGTTAACGCCAGCCGCTTTGACACGAATTAGGACCTCCCCTGCCTCAGGTACCGGGACAGGGATATTGTTATGAAATTCGAGTTTTTCAAAGCCACCGTGACCGACTAATAGAATGCCATTCATCAAGCTTGGTAAGTCTAAGGCGCGTTTCTGGTCCGCTTTTGAGACATCGATACCCATTAAGTTCTGTCCTCTCGCCAATCCACCGCGCCCTCCAATGCACAAGGGGCGTTGAGTGGGAGGCGCTGATCTATAAAATCATGATTTAGAACGAATAACTGAGTGGCCGCCGCATGCAACTCGACTAAAACTCAGCGATGCCTTGACTTGAAATCAACTCTCATGATCGAGTCCCCAAAATTATGGAGATAAGGGAGATAGTGGCCTTCAGTGTGGCACCTCTTCCACCATTGAGAGGTTGCAGTGGTTCGCCGCTTTTATGATCTTCCGTCGTTGACAGCGCTTGCTGCATTCGAGGCGTCGGCTCGTCACTCCAGTTTGACTCTGGCTTCCGCCGAGTTGAACGTCACACCCGGCGCAGTGAGCCGACAGATCAAGGCGATCGAGGAGGAGATCGGTGTGATACTCTTCGTCAGAAGACCTAAAGG
>NZ_JBFUBH010000171.1:0-2535 GCF_056405855.1 Pararhizobium sp. P1_E7 | reverse complement strand
GCGTGTCATTGCGCCGCCGCACCGATGTACCGATCATTTTTGACGAACTCGCGACTGACGATGCATCGATCGTCCAGTTGATCGGAGACGATGCCGCCGAAGGCATCGGCCTCAAAATATCGAAAAACGGCGGGCTGACGAGAGGGCGTCGTCAACGCGATATCTGTTTGGCCGCGGGCTACACGGTTAGCGTCCAGGAGACGACCGGCTCGGATATCGCATTCGCCGCGATCGTTCACCTTGGCCAAACTGTCCCCGAACGCAACCTCCGCAGTGTCCTGGAATGCCGTGACATAGTGAGCCTGAAAACAGCTGATGGTCCGTTCGATGTCGTGAACGGACTCGTCAAGGCTCCCTCGCTGCCTGGCCTTGGCATAACGCCACGGCTCGATGTGCTCGGTGACCCKGTAGCAACATACWCTTGATCGCCAATGCGCCGGCTTCTTCCGAGGCGCTCTGAAAACGACAACTGACAACTGCCAGGAGAGAATGAGAACATGAAACTCATTGGGATCAACGTCTACAGCGTCAAACTGCCTGTGGTGGGCACTTATAAAATGGCGACGAGCACCATGTCGTTGTTGGAGAGCGTGATCGTGGAGCTCGTGACCGATGAGGGGATTGTCGGATACGGCGAAGTTTGCCCACTCGGAAATGTATATCAGCCTCAACACGTGCTGGGCGCGCACGCTGCTTTGAAAGATATTGCGCCGAATTTGATTGGCCTGGACCCCAGGAACATAGGCGAGCTTAACCGTGCGATGGAAGCGTCTCTCGACGGAAGCAAGTACGCCAAGGCGGCGATCGATATTGCTGCCTGGGATGTCGCGGGTAAAAGCTATGGCCGGCGGGTATGCGATCTCTTAGGTGGGGCAACCGGGCCGACGGTCCCGACGTATTACGCTATCTCAGTCGCCTCTCCAGATGAAACGGCTCGTATTGCGCGCGAGAAGCAGCTCGAAGGGTATTCACGACTGCAGCTCAAGGTTGGGGGGCGAGACATCGAGGAAGACATTGAGACACTTCATCGCGTTAAGGAGGTGCTGAAGCCTGGTATGAAGCTAGCTGCGGACGGCAACCGCAGCATGACTGCCCGCGATACCTTGCTGATATCCCGACGGTGCCAAGACGTTTCCATGGTGTTGGAACAACCGTGCAGGACCTATGAGGAAGTTGCTTCGATTCATAGCCGGCTCTGCCACCCTGTCTTCCTTGACGAGGTAACCGAGGACGTAAATGCCGTCATCAAATCAATCGCTGACGGTGTCGCTGATGGTTTCGGGATGAAGTTGACCCGAATCGGCGGCATTTCTGCAATGCAGACCGTGCGAGATATTTGCCGTGCCCGCGGACTGCCACATACGTCCGACGACAACTGGGGTGGTGACATCATCGCGGCAGCATGCGTCCACGTCGGAGCAACCGTCGAGCCACGCCTTTTTGAAGGTACCTGGATCGCTGAGCCTTATATCGCTGAGCATCTCGACGAGGAGAACGGGCCACGTATCGAAAACGGTAGGATCAAGATTCCGGAAGGACCGGGTCTTGGTGTCGTTCCGGACAAGGCGAAGCTTGGAAACGCCGTGCAGTCTTTCGGCTGACGGGCGTGAGCGCCACGAAATCGGAAACCAGAGTGGCCAAGACTGTTGAAGGCCGGCAGTCACCTTTTTTATCGCGATACGATTGCTGGCAGTGAAAATGAACATCTCACGGGTAGTCGGAGGCGAAAGCATGTCGAGATCCTGTTGTGAACACGTCAGCCTTTGGGGCTTTTCCGTATTGCGGTTGGCAAAGCCGACGTGTTCACAGCCGGTATCTCCGACGACCCGCAGACTGCCACTTGGTAGCCGGCGGGTCGAGCTGAAGATCCCTGTGTGATATTTCTGGTGCCGCGCCGAGCTATGGGACGCCGCATCTCAGCGAGCAGTTTGTAAAGATGTTTTGGCTCGCGACGACCGACGAACTGAACGCCTTGAGACAGATCGTCCATCTTCTTGGTTTAGTGCTGGGTAGCAGTCAGCCTATGCTTTTGCCCTTGCCTAATGATGCTGATTAGCAATGGCACATCATTGCGGATGGCGCGTCGGTGCATCGCTCTGCGATCGGGATCAACGATTTCGCGTTTCGGCGCGGCCGGTCTACTCGGGGCCATGAGCGCTGTCGGCAACCCCTATCATAACGCGCAGGCCAGAGCTTCATGAAGACTCTGAAAGTGGAGGACGTTCACCGCGCCGGCTACGAAACGTTTGCGGACGTAGCCGAGCGATTGCCAATATTTATCGAACAAGTCGATAATGCGATACGACTGCATTCAGCCCTTGGCTATCGATCGTCATCGGAATTTGAAACCGGCTTGCCCAGCAGGCGGCTTAGTTTTGAGCGCATCGATGGTCGAGCCGCAGGGACCACTCCATATCCGGCTCAGTTCCGATGGAAATCAACACGTGCACAACCACGGTCTTTTCGACAAGAAAACTGAATCTAATAACGCCCGGGCCGGTTATAGCGGTCCTACGTCGTAGGACAGACCGAGGA
>NZ_JBFUBH010000170.1:0-2542 GCF_056405855.1 Pararhizobium sp. P1_E7 | reverse complement strand
CCTTATTGCCTGGCTCGACGGCAATGTCCCTCAGCCTGAATTTGATGCGTCCCCCGTCCCCGATTTCAATTTCACGCTTCTTGTCCAGATCTACGTCGATTTTCATATGACACCCCCTTGAAGCCCCTATGCGAGCGCGCTCGATTGGCGTAGTTCTAAGTTGTTCGTCACGTTCAGAATGCTATCATTCGCGACCATATAAGTCATTCGCCAAACATCGGAGTTAGACGAAAGCAAGTCGCCGGATTTTCATCATTGAAGGCCCGTTGGGCCGGATTGTGGAGGCAAGAATGTCTGCAGAGAATAAGCAAGGGGCAGCGGGATCGCAGAGCGGCCTTTTCATGTCGGCGGATGAGCTACGCGCCTATGCCGACAAGATCGACACCGCACGAGCGTCCAAGGCCTTCCAGGGAATGAAATCGGCGGAAGACGCACGCAGTGCGCTGATGGCGCGCTTTTCGAAGCCGGTCCCAATCACTGACGAACTCCGCAATAGGGTGCTGTCCCAACTGAAAAATGCAGCCGCGGAAGGCTTGACCGAGCTCAAGGTTCTTCAATTTCCCGTCGAGCTTTGCACCGACGATGGGCGAGCGATCAACAACAACGATCCCGATTGGCCCGAAACGCTGACGGGTGTCCCGCGGCAGGCCTACGATATATGGCGCGACAAGCTGAAACCCGCCGGATATCGACTTTCCGCAATGATCGTGGAATGGCCGCATGGCATGCCAGGCGATGTCGGCTTTTTTCTGAGTTGGGGCGAGGATCGCAAATACTGACGCCGTTTAGCACGGGCCTCGTAGGCAAGAGTCACTATCCGAATAGGAAACGGCAGTGTAATCCCGCGCTGGTTTGCTGATGTCTTGTGCTTGGATACCAGCGCTCTTCATGAGAGTTTGGGCGGCAGCAGATAGAGGGTCATGGCCAGAATAAGGTAGACCATCAGCAGCAGCACTCCCACGAACCATGTTGAACGCCCTCCTGATGTCACAAGGACGACTGTCATGGCTGCGAACAACATCATCACTACGGCGCCCGGCCAGAACTGCAGGTCCATGGGAGTGGGGCCGATAGCGTAGCTCAATAGAACCAATACTGGGGCCACGAATAGGGCAACCTGCGCAGCACTGCCAAGCGCAATACCAACACTGAGATCAAGACGGTTCTTGCGTGCGCCGGCGAAGGCCGACGCCATTTCGGCTGCGCCGCCGACCAGGGCGACGACTATAAAACCGATGAAGGCAGGTGTCATGCCAAATGAGACCGCAGCTTGCTGCACGGATCCGACGAAGATTTCGCTGACCAGGGCAACCAGCAGCGTCGCCCCCGCAAGCGTAGCGAGCGCTGTGCCCATAGGGATGCCAGGGCCATGCTCGCCAGTTTCCGGGCTACTGAAGAGTTCAGGGTGGGTCTTCTGTGAAAACAGCAGGCCCAGTCCATAGACCGCAATAAGAAGCAGGGAAAGACCGACGCTCAGCTGACGGGTAAAGTCCGACATGCCGATGGAATCGGCGGCTGATATGGCGGAGGGGATCAGGATGGCAACAGTCGCAACGAACAGCAGGCTCGCCTGAAACCGCGCATTTACGCGGTTAAATTCCTGCATGTGTTGCTTTAGCCCGCCGAGGAGAAAGGAGGCTCCCATTAGAAACAATGTGTTCGTGACGATCGCCCCGGCAACCGAGGCTTTGACCAGATCGTGTTGACCGGCCTGCAGCGCGGCGAGCGCGATAACCAGCTCCGTCAGATTTCCGAGAGTGGCGTTGAGCAGGCCGCCGGTCGCATCGCCCATCTTCGCCGCGACGCCTTCGGTGGCATGACTGAGCAAGATAGCGAGCGGAAATATCGCCAAGACCGACAGGAGGAAAAGCAAAGTGTGGGCAGTTGGCATCGTGTGTTCGACGATCAACGCGACAGGCACGAATATCAGCAACCAGAGCGCCCGGTTTTGGCGGATTTCTTTCAGCAAGCTGCCCATGTTCGAATCCAATCCGGTTCTATAGACGAGGAGAAAATATGGCCTGGCAGGTCAGTCGGCGGCGTGCGTTATCCTCCCAAGGCAATGGTGATCGCTACCAGCACGGCTCCGATCGACATCATGGCGAAGGCCATTGGCCAGGGCCTGCGACCGGCGTAGTTGCCGAGCTGCGCGCCAATGGCGAACAGCATGGCGAGCGCCACCGCGTTGGAGATGCGCATTGCCAAGGGAAGATTGGCGATAAACAGAAACGGCATGCTTGGCGGCAGGGTCGATAAGACGACGAGAACGAAAATCAGGCAGGCAGCTTTGAGATCGCCTATGCGGATCACGTGTCGTGCAAGCCGCGGCGGCTGCTCCTTCATGCGCGTCAGAAAGGTATCGACCTCGCTGTCGTCCATGACCCGTCGAGCTTCCGAAGGTAGGTTCTCAAGCAAGACCTGCCGCGCCTTGGCCATCGGCAAGGTCTGGATCGCAACGATGAAGCTGTTGTGACGTGCTCGCTCGATCACTGTAGCGAGCACGAACTTCACAGCATCGACGATACCCCACGCAATGTTGCAG
>NZ_JBFUBH010000169.1:0-2587 GCF_056405855.1 Pararhizobium sp. P1_E7 | reverse complement strand
GAACGACACTGCGCTGACGAGGACACTGTTGGCCTTGTCCTCGATCAACGTTCGTGCCCTCGTGGAGAGCCGATCGCTGCCGATGGTCCACCAGTAGATTGCATGGCTATCGAGTAGGATCTTCATTGCGTGCTGTCGCTGTCGCCGGGTTTGCCTTGCCAGATGCCGGTGTCGTCATTCCAATCGCCAGCGTCGATCGCGGCCTGTTCTGCGTCGGTCGTGTCGAACAGGTCGTCGGGCAGGCCACGCTGGCGCAAGAGGCCGAAAGGGCGCTTGCCGCCATCGGCCGCAGGACCGATACGGGCATAAATCTCGTTTCCGCGCATGATGACGATTTCCTCGCCCTGGTTGGCGCGTTCGAGAACCTCTGCAAAGTTCTTGCGTGCTTCGCTGATCTTATAGCTGGTCTGTGGCATCGCCGGCTCCGAAATTAGTCGTGAGCGCACCTTATCATCAGTTACAGGTGCGTACAAGAAATCTGTACACATCACTTCCGATAAGGGATACTTATCGATGGTTATAGCCCCGACTGGCGATCATACCATGTGAGGAACCATAACATTCCAGTAGAGTTCCTATGCGGTTTTGTTTATCATGAAATCAATGGCTTATGATCTCGGCAGATTGGAAATTTCGAGTTTTTTTGAACCGGCTTTCCGTGCCGGTTGTGGCTTTTACTTCCCGATTTCAATTGAAGCGGCAAGCTGAAAATCTGGCACCCAATTTTGACTTAACGGCTTCACGTCGGTAGGGGAGGGCGCGMTTCAAAGCCCGGAGGCCATTACCAGATTGACGAGAAAGCGGTCGCGTCGCCGCTGATATTTCCGCGTTATCTCCGTGCTGGCGAGCCCGAACTGCTTCTGGGCATAGCGCTCATCGACCTCGGCCGTGGAGGCAAGACCGCGTGCAGCGGATGCTGAGATTTTTTCCTGCGCTTTCAGCTTCACTCGGTTGGTCCTCGGTCCCGAAGAAGCAGTGATCACTCCGGTGTGGATCACTGTCATAAAACTGTCATAAAACATCGCAGGCAATTGAGATAGAAAAGAAAATTTGACACGCTCAATTGTCATGACGTCAGAGAAACCAGGCAGCCCGCCCGCGGCGGGCAAATCACCGACGCTGCTCCAGCAGCTTGCTCGAACTCCGAACAAGCTGTTCGGAAAAGCGTTTGGCCAGCAATACGGTGCTCTCTGCTTTCGCTACAAGGAGGGTGGTCCCGAGATCGAGATCCTGGTCATCACCTCGCGCGAAAGTCGGCGATGGATCATTCCCAAAGGATGGCCAATGAAGGGCAAGAAGCCCTACGAGGCAGCCGCTATTGAAGCATGGGAGGAAGCCGGCGTGCGCGGTAAGGCAGAAAAGAGGCCAGTAGGCCACTATACCTACCTGAAAGAACTCGATGACGGCAATGTGGCCCCCTGCATCGTGGCGATGTTTCAGATTGAAGTGACGGAGATCAAGACCGATTTCAAAGAGCGCGGGCAACGCGTTTTGGACTGGGTGAGCCCGAGCGAGGCGGCGAGGCGCGTTCGCGAAATTGAGCTGAAATCCCTGCTGGTCAACTTCAAGCCGAATGCGAGCAAAACCCGCGGCTGACACCTTCGCGGTCGATAGCATGTTCCAGGTCGGAAGGTCCGAATGCGTCGGTCGGAGCAGTTGATGCCCGCTGGCGCCGTCCGCGCCCGTTATCTACGAAACTGAGAGCAGCCTGCCGAGAAATTGGCTCATATTGGGCGTGATTCAGAGCCCGGACGCCTTGGTGAGATTGGTGCGGAAGCGGTCGCGCCGCCGCTGATATTTGCGGGTCATCTCGGCCGAGGCGTGGCCGAGTTGTTTCTGAACGTAGCGCTCCTCGATGTCGGCCGAGGAGGCAAGGCCGGCGCGCAGCGAGTGCCCTGAGAACAGCAACTCACGTTCCCCTTCCGGCAGGTCGGAACGGACGCCGGCGGCGAGTGCGGTCCGCTTGACCAGGCGGGCGACATGCTTGTCGGAGAGCCGCTCGACGTCGACGGTCTTGTTATCCTTGAAGATGCGCCGGAACAGCGGGCCTCTGGCGATCCGGCCGAAGCGAATCCAGCTTTCGAGGGCAGCAACGGGGCAGGTCTGGTCGGAAGCGCCGCGACCGACCTCGACCTCGCGCCATCCGGTCTTGCCGCGCAGCGTTACCAGAACGCCCTGGTTGGGAAAAATCTCGATCCAGCCATGGCCGTCGCTATCGTCGTCGCGGACAACATCGAGCCYGACGATCTCGGAGCGCCGTAGGCCGCCGGCGAAGCCCAGCAGCAGGATGGCCCGGTCGCGCAGACCCCTCAGATCATGGCCGAGGGTGTTGACCATCGCCTTGATGTCGTCGCCCAGCACGGCCTCTTTCTGCCGTGGCGGCGTTGCGTGCTTGCGGCGAATGCCGGCGAGTACCGTCGCAATATGCCGATCGGAGCGATCCATCGGCGCGCCGCGCTGGGTAAAGTTCCAGCCCAGGCCGGAGAGACGCCGCTCGATCGTCGCGACCGAAAGGCGAGGGACTCCGCGCTTTGGATCGCCGGCAGCGGTGCCCGAGGCAGTGCCTGATGCACAGGCGCCAATGTAG
>NZ_JBFUBH010000168.1:0-2627 GCF_056405855.1 Pararhizobium sp. P1_E7 | reverse complement strand
GTCCAGCTCCGGATCAATCTTCTTTGAGCGGCTGAAACTCGCCCTTTCGGAAGTCGAGGCGGACTATGACGTTGTGATTCTAGACACTCCGCCGTCGCTCGGCTTTCTGACGTTGAGCGCGATATACGCTGCGACCAGCATGATCATTACGGTCCACCCGGCTATGCTGGACGTTGCGTCAATGAGCCAGTTCCTTCTCATGATGGGCGATCTGATTAGTGTTCTAAACGAGAGCGGCGCTCAGTTGGACCAGGACTTCATTCGGTATCTGGTCACACGACACGACCCCAATGACGCGCCGCAGTCGCAAGTCGTTGCGATGCTTCGGCACCTGTTCGGCTCCGATGTATTGTTGCCGACCGCCATTGAAAGCACCGCCGTAGAGGCAGCCGGCTTGGCGAAACGTTCGGTATATGAACTCGAATTGGGGCAGATTGGGCGCGATACTCACAAGCGTGCCCGAGAGGCGGTCGATGCCGTGAATGAGGCGATTGTTCACCTCGTCAATGACAGCTGGGGGCGGACATGAGCAAATCCCCTCGTAAGTCGATTGTCGCCAGCTTCGGGTTGCTTTCCGCGGAGCTGGAGAGTGATCAAGCTGCGGATCAACAGCAGCCGTCGCCGGCACCTGCCCCGGTTCCCGGGAATCGTGTCGGGGCGGGCGTGATCGGTGCTGCTCACCGAGCGATCGACGACATCCGAACAGAGCGAGATCGCTTGAAGGCTATCGTTGAGTCGGGTGGTGGTGCGGTTCGCGAGTTGGATCCGTCGCTCATCGACCCCTCCCCTTACCCGGACAGACTGCCGGACGATGACGGGACTAGCTTCGACGTGTTCAAGCGGTCGATCGAGACTGAGGGGCAAAAGGTTCCCGTCCAGGTTCGCAAACACCCTTCGTCGCCAGGTCGCTATCAGATCGTCTACGGTCATCGACGGTGGCTCGCGGCTATTCAGCTCGACAGGCCTGTTCGCGCTCTCGAAGTCGAGATTTCTGACCTCGACCTAGTTCTTGCACAAGGCATCGAAAACGCGGGGCGCCAAGACCTCACCTGGATCGAGCGCGCGCTATTTGCATCGCGGATGGATGATGCGGGGATCAAGCCTCGGCACATCTACGCTGCGCTTTCGGTCGAGGACGCAGAACTGGCTCGGATGCGGAATGTCTACAGGATCATTCCTCCGGACATCATCGAGGCCATTGGGCGGGCGCCAAGGATCGGGCGGCCACGTTGGCTCGATCTTGCCAAGACGGTTGCGGGCGACGCGGGAGCGCTCGACACCCTACGGACGGCGCTGGATAGGAAAGGCGATGCTGCTGAGACCTCCGATCAAAGGTTTCAGCGTGCATTGAACGCCATCAAGCCAGTATCGACTGGTCGTCGAGAGCCAAGCCCGATTACCGACAAAAGCGGGACAAAGCTCGGCGCCTTGTTGATGTCCTCGAAAGAGGTTCGAATTTCGGCCGAGGGCGCACTCGGGATTGAGTTTTTGAAGTTTGTTGAGGCGGAGCTCCCAGCGCTTACCGAGCGCTTTGCCCGTCTGCGAGAAAACGAGAAACCCTGACAGCTGTCAGGGTTTGGAGGTGAAGAAAGGAAGAACTGCAAAAGAAAAAGGCCCCCCAAACGTTGCCGTCGTGGAAGCCTCTCTCTCTGTGTGACAACTAGAGAATCGCATTTCCCCGAATCCCAGTCAAGAGTCTTTGGCACCGTAATTTGGTGAGCAGGTTTCTTTTGCCTTTTTTAAGGTGAAGAAAATGCAGATTGGAAGTGTGACGACGCCCTTTGGGCGGCGGCCGATGACGCTTGCCTTGGTCAGGCGGCAGATTGAGACACGCGAGATCAAGCCAGGCAAGTCGGCCGACAAATGGAAGGTCTTTCGGGATGCTTCCGAAGCGAGGGAGTTGCTTGGGCTACAGGATCGCAGCCTAGCCGTCCTAGACGCACTCTTAAGCTTTTATCCGGACAACGAATTGTGCCAAGATGCGCAGCTCATTGTTTTCCCGTCCAACGCCCAATTGACACTCCGGGCGCACGGTATCGCCGGCGCTACGCTTCGCAGACATCTGGCCCTTCTCGTTGAGGCGGGACTGATCGTGCGAAAGGACAGCGCGAATGGAAAGCGCTACGCCCGGAAGGACAAGGCGGGTGCGATCGATAGCGCATTCGGCTTTGATCTTTCACCGTTACTCATGCGAGCCGATCAACTCGCCATGATGGCGCAACAGGTCGTTGCCGATCGTTTAACGCTCCGGCGGGCAAAGGAAAATTTGACGATATGCCGGCGCGACGTTCGGAAGCTCATTTCTGCCGCGATGGAGGAAGGTGCGTCGGGTAACTGGGAAATCATCGAAGCGATGTACGTCAGTCTCGTGGGCAGGATTCCGCGCTCTCCGGCGCTCAGGGACGTCAATTCGATCCTGGATGAGATGGAGCTCCTCCAGCGGGAGATTGTCAACATCCTGGAAATGCAGCAGAATGACGAAAATACTAGCACCAATGGTGACCACATTGAGCGTCACATACAGAATTCAAATACCGAATCCATCTATGAATTTGAACCTAGCTCTAGAAACGAGCAGGGTGCAAAGGCGTTGGACGGTGATCGACCGCCGCGGGAGCCAGTTCGGA
>NZ_JBFUBH010000167.1:0-2681 GCF_056405855.1 Pararhizobium sp. P1_E7 | reverse complement strand
GCGGTATCCAGCATGGCCGGAAACTACCAAATTCCAGCCCGTTTTGCCTTAGGAATCTGCGGTCCTGAGTCATCGTGCCGCAGCTATTCGATGATCTCCGGCGTTCTCGTCTGCACGGCATGAACCCGCCGCCAATCGAGGCCAGCAAACAGCGCTTCGAACTGGGCGTGGCTCAACGTCATCAGGCCATCCTTGATGCCGGGCCAGGTGAAGGTGTGCTCTTCCAGCCGCTTGTAGGCCAGCACGATACCGGAGCCATCCCAGTAGATCAGCTTCAGCCGGTCTGCCTTGCGAGACCGGAACACGAAGACGGTTCCGGTGAACGGGTTCTTGTGCAACTCGTTCTTCACCAGCGCGGCCAATCCGTCATGCCCCTTGCGGAAGTCGACTGGTTTGGTCGCGACCATGATCCGCACGCGATTTGATGGGAAGATCATGTCGCCGCCGCCAGGGCACGCGCGATGGCGGCGATCCGGGCAGCAGACGGCCCTTCCTCAAGTCGGATCGTGACTGGACCGATGAGAATCTCGACGCGGCAAATCTGCTTGACGGCTGGCTGCTCCGGGGCGGGCGTGTCGACAACCATGGCCGCGAATTCGACCGAATCTTCCGGCTCAGGCAAGACCAGCTTGCCCTGCCGCGCCAGCGTTCTCCAGGATGACAAGTGGTTCGCTTTGATCCCGTAGCGTTCCGCTACTTCGTTCACCATCACGCCCGGACGCAAGCTCTCCGAAACGATCCTGGCCTTGACGTCGTCCGGCCATTGGCGATGTGCCTCACGTCTGCTCCGCCGCGTCGTGAGAAGCTCCAATGTAGTGTCCATGGAGAAACTCCTTGTCGCTTGTCCATGGAAACTCGATCACAGATCAGGCGACGGCGGGCAACGTGGGACCAGAACACCGGTTACGAGCAATCCGGAGGGCTTGCCGACCGAGGTGTTCGACAGGTTCCGATCGGCACTTGCCGACAACCGCGCCCAGTTCTTCCGCGAAGTGCCCGCAGGTCCCTTCTATGGCTTCAGTCTCGAAGGGACGAAGACCGTCAATGCGGACGTGCTGAATACGGATCTACTGGCATTCGTGACCGCCTAACCGACCAAAATCCACCAACGCGATAGCACTGCATTCGCTGCGTCATACCTCGAACTCCAAGTTGGCACGAGTGAGAAGCCGCGGCAGGATGTCAGGCCGAATTTCATAGATCGACTGCTGCGGGTTACCGTTCACAATACCAAGATCTCTCAATTCATCCAGCCCGACCACGGGCTCGATATAGGCGGCCAAAAGATAGTTGATGACTTTGACCGGCCTGGTCGTCGTCGCCTGCCAGTGCTCAAGTTGCTGCTCGCTGTAGACGGATCGGCCACCCGTTAATTGCATCAGTTCTCTGGTGGAACTCGCGAATGTGACGCTCTCCAAAATTCCTAGCGTCGTCATGGCTTGGGAAGGCCGCTCCTTTGACGCCCCCTTGTAGAAGAACAGCAGAGAGCCCGCATCGCCGAGGTTTGACGGTGCTCGGCACAGGTAGACTTTCCGGATTGTGTTCCCTGGCCGGGTCGGGCGGTCGGCCCGAGAAGCGCCGACGAAGAAGTCCGGCTGCTTAGGCTTCCATAGGTCGGGATAGAGGGTGTCGTGATAGTCTTCCTTGATAGGAATTCCGAAGGCGCGAACTTGGTCTGTCACAAGAAAGCGGGGGTAGTTTTTTCTTGCAGTTTCGAAAATCGACATGGTGGGATCATCAAGCAGCTTTGCGGATGAAAATGCCCGTTCATAGATGAACTCGCCGTTGTCTTTCGTGCCGGCATGAGTAAAGCCATAGAACTCAAGGAGGTTCATCAACGCTGCTTGGTCTTCATATGTCGTGAGATATGCCAAGTCGTAGCCGTTGCGCTGGGCGTACCAAAGGACCTGTTTTAAAAGTAGCTCACCGAGTTTGACACCGCGTTTGTCGGGCGCCACCTTGAAGGTGCAAACTTTCAAGATTTTGTTGGCTTTCGTCACCGCATCTGTGTCGGTCGCACTCTCATCCTTTCGAACGATCAGACCCGCAAGCTCGTCGTCATCATAAACAACCCAGCAAGGGCGGTGCTGGCGAACACACTTCTCGCGCCACCAATCGTCGAACTCCGGATACCCCTGGCGGAGGCTGTCGAAAAAGTTATCTTTGTTGTTGATGGTATGAGCCTCAACCTCGGCAACATGCCTGATTGGGACCTGCTTTGGCTCGTATGTCTGCGTGAGAAGATCGACAGCGTCGCCAACGAACAAGATGCGCCGGCCAAGCTCGGCCGAGTGTTTGAAGGCGCGCTCGTGAAGGCCTTTGTCCTGCGTAACAAGAAAATCGACCGCGTCACTTTTCAAGGCGTGGAGGAGAGTTGCGTCGACGATGTCATTGGGCCGCTTCAAAGGGCCGAACTCAGCTTGAAGGTCGGCTTGGCTCAGGCCGCGCTGTTTTCCCAAGACTTGGTATTTTGAGATTTTGCTAAGGGAGATTYGGCGACGTTCCGCGTTCTTGTCGCGGGCAATGTCGTCGCGGGCCGCCTCGTGGACGAAAATCGTGATCTTGTGGGCCGCAGCGAGATTTGAGAATTTAGCATATGCGGCTTCTACAGCGTGGTAGTCTTCCAGGCCGATCAGGATGTTCGTATCAATGAGATACGACTGTTGCCTCATCTCTTAGGG
>NZ_JBFUBH010000166.1:0-2732 GCF_056405855.1 Pararhizobium sp. P1_E7 | reverse complement strand
CGGGAACTGGGCGGAAACCTGGCCATTGTCGCCCGACAGCCTTGCGAGCAAGACTGAACGCACGCTGGATCCGTCAAACAGCCTGGCTGGCGGCCCGAGGCAGTAGGCCAAATTGCCCCTGTTCGCATCACTGTGGACTGGAAATCCGGCCGTGTTTGCGCTTTTCCCGGGCAGGGCTCGATTGAGGAGGTGTGCCATGGAACAGGAAACAGCGATCAACACCGTCAACATTCCCGCTTGTATTCCATTCGAGGCCTGCAGTTGGTGGGCACCCGCAATGCGGATTGAGTTCGGTGAGTTGAACAACAAGCTGCGGGCTGAAATCGCACGGCTCGACGATAGCCAAGACTACGAGGCTTATGTTACCGCCATCATCTCCCAGCCGAGGCTGCAACCAAGCAGTTGGTTCGAATTGGTTTTCAATAAAAAGTCCGGAAGGGCGTGCGCCATTTACGTAGGTGACGTCCGAGACGACAGCGGGTGTTTTCATGTGGAGACGACCGCCCCCTGTTGGTCCATTGCGCGCGATCCCATCGATGCGGCAGACATACTGTTTGGTAGGCTGGTTGACGAAAAGTCTATGTGACAAGGCTTGATAGGGCCTTCTTACAAATTCGATCGCTCTTGTGCGATCCGTTTGCCGGCCGCACGCGGTCAAGTTTGCAACGCCTGCTGAACCTAGAGCCCGCCCTGGCCGCTTCGGCGGGCTGTGCAAATCTCAGCGCCGACAACGTCGCACGACGCACTGCTTCGCTGCCAAGCCGCTTTCAGAATTTCATCCTGGCGCCGGCAAGCACAGCAAAACTGTCCTCAACATTTGCTGCCTCTTCTTCGTAGGAATAGGTGCGGGCGCCGAGGTACAGCTCCGTTTGCAGATAGTCGAGGTTCTGGACCATCTGCACACCGAAAGAATCGCTGTCAGTGTTCTTGCCCGCGATATCGCTTCCAAAGTAGGCGTCGATGGAGAAGGCGGTTTTGCCGACCTCAAAAATATCAGTCTGGTAACCGAGCTTGACGTAACCGTAGTGACCATCGACCGTTTCCTTGTCGGAATAGGCGGCGGCAAGCGTAACACTCAGACCCGTCGGCAGATGGAGCAATGAAAGCGAAGCGTCATAGATCGAGTTGCTGTCTCCCGGCCTCGAGAAACCGACTGCGCCGGCAATCTTGAAGTCATCGAATGTCTCGTCGTACTGTACCGCCATGTCCCAGACCGTGACGTGGGTTTCTTCCGGAACGACCTGCTGGCCCACCGAAGTCGCGAAGCTAAAGCCACCAAAGGACGCGGTGTCATACCGGAAGCGCAGTTTGCGACCGACGCCATCGTAGTTTGAGAACGCGTCTTTGACATGTACCGTCGAGAGTGTGCCGTCTTCCAGCCGGAAAAACGGACCGCCGGCCATGTCCGAGACCAATGAGTAGCCCACGACGCTCGTTCCGGACAGATCCACTTCCGCGGTCGCATCGGAAGCCATACTGCCCTGACCAAACCAGAATTTGCCGTAGTCTTTTGAATCGAGGTAGATTTCCGCCTTCCGAAGCAGATTTGTCTCCCAATCGTAATCATCCTTGTTGAGTTGATTTACGCTGGTTGTGGAATAGGGGTTCCACTCCCATTCAAGATTTCCCCCAATCGACCAATTGTTCTCCATCAGACTGAAAAGGCGAAAACCGGCTCGGGAAGACGAATTGCCGTTGTCGACCGGGAAATAGGTTTCGGTGGCGCCGCCATCGTCGTAAATGAGAAGCCCTTTGTTAATCTGGCCGTAGAATTCCAGATAAGCGTTGTCGTCGCCAAGCCGCAGTTTTGGAATCCAGTGCTCCGGCGCCTTGCTTGCCTCGGCGGGTTTCTCAGCCTGCTTGGGCAGTTCCTGCGCCGACAACGAACCCACGGACGCAACAGATGTGAAGAGAAACAAGATCGGCGCACGTTTCGCTACAGGTCGTGATTGTCCCATCAGGAGTCCTTCTTAGCCTTTCGTCATGGAGATTGTACGCGCGATCGAACAGTCATGACCGGAAAACCGCACTGGGTGTCACCTGTAAAGCACGGGATACGGCGGCACCTTGCGGCCCAGACCAAGGACATAACAGGCTCTTGACAGGTTGACATGTGTACCGAAATTCATGTGTACCGAAATTCATGTGTACCGAAATTTCTCCATTTCCACCGAAGGATTCACTATTTCCTCTGCCTGGGCCAGTAATCTCTCCGTATCATACAGGATTTTCGCTGCCCATCTGATCCTATTACACTCATAAAATCATAGTTCCGCGGTTCGCAAAACTTTTGAACTTTTATCTTGAGATACGAATGGTGGGTGGATCTCGAGAAATTGTTCCACGTTCGCAACCTACTGTTTTGACTTTATCTGAAAAAACTTGATGCTTTTTTGCAACCGCTCGGAGCCGGGCGACGAAAAAAGTGTCTTGAAGCTTCGAGGATCCGACAGTCTCATCGTATGCAGCTGATGTCATCAATGAAGAGGTAGCATTCTCATGATCGATTGGTTTGTTAATACACTTCGAACTTACCCGGAGATCGCGATCTTCTTATCCCTCGGACTGGGTTATTATTTTGGCTCGTTCACCTACAAAGGTCTCGGGCTCGGCGCGGTTACTGCCACTCTGATTGCCGCCGTGCTGATCGGTCAGCTGGGCATTACCATTTCTCCGCCGCTAAAGCCGACCTTCTTCTTGATGTTCCTGTTTGCAATTGGGTACGGGGTAGG
>NZ_JBFUBH010000165.1:0-2742 GCF_056405855.1 Pararhizobium sp. P1_E7 | reverse complement strand
ATATTAGGCTGGCTGCGCAGCTTGTAGACGCTCAGTTATGTGGAGTTGTATCGTGGGAAGTCGCGCGTCTGCGGATTCTTGCGGTGTCAGCTCCACATCTCTGCGCAGTGCACGTTAATCGAGGATAAGCAGGTCGGTCTTGGCGAGTGATTTGAGAATCCGGCCATATCGCCCGTCACCCCTTGCAAGGGCGAGCGTGGCGAACAGCCGGGGAACCCGGTGGTAGGCGACGGAGAAATCCTCGCGGCATGCTTTGTGGCCGAGTTCGTAGGCAAGCCAGCTTTTGCCAACACCGGCTGGCCCGGTGATGAGAAGGCTGTGGTGCTTTCTGATCCAGTCGCAGCCGGCAAGCGCCATGAACAGGTTGCGATCGGGGCCGCGTGCTGCACGAAAGTCGGCATTCTCGATCTTTGCATCATGACGCAGCTTGGCAGCCCTCGCGCGGGCTTCGAAGCGCTTCTGGCGGCGCAGCCGAGATGGGGCTTTCGGAACGGCGGGCCTGCCAGATTATATCCGCCGACCGCAAGATGATCCGCTACCGATCCTGCCGACCGCCGGAAGTCGAGCTGCGAACGAAGCTGCGCGATCTGGCCAATGTTCGCCGGCGTTTCGGATGCCGACGACTGTTCATCTTGCTTCGGCGGGAGGAGCCGTCCGGCGTCAATCGTATCTACCGGCTGTATCGCGAGGAGGGTCTTTCCATTCGCAAGCGCAAAGCTAGGCGGCGCGCCGTTGGCATGCGTGCGCCAATCCTCGTCGAAGCAAAGGCAAATGCCCGCTGGTCGCTGGATTTCGTCCACGATCAGTTCGCCTGCGGCAGACGTTTCCGCGTGCTCAACATTGTCGATGATGTCACGCGCGAATGCCTGGCGGCAATCCCGGACACCTCGATCTCCGGCCGACGTGTGGCTCGTGAACTGACGGCACTGATACAACAGCGGGGGAAACCGGGAATGATTGTTTCGGACAACGGCACAGAACTCACCTCGAACGCCATCCTCGCCTGGTCAAAGGATCACAAGGTTGACTGGCACTACATCGCACCAGGAACCCCTACGCTGAACGACAGACAGCGCCTCGATCTCCTGGAAATCTTCGAGGAAAGATATCGGCGGAAATCGACCCTGATCACGGCTCAGCTTCCCGTGGCCGCCTGGCACGAAATGATCGGAGAGGCCACTTTAGCTGATGCGATTTTGGACCGTATTGTTCACAACGCACACCGCATAACGCTCGAAGGCGACAGCATGCGGAAACGAAAAGCACCGACGCTCTTGACCGGCGGCGAAATAACCGAAATCAATCACCCGTAACAGCAACAAAGCAACCGGAACTCGATCGCATCCGTTGTCCGCGACTTAGCGAAATGCTTGTCCGCGACTTGCTGAAACCGCTGTCCCAATTTAGTGAAATCCGCAACTACGTGATGCAAACGGGCGCATATCGCGCTGACCGGCGATTATCTCTGGAATGAAGTTGACGTTCCCCTCGAACGCTTCAGGCGCGATCCGCGCTAACCGCTTCAATCCAAACACCTTCGATTTCCCTTAGCGGGTACTATTGCAGAAATGCCCACCGAGCCCCTAAAAGCCGTGCAAAGCGCCGCAAAGACGACAGCTGCCGTCAGGTCCGCTGCGGCGTCGAGCTTCGCTAAAGGTTCAAGCTATGAAAGAATTGCATCAGCAGCCGACGGTCGAACCGACCCTCCTGTTCAAGCATGAACCGTGCTGCATCTGTTGGGCTCCATGCCTTTTTGTACGCTCTCGCAGATGTTAACGCATCGTAGACATCGCAAATCGAGCAGATGCGGACTGGAACGCTAATTTCGCTGCCGGCAAGCCCCTTCGGGTAGCCCCTCCCATCGATACTTTCATGATGGTGGAGGCAGATGTCCAGTATTACTCTCGACACGCCGCCTTGCGGGGCGAGCAACTCGTAGCCGTGGCGGGGATGCAGGCGGATCTGATCCATTTCCTCGTCGCTGAGCGGCCCGACCTTGTTCAGCACTTTCAGCGGGATGCGCATTTTCCCAATGTCATGGAGAAGTCCACCCATCCCGACGTCACGAACGGTCTCTTCGTCGAGATCGACAGCGCGTGCCAAATGAACCATTAGGCCACTGACGGCGATGGAATGCAGAAAAGTGTATTCGTCTCTGGATTTGAGACGGGTCACTTCGATCAATGCCCTTGAGCTTTGTTGCATGCATATCGCTATATGCCTGACGGCTTGCGCGGCGTGTGAAACCGGAACGGCGCCTCCCATCCTCGCATTTTCGAACATCTCCGTGATCAGCGGCTTCGATTGCTCGATCGTCTCTAAGGCGCGTTTCAGTGAGGGATTTTTGGGTGCTGCTGCGCTTTCCTTCGTGGCCGAAGGTGAGACGACATCCAATCCCTTGTCGGTATCGATGACCACCGCAGCGGCATTACTGCTCTTCAGCTTCTCAACGTCCCTGGCGCGGTCAAGTCGAAATTGGTTACGCCAGAAGGGATGATCTATCCAGTGCCCCTCGATCGCCTCGATGAACATGCCCACCCGTACCTGCTTTAGATTAATGCGTTTGAGCATCGGGCCATCTCATACGTTTCGGGGGCATCAAATCAGTTTTTGACCAAGCGGGTTCGACCGCGGCAAATCGTCTGATTCATTGTGTTTGAATGTACCGAAGTAGTAAAGCGACGTCGATGCAACTTTGCCCCGGCGAAAATCGCCGTTCGCCTGTGATGGGACAACATGGCC
>NZ_JBFUBH010000164.1:0-2767 GCF_056405855.1 Pararhizobium sp. P1_E7 | reverse complement strand
CTACAACACCGTGCGTCCGCACTCGTCACTGAACTACAAGCCACCGGCACCTGAAGCCACCGTGTGGCCGCGCGTCAGAACGGCCCAGCTTCAACGCCAGCAGTGGCGGTCAAACCCAGCATGCACTAACATTAAACCCGGATCACCCGATGGGGGCAGACCAGAACGATACGGCTCCAACCTCTGCCACTGCGAAGCAGAGAGGGCGATAGCCGTCCCCAGGGCTGCTTTCATCGACCTTGAACCAGCTGTCCAGTTTCGGCATTTGATCGATCGGGCCAAAGTGCAACGGCGACCTTTGCGCGTCATGAACGACGCGTGGCGCTGTCGACGTGAACATCCTCGCCTCTGGCGTTCGGCGAATTACACGACGTGACGGCCTTTTAGGGTTCTCAGGCTGCGTGCAAATGCGGCGCTATGCCTGCTGCAAGTAGCGATTGACGTTCGACCTTTCCGGCAACGTAGAGGGCTTCGGAAGCCCTGTCGAACCGTCAGGTGGTCTCGGGATTTCGCATGGCTCGGGTGGTTTGATGACCTCGAGAAAATCACCGTTTCAGCGGAAACGTGTCCCTCCACTCACCTTCGGAGGCACGCCACATGCCGCGCAAGGTATTGCTATTATTGACGGTTTTCGGCCTTGAAACTAAAAATTCAAACGATTTAACGCTGAAGGTTATGGTGCTAAGTATATGTTTTAGAGTGCCACTATGGGAAAGGTATAGATTGTCATATTAATGGAATAGAAGGACCTGAAGTAAAATATGCTTTACAGATAATTTATTTCATGCGAATATTCTAACGAAAGAAAATTCTTACAGAGAGCGTGTTCCCTCTGCGCAACGTTATGTTGCGCCGATGCGAATGCGTTTTGCTTAGAGAATGCCCCGGGAGGGTAGTATACATTTTTTATAGATTATTGAACGTCCGAATCTCCGGGTTCGGCGATTTGATTCCGTGCGAGTGTTGCAGGGGGATATAATGGATCGCAGTGACGTTATTTCACACGCCAATACTTCTTCAACCAAGAAACGTGTATACGGCATCGCGATAGGTGACGTTGTCACAGCCGTGTTTGCTACAGCCAATTGGCTTCTGGCGCTCGCGAAAAAGGTTGCGTATTCGCAAATGCGAAGGGTGCGCCAGTCGGCTGCGCTGTTTGTAACGGATATCATTTCCGCGAGCTTGGCGCTGGGGATTGCGTTTGTCACCCGCTACGGGTTTGACGTCGTTCAGGTGCGGCCAGAGCTCATCAAGGCGCTGCTGATTGCCGGGCCGCAATATCTGGTGATCTGCGCGATCGTTTTCCCGCTCGCCGGTTTATACAGCCGCAACTGGCGGTATGGTTCCGTGTCCGATTTGTGGACAATCGTTCGTGCGGTTTTCGTGACAACGCTGTTGCTGGTCTGCGTTTTGTTCTTTGCAACCCGGCTTGAAGCCATTCCGCGCAGCACATTGCTGCTGGAAGCCCTTATGCTCCTGACCTTTCTTTCCGCATCCAGGCTGAGTTTCCGGCTGGACGAATTCCCGCTGACACGCGGCGGGAGCTGGCTTAAGGGCGACAAAAATACCGACAGACAAATTCAGACGCTGCTGGTTGGTGCGGGTGACGCTGCCGACCTTTATCTGCGGGCGCTCAGCCGCGACCGCAATTGCACGCATTGGCCGGTCGGCTGCCTTGAGAAAACAAATGATCATCAAAACATGACGTTGCGAAACGTACCCATTCTTGGGGCGATGGCGGATTTTCAAGACATCGTTGCACAGCTTAAGAGTGACGGTATTTCTCCTCGACACCTCGTATTCACGGAGGCGCCATCCGCGTTCGGCGAGGATGCATCCGAGCAGTTGATTGCTGCTGCCGAAGCTCTTGGCATGACCGTTTCCCGGCTGTCTCAAATGACGGAACTCAAAAACGCCAAGCGCGAGAACCGGTTCGAACTGAAGTCCATCGAGTTGACGGATCTGCTCGAGAGGCCCCAGGCCTCCCTTGATCGGGAAGCGATCTCGCGTCTTGTCAAGGGGCGCCGGGTGCTTGTCACCGGAGCTGGCGGTTCGATCGGCAGCGAATTGACGTTGCAGATTGCGGCGTGCGAGCCTGCGGAACTCGTGCTCATCGAAAACTGCGAGTACAATCTCTATGCCATCGATATGGAGCTGGGCGAACGCTTCCCCGGCGTTCCGCGCTCCGCGCACCTGTGCAACGTTCGGCGGGCCAATCGGGTCAACGACATGTTTGCCTTGCATCGACCGGAGCTCGTCTTTCATGCCGCGGCGCTCAAGCACGTCCCCATGGTGGAGCTTAATCCCTGTGAAGGGGCGCTGACCAACGTTATCGGCACGATGAATGTTGCCAACGCGGCGCGGCAGTGCGGCGCCACGGCGATGGTTCAGATTTCAACCGACAAAGTCGTCAATCCGACCAGTGTCATGGGAGGGACGAAGCGCCTTGCCGAGCTGTATTGCCAGGCTCTCGACTTGAACAGGTTCAAGACCGGTTCAGGGCCCCGGTTCATGACCGTGCGTTTTGGAAATGTGYTGGGCTCCAGCGGGTCGCTTATTCCACTCTTCAAGAAGCAGATCGCCTGCGGCGGCCCGCTCACCGTCACCGATCTGGAAATGACGCGGTTCTTCATGACGATCCGCGAAGCTGTGGAACTGACGTTGCAGGCATCCGCCTATGGTCTTGAGGGCGATATCGGCCAGGGCGAAATATTCGTCCTCGATATGGGTGAGCCGATAAAAATCATTGACATAGCCAGAAGAGAAG
>NZ_JBFUBH010000163.1:0-2788 GCF_056405855.1 Pararhizobium sp. P1_E7 | reverse complement strand
GATACGGGCTTGCCCCGAGATCGCAATGTATGGGCCGGGCGGTACGATCGGAAGTTGGCGGGAAATGATGGGGGCAGCGGTGGTCGTCCGGTCGATGTTGGGCGTCAGCCCGTCGGCCTATCAACAAGCCTGTGAGGTGATGGGACCAGAAAATGCGGCCGTCGCGGTGGCTTGCATCCTCGAGCGRACAGGGCACATCAACTCGCCGGGAGGGTATCTCCGAGACCTGACACGCAAGGCGGCACGGGGCGAATTTTCGTTAGGGCCGGTTCTCATGGCCCTGCTAAGAGTTCACGGACAAGGCGAGAGAGCAGTGGGCTAGGGCTGCATCAGCGAGACAAAACCCTGACAGCTGTCAGGGTTTTGGTTCACGTGCATTTGTCGCCCGCTCCTGTCGAAGGCAACGACCCGCGATACGTGATTGGCTGATACAGGTGCTGGCCTTTATCGATACGGGCAACGATTCAACGAAGGCTGCCGGCTATCGGGAGACGGTTCGACCGAATGTTTTGCCGGGATTACGGTTCACTTTTGACCACCCAGAAATGGTCGGGTGGCGCATGGCCGAAGGAGACGGCGGGCGAGAAAACTGGCACTCGGCTGCTCCACCGTCTATCGCAAAACGCATCAACTAGGTATTAGCTGCCCGGGGTAGTGCACTGAACCACAAGCGACAGGGAAGTCGAGGGCTGTGTGCCAAGGAGATAAGCCGTTGATAATCTGTGCGCCGACCATCCGAGGAAGCGGTGCGATCACACGTATGTTTCGAAGCCCCGACGACGGTATTCTCGCAAGTACATTCCCGCTACTCACAAAACCTCTCGGACGTGCCGCTTACATGGGGCAACGGATGCGTCAAAGGTTGGCGCTTCACCGACCAAGGGAACTACGGCCCTTCGCCGTCTTTGATGATTTGCGCATGCCAATCATCAAAGACGTGAGCGGTGCAGGAAACGTGGCGACTTGGCACCACGGCAGTTGCAAGTGCCATAGTGCACTCTCCAAAAGAAGAACTCATCATTGTGGCCTTTCTTGATGGCACACTCACGCTGATAAATGCAGCCGACGGGGCAGTCGAAATGGCTGGGCAAGTCACGATCGAAAGCTATCCGACGGTCATCTACTCTATGGATGTGATGGAAGCTTCTTTGGCCGTTGGAACTTTTGATGGACGTATTGCCGTTATTCAAGTTCACGAGCTCCGTGAGCTTGGGAAAACAGGACGTATTGAATTGGGATAAACTGCTCCTCCGTAGGTGAGCCGTCAAAATGTATTCTTCGTGGCGCTCATGCTTTGATGTCCCTTGGCACTGGTTTTCGGGAGTCAACGCTATGTCCACAATAGGTGCCTTTAATCACGGAAGAAGACGAGCGGCCCGTCCGCTTCGTCTCGCGGCGCTGTTATAATATCCTGCGGCCTGTTGCACAGATCGATGGGGCGACTGATCCATGGCTTCCGGCCTCGGTCAGGTAGCCCGAACGTAAACCGTGCGCTGAATACTCCCGCGGCTCGAGCCCGGCCGCAGCCGCCAGCAGCTTGACAATATCATTGATGGCCTGCGGATCGAGCGCGCGACGGGAAACATTCCCCCAGCGATCGATCGCCCGAAAAATTATTTATAGATGGTGAAATCAAAACAACCACATAAGTCGTGCGCATCAAGCTATATTCCTGTCTGACAGCAGTGTCAGTAAAGCAGGGTTGATATAGAGATTTTCACGTCCGGCTTTCACTTCTTCAAGCAGGCTGAGACCGACAAGCGTCTTGAGATAGGTGGATGCAGCCTGCCGCTTGGCGATACCGGTTGTCACGAGATCACCGATCCGGCAGTAGGGATTGACGAAAATGACCTCGGCCAGTTCGCGTGAATAGATCCTGGGTGCATCTCGCCGCAGGCGTTCTGCCGTTTGATCGAGAAGGTCGCGGATCGCCCGAATTTTGGCGGTCGACCATTCGGCGGTCGCGCGGACCGCTTCAAGCATAAATAGTATCCATGGCTCCCAAGCTGCTTCAGCGGTCACCGCGAGGAGAAGGTCATAGTAGGTTCGCTTGTTCCG
Organism: Pararhizobium sp. P1_E7; assembly: GCF_056405855.1. NCBI lineage: Bacteria > Pseudomonadati > Pseudomonadota > Alphaproteobacteria > Hyphomicrobiales > Rhizobiaceae > Pararhizobium > Pararhizobium sp. P1_E7. The sequence goes on along the minus strand of NZ_JBFUBH010000163.1, from coordinate 730 downwards.
GATGATGTGGCGGCTGAGATAGAGAACCGGGATTTCCAACAGGCCCTTATCCACGAGGTACAGCAGGTTGAGGACACGGCCGGTACGGCCATTGCCGTCAATGAACGGATGAATGGCCTCAAACTGATAGTGCATGACGGCGAGTCGGATGAGGGGGTCAACCTCCTCTGCCTCGTGGATGAAACGCTCCCAGTTGGAAAGCTTGTTGCGCAGTAGCTCCTGACCTTCGGGCGGCGTGTAGATAACCGCGCCGGTCGCTTCGTTCATCAGTGCCGTGCCGGGTGTTGCGCGGACATCAAGATCGACGCCCTTGATCGTCCGGCAAACTTCGATTGCTGTCGCAGTCGAGAGCGGCCGCTCTGCTAGCGTATGGAAACCTCGGTTGAGGGCTGTGCGGTACCGCAGCGCTTCTTTCGTGGCCGGGTCTGCTTGATTGCCTTCTTCATTGGCGAAACGAAACAATCGGTCGGTCGTTGTAACGATGTTCTCTATTTCGGAACTTGCTTGTGCTTCAAGAAGCGGGATGGAATTGATCAGGACGGCCTGGTTCGGGATCAATTGGCCGGCAATCTTCAGTTCGGCAATAGCTGCGCGCGCGCCGATGCAGGCCCGCAGAATGGCTTTTGATTCAATTTCGGCGCCTGGGGGGAGGGGAGGCAGGTCGTTGTAAGGCCGTTTTGGATCGAATGACATGTCGGCGTTCCGCAGGTTTGTCGACACGTCATGCTGA
>NZ_JBFUBH010000162.1:0-2800 GCF_056405855.1 Pararhizobium sp. P1_E7 | reverse complement strand
CTTATCGTTCCCGTGAACGTCAACGCCATCAGGAGACCGAAAATGATTTCGGACATACGGTCGACCGGCTCTAGGACAGGCCGCATCTGTTCCCCTCCTGCCAATTCCGGACCCTCCCTCACTTAGCCACCTTTCGATTGGGTTGGCGCTGTTCTTCAATGCCGCGGCATTGGTCGGCCGAGCCAGGTGCATGCCGGCGCCAGGTGTCTTGGCATTTCCTTACAAATGCCATGGCTGCCTATGTCGTCAGAACCGGCCCGATTGGCGCGGCGTAGTGCTCGCCGTTTCTTCGGAGCGGGCGGCCCCTTGCAAAACTTCCGCTTGCGGGCTTTCCTCCATCCAGGCGTTGAGCAGGGTGTAGGCCGTCGCTAGGATGACGGGGCCTAAGAATATTCCGAGAATGCCAAAGGCGATCAGTCCGCCGATGACGCCCGAAAGGATCAGGAGGAGGGGGAGGTCCGCGCCTCTTCGAATGAGAATAGGTCGCAAAAACCCGTCCAGCGTCACGGCGACGACGGCGAATACCAAAAGCACAGTCGCCCATAAGGTGTCGCCGGAATAGTACAGCCAGATGACCGCTGGAAAGAGGACAAGGCCTGGCCCTATCTGAATGAGACAGAGAACCAACATAACCGCAGTCAGCAAGGGCGCAAATGGCACCCCTGCCAACGCTAGACCGACGCCCCCCAGAGCGCTTTGCGCTACTGCCGTTACCATTACGCCAAGAGCAACACCGCGAATGGCCTTTCCTGCGAGACATACTGCCATTTCGCCGCGGTCACCGCCAAGGCGGCGACCAAACCGAATAGCCGCCGCAGCGCCGGTTTCTCCGTTAGAATACATTACGGCCGCAATCGCAGCCGTCAATACGAACTGTAGGAACATGCCTGAGAGGCTGCCGGCGACCGAGGTGAACCATTGAACAGTCGCACCGGCATAGGGCAGGAGCCTTGGCGCGATTGCGTCGAGGCCGGACGTGGCGAGCCGCGTCCACGCCTCCGCGATAGGGGCGCCGAATAGCGGGACCTTTGACACCCAGTCCGGCGGGAGTGGCACGTGCAGCGTCGCGACAGTGTGCACCAAATGGGTAACGCCATCCAAATTGGATAGAATCGTGCTGACGGCCAGCCAGAAGGGAACGATCAACACGAACAGCAGCGCCAGAGTCATGACGAGCACTGCAATACTTCGACGATTTCCGGCACGGCGCTCGACCCAAAGCATCAGCGGCCAGGTGGCAATCACCAGTGTCATTGCCCAGAGAACGGCGGGTAGGAACGGCTGCAGTACCCAGAAGCTGGCGGCTATCAGTGCACCGACAAACATCACGCTGAGCGTGATCTGGGTGAGGTCTCGACGCAACGCACGCTCTCCTGCTTCCACAGTCATCTATGGCAGGACGCGTGCACGCTGCCGGCGCTGTGCATCGACATCCGGCTTATCATTCCCAGTCGATCGTGGCGGGTCCCTATCAGCGTGGGACAAAAAGCGACGGTCACGATCATTCAAAGCTACAACGTCCACGGCGATGCTATACCAAGTATATGGAATATATCGAAAAAATACGCGTAAGTTGAATAGGCAATCAAAAACATACACCGTTGCCCGCACGTTGCAAGCTGGTAATAGGGTAGAGTCGCCTTAACTTGGGTCGGGCACAGGATGTCCACGATGGGACCGGTTTATGCCGCGTGCGACAGGACGATTTCGCGCCACGTGTTCATGGCAGCGTTTTGCAGTCTGTGATGTCCAGCAGCGGTCGTCTTCTTGGGTTGGAGATGGAAGAGTTGGCGTTCGATCCGTGGATGGAGATGAGGCGCTGGCTCAGCGGGAAGCGGAATTAGAGCCAACCGCATGCGCTATGATCTCAGCGGGAAAACGATGGCGCTTGTAGCGGTGCGACGGAATATCGGTCGGCGGGGTCGGGCTCATGACCGTAAATACCCCCGCAAATGTTAGAGCGACGCTGCCATCGACCGCCTGCTGCAATTACATCGTTTCGCTCGGCCTCGTCTGTCGGTAGCTGGCCGAGAAGGCCGAGGCGCTCGGCGTCGAAATCTATCCGGGCTTTGCCGCGACCGAAGTGCTCTACACTAGCTGGGGGGAGGTCACGGCCCGCACTCAAGCGGATAAGCGCGAGCCGTAGAGATGTCTTGCTGACTTCAGGCCTCAGACCAGGATGAAGTCGCTCGTGCTGAGTGAAGACACATTGTCGAAGGTGGCCAGCAGAATGGCTTCCTTGTCGCCGCCCTTGCCGTCGCCGTCGAACCAAAGCCGGTGAGTGTCCGTTTCATAGAGGAAGGTTGCGCCGGTGGTCGTGAAGCCGGGGTCGCTTGCAAGCACAAGCTTGATCGGCGCACCCGTGCTCAGGCCGAAATTTATGTCGTCGATGGCGATCTTGTCCTCGCCGCGTTTGAAGTCGGTGACCTCGTCGCCGCCGTCGGTGAGGTGGCTGAACTGGAAGGTATCCTTGCCGGAGCCACCGGTCAGAAGATCTCCGCCAGAACCGCCGATCAGCGTGTCGTTGCCGCCCCGGCCCTGAAGGATATCATCCTTGCTTCCGCCCGAGAGCCATTCGCTGACATTCGAGCCGCGAATGTCGTCGTCCTGGCTCGTGCCCCAGATGCGCTCGAAATTGCTGGCGGTCAGGCCGCGGGCGAGGCCGTCGTTCTTGGAATTGTCAAGCAGGTCGAGTTTCACCGAAGCGTCGTAGCCGTAGTAGTTGAAGTCCAGCGTATCGATGCCGGAGCCGCCGTCGAAGACATCCTTGCCCGTGAACTCGTTGCGAGTGAACCAGTCG
>NZ_JBFUBH010000161.1:0-2905 GCF_056405855.1 Pararhizobium sp. P1_E7 | reverse complement strand
TCGAAGCTCAGGGACGAACTGCTCAACGGAGAAATCTTCTACACGCTCAAGGAAGCGAAGATCATCATCGAGGGCTGGCGGCGACACTACAACACCGTGCGTCCGCACTCGTCACTGAACTACAAGCCACCGGCACCTGAAGCCACCGTGTGGCCGCGCGTCAGAACGGCCCAGCTTCAACGCCAGCAGTGGCGGTCAAACCCAGCATGCACTAACATTAAACCCGGATCACCCGATGGGGGCAGACCATGATCGCCTTTGAGGAGGCCGTGAAGGATATTCGGACGGGTGAGCCCATCACACAATGAGCGTAGCAACCCACGAAAAAGCCGCCACCCGATCGAGGATGGCGGCACAATATCGTTTAAAAATATAAAATCGCATAATATGAAATGCAACACTCTCTCCCAAGAGAGACAATAAAACACTGCTAATTTAGTGGTTTTGCAAGTTCCATTTTTGGGGGTGTTTTTCATTTGTATAATATTCGGTTGGGCTGAGTTTGCTCACTCGACGCGCGACACTTCGGCCTTCGCATCCAGAACAATCTTCAGCGTCCGGATCATGTCGGCAGCGTCCAACAACGCTGCCTTGACATCCTCGTCTGATTGACGATCGATCGAAGCCGCCATCGTCTGCAGATCAATCACAGCATCGACGGCGGTATTGCTTGGTGAAATACCGACTTGGTCACGGCCCTCGCGGACAGTGGAAACCGCTCGATCGAGCAGCCGGCGCCGCTGGTAGCTATCCAGCTTGCCAATCTCGTTCGCGGCTCGGAGCAGCTCGAAGATGAAGTCGGTGGTGGTACCAAATGGATCGGCCTGTGTTTCCTGTGGCATATTCAAGATGGCGTTGTACCACCAATTTGCGTGGGCAACTACTGTCGCATCAGTGTTCCAGACATTGTAATACCTGAGCCGTTTCCAGCATAGGAGATGACATCTTTGGATTTCATGGTCAGTGTCACGCTGACCGGCTCACCCCCGATGGGCTGATTGTAGGTGTAGGTCATCCGGTTGCCGCTGATGCGCCCCTGGAAAGGAATGTCGGGATCGTTTGCTGACGACGAAACGCCGTGGCCACTCGCATTGATATCCAGCGTGAGGCCCGCCTTAAAGAGCATGAAGCCAACGGAACCGTACCAGCGCCCGGCGAAGCCTCCTTGTTTCTGGTCGCCACCTTTCGCCGACCCTTGGAGGTCTCGGTCGAGATATGCGGTGCACCGATCGAGGTCGATGTTCTTCTTGCCGATAGGCTTTGTGCTGGAAAGGCTCTCACCTTCACTATTTGAGCTGCGTAATATCGTCTGGTGAGGTGTGTTGTCGAGATAGTATTCGACCTTGGAGCAAGTCGCGGCCGAACTGCTCACCGTTATTTCTGCCGAATAACTCGGCTTCTTTCTCCGGAACTGTCGAGTTTGATCCGGCCGGTGCAAGATCCGACCTTCTTGTCGAAATCGCAGTCGGCCGCCATCGCAGGAACCGCCACCAAAAGAAATGCCGCTCCTGTGAGAATGACTCTTGGTTCCTCATGGGTGGAGCCAGCGGCTGCGCGCAGCGCCTTGTTCAGCGTCTCTAGGTAGGCCGGATTTCCCACACTTTTGGCATTTTAGAGAAACTGTCCCGGTGTAACGATATTGTGAGCAGGATAATCTAATTATTGCTCGTTACGCCCAAAAGTCACGGGAACAACATTCCTTTCGGCAAGTTGACATCCCATGATCCGCCGCAATCCTGTGGCCGGTCCGGAGGAGATAACAATGTTGAAATTTACGCTAGCCGCCGCCCTGCTTGGCGCCATCCTATCTGGCGCGGCGATCGCCCAGGACGCGACGATGAAGTGTGACGAGGCCTCCATGATGAAACTGGAGGCCGACACCACCGCCATGACCGACGCGAGCAAAAAGGAAACGGCGATGAAGGAAATGGCCATGGCCAAAGAAGCTATGGCTGCCAAGGACATGGATAAATGCGCGACGCACATGAACAATGCAATGCTTGGCAAGTCGTCGATGTGATGCCCTTAGCGCGGTCGCCCGAACCGCTGGCCGCCAACAAAAACCACACCGCGATTTCGAGTCGCGGTGTGGAAAGTTTGGATATCTTGTTCAGGGAATATACAGGTTTCAAGCAAGAACCACGCGGCGCAACACTATTAGTAGTTCTGTTCAATATTAGTCAGGCGCGCTTAGTCGGGATCGATAACGCTTTCCTTGGGGTCAATAGAACCGTCGCGCTCCGTCACCGGTAGGCTCGCAACATAGACGAGTATTATCGCCAGCGCGGAAAAGGCCAGAACGGCGAGAATTGCTTGATTACCATTGCGGATCATAAGCGACTCCTTGGCGGGCAAACAGCCTACAGGAACTGTTCCACCGGGGCATTTACGTCAGAGCTTCTTCGTGAGGAAATACCCGCAAGCCGCACCCACAGCGATGCCCATGGCAATCCCGGTGGCAGCATTGCCGAGTAGGGCGGTGCCAATCGCAATGCCTATTACCATGGCGATTGTCATATCCAGTCCTCACCGCCGCTCAAAGACCAGCGGCCGGGCGACCGCTGGTCCGCTTTCCGCAGCCRGTTTGGCGGCAACGGAGGCTACCGGCGCTGAGGGGGCCGCCGGATCGATAGGATTGTGCTCGGATTACCGTTTTGCGTTCTGCTTCGCGCCGGCACTCTTGCCATCGGAACTCCTCGAACGCTCGTCCACCCGATCGGCACCTTTGGCGAGCTCGGAGCCCTTTCGAGCCTCCACTTTCCTTTCTTCCTCAGCGGCGCTTCTGCGCAATCCCGTCGCAGATTCCTTGCCCTGTTTGGTCGGGGCTTGTTCGACACCCATTAGGACATCCTCCATCTATCATTACGATCTGCTAAAACGGTGCCTGGAGGGCTTTGTTCCGTAC
>NZ_JBFUBH010000160.1:0-2918 GCF_056405855.1 Pararhizobium sp. P1_E7 | reverse complement strand
TCTCCATATTGATGCCATGTGCCCGCGCCTTCTCGGCCATGGTCAGCCGCCACTGGCGAAAAGTGGCAATGGTCGTTTCGACCCGTTCGCCGGCATCCGATCGCATCGCGACGATGGCGTGGACATGAACGTGGGGACGCTTGCCCCCTTCCGCCTCCGCCTTCGGATCGCTGCCTTCATCGTGCAGTGAGAAGACGTAGCGATGGCCTGCGAACTGCTGGCCCAGAAAATCCCGCGCCGCATTCTGAAACGCAGCCGTGTCCGTGCCCGCGCGGGCCGAGAGGATCAGATGCATGACATCACGCGGCTTTCGACTGTGAAGCTGGTCTCGCCATTCGAGTTGAACGAGATCGCCAGCTTGCCTGGCATCGGTGATCATCCGCCCGTGTTCGTCACGCACCTCGCCCTTATGTGCAGCCACCAGCGATCGCACCTGGCTCGTGCCATAGTCCGTGCCGTTGCCATAGCCGGTAAATCGAAAGGCCGCGTTCGCACCGGCGCTCTCCATGCGCGCCTGTACGATCGCCGCGGCCCTGTCGTCCGCCGTCAGTCGCTCGCCGTCGACACTCCTAAGCACCGTCACCCCGTCAACGTCGAACCCGCTTCCATCCGCGCGGGCTGTGACCGCAAACGCGAAGGCGCGGTCCCCCAAACCGTGTTTCACAATCTCACGAACTCGGTCAAAGAGGTCGTCGTCAGCGCGGCCATCATCGGCGACCGAGATCTGGAAGAGGCCAATATCCCGGCTCTCGGCCCGGTTCTTCATCAGGTAATCCCATTCGTCACCGACGGCCGAGAGCTGGTCACGGCCACGAAGCTGGTCGCCGCGCTCGTTCTCGACGACGACCGCTCCGTTGCGGGATACATAGTTGATCATCGCGCCGAGCCTCGACCCGCCGCCAAACGATGCCATTTTGACAACGGCCGGCTGGCTTCCTGTGGCAAGGCCGGCAAAGCGTGCGCGCATGGGCCGATCCGCGCGCCGCTGCACGCTGTCCGCACGACCTTCCCCTCCGCTGCGAAATCGAAAGCCAAATGTATTTGCCGTTCCGGTTGACCCAGCCGGCGCGACACCCCCTCCCCGGCGGCGGCGCTCGTCTTCCTCAGGCAAAGTGCGGCGCCCGAGTGTCAGGTCATGGAGAAAAGCAGCCTTACGCTGCTCCCACTCAGCCGTGAAGGCACCAAGGAAAATCTCCATTACACGCTCCCGGCAGGCCTGCGAGCCCCGCGCGCGGCAAAGGCCTGCAGTTCAAACAGCACGATCGCGACGACACGTTGAACATCATCGATCACCCTTTTTTCTTCTTGCGACTGACCCGTTTCACCCCTGTTGCGTGCTCGCGCCAGCTGGTTGAGATTGACACCAACAGCTTTGACGTCGGCGAGAAGCAGCAAAAGCACACCCCGGTCGGCCTCTGTAAAGAACGGACGCACCCCAGCACCTTCCAGGGTAAGAGACCGCAAGAACCCCGAAACCGTCATCCCGGCAGCCTCAGCAGCATGCTCGATCCGCTCGATTTCGGTCGCGCTGAAACGCGCATGGACCACCTTGTCTCTGCGCTCCCGCCTAATCTCACCGCTCGCAAACGCACCCATCGAACCTTCCTTTGAAGCAGGCCGCAGGCCTTATCGACGGCCCGTCCGTCGATCGTCAGCAAAATTTGTATCACAAATTTGCGTATCCTGCCAAAAACTACATTACCGATTCGGTAACAGTTTTTCAAGTCAGCGCCTGGCAGTTGCTTTTGATCTCCGGAGATTCGGCAGCCTCTACCCCGATCCCAACAGAACCGTTTTCCGCAAGACCGGCCCCAGGAGATTACTCCATAGGCACTGGCTACATTTCCTCTAAGCAATTAAATTACAGCAATGTAGTGAGTAGAGCTATATCCACTCGCTACATTGCCTCGATGTGTTTAGGGTGTGCGTCTATGGAGTGTGGAATATATTCCACACTGTCGATCGAGCCTGTGTGTCGAAAGCCTATGCTGCGAGCACATGAACACAATGTATTCATTTTTGGCTTGCACCGCTCCGCAAATTCGACGCATGATGCACCGATCATCACCACGATGCGGAAACGACTCATGACAAGAACCTATGCGGCGGTGAGCAACAAAGGTGGAGCGGGAAAGACGACACTCGTGACATTGCTCGCTGGTGAATACGCGCTGCGCGGTGAGCGCGTTCTTCTCATCGATGCGGACAATCGGCAAAATCTCTCCGGCTGGTGGACGTTGTGCGCGGAGAAAAGCAATGTGCCTGACCATATCGAGGTCACAGTCGCATCGACGCAGCGGTCTATCGAGCAGGCAATCGACAATCTCAGCCGAGCGTTCGATCTCGTCATTATCGATGCCCCGGGTGTTGACAGTTCGTTGCAGACGACGATCATCCGGTCTTCGGAATTGGTGATCTCCCCCATCCAGCCGGCAATCAAGGAACTTGAGGCGGCGGGACAAGCCGTCGCCGCAGTCAACGAGATCAACGATCAGTTCGGCTTGAACATCGGACATTTCAATGTCCGGACGCGCATCTCCGTTCCGGGGCGTAACCTCGAAGCGTACCGCTACATCAGGCCATTCGTTGCCGGTCTGGTCGCTGCTGAGTATCGCACGCGGCTTCTCGACACCGAGCTTTTTGAGCGCAACATCTATCGCGAAATTCAAAACGGGCTTGGAACGCTGCAGATGCAGGAACTGACCGATCCGGTCCGAAAAGCGCGCGTCGAAGTTCATGCCCTGGTCGAGGAGATAGAGCAGAGCCGTGCGTCCATCAGCTTTGAGGGTGCGGCATGAGCAAGGCGGGGCTTGATCTGAAGGATTTCTCGATTGCATCGCGCAGGGCGGAGGCGAAGCCGGACGCGATTTCAGACACCCCGGCGGTCGCCGCTTCTACGCCGACGGACGGAAACGTGG
>NZ_JBFUBH010000159.1:0-2967 GCF_056405855.1 Pararhizobium sp. P1_E7 | reverse complement strand
GTGTAGGGCTCACGGAAGGCCACTCTCACGGCGCGCGGAAAATCGCATAGGAAAGGCACGTCCGGCATGGCAGCCTTGATCCGAGGATCAAGCCCGGCAGCGGCAATGGACATGCCTCCGCCCTGACTGTCGCCGCAGACCGCAATCCTGGTTCTGTCGATGAAGGGCAGTTCCACCATCGCGTCGATCGCACGCACGCAGTCCGTCAGCAGGCGACGGTAGTAATAATCCTTCCGGTCGAGGACCCCTCGTGTCATGAAGCCCGGAAACGATGCCGTGGATCCGACGGGGTCCGGAGTATCGCCGGCACACCAGACACTGCCCTGCCCGCGCGTGTCCATGCGCAAATACGCGTAGCCCGAGGCGGCCCAATGCAGTTGATCATGCGGCTGACCACGACCGCCGCCATAACCGATGTACTGGACCACGAGCGGCAAACGCCCCTGCCGCTCTGCCGGCATGATCAGCCATCCCTTGATCGGATGTCCGCCGAAGCCCGGGAATGTCACGTCATAGGTCTCGAGCACCTTCAGCGACGTCTCGGCCTTGACGATCTCGACCTTTCCTCCCGCAGCCCGGGCTTCCGCGATAGTCGAACTCCAGAATGCATCGAAATCATCCGGCATGGCCACCATGCTGCGATAAGAACCGAGTTCGGGATGAACGAGATCTGAGATGGGCATAGAGGCTCCGTAAATTGTTTATATCGGAAACAGAAGGAGTGAGCTAACCAGTCCGGGTTAAGGGCTGGTCAGGAATTCCTTGGGAACCTGTCCAAGGGCTCTATCGAGAGCTTCCAAGCATCTTTCGGCATCGGTAAGGCTGAACGCCAACGGGGGTCTGATCTTAATGATATTCCCGAACGGGCCCGTCGAGGATACGAGGACACCGGCAGATTTCATATGCTCGCGCACCCAGCGGGCGGCAAGCTTCGCAGGCACCTTGGTTTCGCGGTCCGAAACCAGTTCGACGCCGAGGAAGAGGCCGCGGCCCTGGATATGGCCGACAATCTTGTGGCGCAACTGCAGTACCTCAAGGCCAGACCTGAGCGCCTCGCCACTTCGCTTCGCATTCCCCTGCAGGTCTTCTCCAAAGAGCACATCGAGGCATGCATTGCCCACCACGGCCGATACCGTGTTGCCGCCAAAGGTATTGAAATATCCGCCCTTCCTCTGCAATTGCGCAGCAATCTCGCGCCGCGTCACCACGGCAGCAATTGGATGACCGTTGCCCATCGGCTTTCCCATGGTGACGATATCGGGCTCCACGTCGAAGGCCTGGAAACCCCACATGTGGGTACCGGAGCGGGCAAAGCCCATCTGGACTTCGTCAGCAATGGTAAGACCGCCGTGGCGTCTGACGGACGTGTAAACCTTCGGGAGGTAGTCGGCCGGCGGCACGAGAGCGCCGTTTGCGTCGAAGATCGAATCGATCATCACTCCTGCCAGCCCCCTGCCGTGTTGCTCCAACCGGCCTGCCGCTTCATCGAGATGCACGGCATATTTCGAGCCGGCGTCATTGTCGCCCAGACGATACAGGCCCCGGTAAAGGTTGGGCGGCGGCAAAGTCTCGACCCAGGTCGGCCTCTGCGACGCATCATAGTCGATCAGGGACAGCGGGGCTCCGACAGAGGTGTTGCCATGATAGCTGTTCTCTGTGACGACGATCCCCTCATTGCCACTGACCGCCCGCGCCATCCGGACAGCAAGATCGTTGGCCTCGGAGCCGGTGCAGACGAAGATCCAGGTGTCGAGCTGTGGCGGGAGGGTTGCTGAAAGACGCTCGCCCAGCCTGACGATCTCCCTGTGCAGATAGCGGGAGTTCGTATTCAACGTGCTTGCCTGTCGCGCGAGCGCATCCACGACATAGGGATGGCAATGACCGAGATTCGCGACGTTGTTGTAGCAATCGAGATACTCGTTCCCCGCCGCGTCCCAAACCTTGGATCCGCGGCCTCGAACGAGTTCCAATGGTTCGTTGTAGAAGGTGTACGTTTTGCCCAGCACCGCCTCGCGCTGTTTCAGCAAAGAGGGCGTGGAGATGGTGGAGAATTTCGGGGCGACATGACTGAAAGGAACCACGGACGGCAGCATTCCGGCGACGAAATCTGCGGAACTGACAGAAGCCAGCCGCTCGATCGCCGTCATGTAAAACGTCTGGAGATCGTCAAGCGGCGTCGCGTCATTGGCGTTCGCGCGATAGGCGACGATGCCCACCTGTAGCATCAATCGTGCCAGCACCAGATCGCGCAGCAAGGCGAGATCGTCCGCCTCCAGAGGCATGAAACGCTGATAGCCACGTGCCAGGCAGCTTGCGGCAAACACCGGATCCGGGCTCCAGTGTATGAGCGAGGCGATGGTCACCGCCAGATCTTGCGCGACAGGACCATAGACCATGTCACCGAAGTCGATGACGCCTGCGATGCTGAAGGACGGATCGAACGCGGCGATGATGTTGGATTCGTGGAAGTCGTTGTAGATCACTTGGGCGCGAAGCTTGGGCAACGCTCCGGTGAGCGTGTTCGAAAGCGCCGGGAGAAGATTGCTGGTGATGGAACGGATGCGGTCCGGCATCTGATGCAACAGTCCGGCGAGGAGTAGCGGGGCGTTCTTCAAGTCCCACGGCATGGTTTTTGGGGCCCCGCGCCCATGAAAGCCTTGCAGCGCACGCGCCAGGCGTCCGCTCATCGCCCCCAGAACAACCAGTTCCTCCGCGCCCAGTTTTCTGCCTTCTGCGTTGATAACGTCAAGCAAAGTTTGGCCCGGCAAGAAGGTCAGAACCCTGAGCACGTGCGCCTCGCCAGTCTCGCCGGCCATCATGGCCATGAACTCTCCCTCAAGGGTTCGAACGACCCTCGGCACCTGGAAGTCGGGATCGATCGCGGCCACATGCTCGAGCGCCTCGATCTGAAACTCAAGACTGTCGATCGGCTCGTCCAGAGATGCTATCTTGACGACGAATTGCCTG
>NZ_JBFUBH010000158.1:0-3155 GCF_056405855.1 Pararhizobium sp. P1_E7 | reverse complement strand
GCGACGAGCTTCGCATCCGTCCTGTGCATCGCTCCCTGGCCGGCGTTCTGGATGTGTTTGCCCGCTTCTCTCCGGATTTCATGCGTGACGGACGAGAGTCTCATGAGCAAGACGAGCGGGATAAGATCTGATGGCGCGCTACATGCTCGATACGAACATGTGTATCTACCTAATGAAAAACCAGCCGGAGCAGGTCGCTCGCCGCTTTGCCAGTTGCTATGTGGGGGACGTGGTGATGTCCGCCATCACCTTCGCCGAACTCGAGTATGGTGTATCCGCATCCGATGATCCCGCACGGGAACTTGATAATCTCGCAGCCCTGGCCGAACTGATCACGGTAGAGCCGTTTGGGATTGCCGCAGCGCGTGCCTATGGTCCGGTTCGGATGGCGACGAGAGACMGAAAGAAAGATCATCTCGACAAACTGATCGCGTCGCATGCAATCGCTCTCAACACCGTGTTGGTGACCAACAACACGCGCGACTTCCTGGCGTATCCCGGACTGAAGCTCGAAAACTGGCTGGACGCGTAACGCAGAGAAACCAATTACCCCGTCCCAGCGGCTATGCCGTGAGGGGCGGGCAGGGAGGAGGACCTGGCCGGCGTTCGTGCCGGTGCGAGTGCCAACGACCAAGGCCCGATCAGCGAAAAATGAAGAGTATCGGAGAAATCAGCATAGCGCCGCTCCCAGGCGGGATTTCGGGAATTCTCGACGCGCAGGGAGCGGGAAAAAGGCAGCCGCAGGAGCCTCAACATAGTGGCCCGAAGGGGAGGCGGGATCGACTGCCGCCGCGCACTGCGCACCGTTTAGAGGGGCAAAAACGGGAAAAACTCAAACGCCAAAAACGACCGTTTTCCACCAAGCTCCGGAAAACCCTACGGCGCTATGTGGGAGCGCGGGTTTCCTCCGCTTGGCTGCGCTCGCCTTTGCGGCTCGCTCCGGCCGCGGGCGCGCCGTCTGACGGCGCTGCGGCTGAAAAACGGTCCACAATACCGCAGAAGAACACCATGATGGCTGTGAGTGCCCTTAGACCTGGATCCAGGACAGGGGAGGGGGCAGGGCTCCCTCGAACCGCGCGACGCCCAGGTCGATACGGGCGACGCGCGGTAATGGCCTGTGATATTCCCCTGGACAGAGGGAGGGCAAATGCCCGTTCCACGGCGACGCACGAGACTTCAAGTCGCGCGGCTCGGAAGGCGGAGGTCTTCTCGGGTCCGGACAAGCGATCGTCACCGAGATCGGCGAAGACGGCCGAAGGGCTGCTTCGTGCCATCGGCATAAAGCGCGGCCAACCCGTCGGTTGGTGTCGCCATCTCTCGCGTAGGCAAATCGACAAAGCGCAACGCACTTACAAAGGCCTTGCCTCAAATCCTCGGAGCGCGGAACTTGCATAGGGCAGATTGTGCGTTCCTAGCATTTGTAGGCGGGACAGTCAGAAAAAAGGCAGGGCAGGGGAACACACCTCGCTTGCAACGAGCGCCTATAATGACGAGCAAACCCGATGGGCCGCAAGGAAATGCGAGAGTGTGGGGCTTGGCCGTACCCCGCGAAGCTACCAACGCTCAAAGCCCAGACCACTGGTTTTTTATCCGTGCCGGCTACGTCGCTGTGGAGCAACCGATCAATCGATCCTTGTCGCATTCTGGCGGAGGATTGCGGCAAAATCCGCAAGACCCTGGCGTTCCAAAGCTCCAACAAAATCTTCGCTTGAAGGCAACGATTTGCGAAGATTGCCTCGGGCACGAGCGACACTGTCGATCAGTGCCTCGGGAAACTGCCCGTAAAGCTCGACCAGAAAAGCATCGGGCGTGATGCAAGCCACGCCATGCGATCGGAGATTTTCGATAGGAAAATCCTTAATATTCCAACTGACGATCAGTGTTGCTTTTCCGGTTATGGCAGCCGCCAGGACGTGCCGGTCATTCGGATCGGGCAAATCCAGTTCGGGAATGAGAGATTGGTAACCACGGACATCGGCTTGCGGCAAAACATCCTTCATCCGGTCGCGCGTGACCTCAAGTCGATCCACCGTGACATGCGGAGCGTTTGCGGCGAGATTGCGTATCCACTCTGCGTGAATGTCGTCGGACCAGTGCGCATCGAAAATTCCGTCGAAAGCGGCCTGAACAAGGAGGTTGCGAAGATGGAAGGGATAGAGAACGCAGGCATCAAGGACCGCGACAAGCGGTTTAGAGGCCATGGGTGCCGATCAAGTCCTCTGTATCGTCTGCCAGCGCCTCTAGAGCCTTTTGACGGGTGTCCAGTTTGGATTTGAGCGTTAAGACGTCTCTCAGCAACGCGCGGCGGTGTTTGCCCACATAGCGAAAGGGTAGATCACCCCGGTCCATACGCAGCACCACAAGAGGTCGGGAAATCCCGAGAATTTCGGATGCATCTGTGGGGCTCAACTCCTGATCCTCGGTGAGGAGAGCGACATGTTCCCCACGCGACAGCCGATTGATCAATGTCTCGATGGCAACGGCTGCAGCCAGTGGGAGCGCCAATGTTTCGTCGACACCGTCGCGGCGTCGAACATGCAGTTCAATGCGATCGCCTGCCGCCAGTTTCGGCAGGGTCGCAACTTGTCTCCGGTCTCGGTCCGACAAACCGACAAATTTCACGACGTGGCTGGCCATGGCTTGATCTCCTGTGCGGTCAATATAGAGGTCGCAGCGATTAACTGCAATAACTGAAATTCAAGGCTTGGTTTAAAAGCAATTTGGCAAGCCATTTCGCGCCGACGGGCGGGAAGGGAGAGCGAGGGGTGGGGCTTTGGGGCACCCCTCGAAGCTGACCCGCCGCGTCGATAGCGGCAAGGGACTGCTACCACGCAGGCGGCTATGGGAGGGGAGGGCAAAGCGCCGCCGTTACCGACGACGCCTTACGCGGGAAGGTTCAAGCCTTCAGCGCTGCCATCCGTTCTCCGAGAAGCCACAGCGCCTTGTTCAACTTGATATCCTGATCAATGCCGTTGACGGCGCGGGACTTCACACGGCGCGGCCTGCCGAGATCGTCACGTCCGACCCCACGCAATCCGCCCTTGATGGCGTTTTCCTGAACCACGTTCCAGACCGTCCAAAGATCGGCGGCTCGATCATCGTGGCGGCGGGGGAGAAGCAACTGCTCGGCCTTGATCGGCGTCTTCGTCTCACCG
>NZ_JBFUBH010000157.1:0-3272 GCF_056405855.1 Pararhizobium sp. P1_E7 | reverse complement strand
GGATGGCTTCGACGCGCAGCGGAAACCTGTTGCCTGCCGCCTCCTCTATTCGTTTCGCAATCTCCGCTCCGCTGCCGGACATGTCCGGCACACCGGGAAGACCAGGCCCAAGAACAAGGCGATAGCTGCCACGGCTCAGGCGATCCAGCCATTCGGCCCGCTCCTTGGCGGGAAGTCGGTCGATGACGGCAATCGACGTTGCCAGATCGCTTTCCAGCGTCCCGAGCATGACTGCCTTGGCCGACATGTAGCGTTCGGCAAAAAGAATGCTGAACGAGAGGCTATAGGCGACCGCCAGTCCGGCAAACAGGATCAGGAAGAGGCGGGAGCGTAGCGTGCTTGGCCACCAGCCAAAACGGGACTTGCCGCCCTCACTCATGTCTTGGGCACCGAAATCTCGACCGGTACGGAGAACACATAGCCTTCGGCCCGCACCGTCTTGATGTAGGTCGGCTCGCGTGCATCGTCGCCGAGCCGCTGGCGCAGACGACTTACCAGAAGGTCGATCGATCGGTCGAAGAGCTCGGCATCGCGGCCCTGCGTGAGGTTCAGGATCTGGTCACGGTTGAGCACGCGTTGGGGATGATCGATGAAGACCCGCAGCAGCCGGTATTCGGCACCACTTAGCGCGATCTCCGTACCGTCTCTGTCGAGAAGATGCCGTCCAACAGTGTCGAGCCGCCAATCGCCGAACGCCAGCAGTTGTCCTGCCTCGCTGATCTGAAGGTTTGGCGGCAACATTCGCGTGCGCCGCAGCACCGCCTTGATGCGGGCAAGAAGCTCACGCGCCGCGAAAGGCTTCGGCAGATAATCGTCGGCGCCCATTTCAAGCCCGATGATCCGGTCCATCTCATCGTCGCGCGCCGTCAACATGACGACCGGCGTCGCCTTGTGTTTGCCGGCGCGAAGCTCCCGGCAAAGGACCAGCCCGTCATCGCCCGGCATCATCACATCCAGCACGATCAGATCGACCGTGCTGGTTTCAAGAAAATTGCGCATCTGCCGGCCGTCAGCAGCAACCGTGGTCCGAAGGCCGTTCTTCTTCAGGTAACTCGATACCAGTTCGCGAATTTCACGGTCGTCATCGACGATCAGAATGTGGTCGACATGCTCCATCTGTAGTCTTTCAAAAGTACCCATTGGCCGCTTTACACCTGTTATTTGCGCGTGACGGCCGTCGCGAGTAAAGAGGTTTCTCGCGGCAGCACTGCCCGTCAGAATCGCGCGACATCAAGGATGGCCTGGGCGAAGGCCTGCGGCGCCTCCTGTGGTAGATTGTGTCCGATACCACCCGTTACATTTCGATGCTCGTATTTTCCGGAGAACCTCTTCGCATAGGAGGATAGTTTTGGATGCGGCGCGGCGTTTTCATCGCCTTCCATGGTGATCGTCGGAATGGTGATGATCGGCCCTCTTGCCAGCTGCTTCTCGTAGACGTCGTATTTCGCCTCGCCTTCTGCGAGACCGAGCCGCCAGCGATAATTATGGATGGTGATGTCCACATGGTCCGGATTGTCGAACGCTGTTGCCGAACGATCGAAGGTCGCGTCGTCGAACTTCCAGGTTGGCGAGGCCGTCTGCCAAATCAGCTTTGCAAACTCGTGCGTGTTGGCGGCGTAGCCGAGCCGGCCGCGTTCCGTTGCGAAGTAGAACTGATACCACCAGGACAGCTCCGCCTTCGGCAGCAAAGGCTTCCTATTAATTTCCTGGCTGCCAATGAGATAGCCGCTGACGGAAACCATCGCCTTGCAGCGTTCGGGCCAGAGAGCAGCCATGATGTTGACGGTGCGCGCACCCCAGTCATATCCGCCGAGGATCGCCTTTTCGATGCCGAGGGCATCCATCAAGGCGATCATGTCAGCGGCCAGCGCCGCCTGCTGGCCGTTGCGCGGTGTCTCGTCCAAAAGGAAGCGCGTCGTGCCGTAGCCGCGCAGGTAGGGAATGAGGACACGGTAGCCTGCATCGGCCAGGATCGGCGCGACATCGACATAGCTGTAGATGTCGTAGGGCCAGCCGTGAACGAGCAGGACGACGGGGCCATCCGACGGACCGGCTTCTGCGTATCCGATATCGAGCACGCCTGCCTTGATCTGCTTCAGCGCCGCGAACGATGTATGCCCTTCCGCCTTGATCGCCGCCGATACCACGGGTGACGCGGCATTGGCGATCGTGGTCACGCCGAATTCGGCGGCAGCAATGGTCAGGGCGGCAACACCGAAGAAGCGGCGGCGCTGGTGGTTGAATTCAGGGGACATCGTTCTCTCCATCTCGATTGATCGTGATGGGAAGAAAGCCGGCTGCATGTATCCCCCATGTGTCCCGCATCGCCCGAAATTGAGTGCGGATGTAGCATCCGGCCACCTTGATACATTCTGATACATCAGACCCGCATCCATGCGGGCGGCAAACGATTTGTGTCGCTCTGTCGTGGACCCAGCAGATTCCTACACTGCGGTACACTTCTTATGGAAGCCGGACACATCCGGGATACGTCGCTCCGACCAGATTGGCCCCCGTTGCTGGTCGTGCCCCATCGCCGTCCAGAACCCGACCAACCGGTTTCAAGGAAACGACGATGACACTTCTCATCATTGCCTATCTCGGAGGGGCGCTGACCATCCTCAGCCCATGCATCCTTCCCATTCTCCCCTTCGTCTTTGCCCGTGCGGGACAGCCGTTTATGCGCAGCACGCTGCCCATGCTGATCGGGATGAGTGTCACTTTCGCACTTGTCGCGACGCTTGCAGCAGTCGGCGGAAGTTGGGCGGTCCATGCCAATGAATACGGCCGCCTTGCGGCGATCCTGCTGCTTGCGGTCTTTGGCGTCAGCCTTTTGTCGCCACGCATTGCAAGCGTCATCACCCAGCCGGTCGTTGACTTCGGCAACAGGCTGCTGAATGCGTCGCGCAAACCCCAGTCCGTGCCCACTTCAACAAGCTCCTTCATCCTCGGCGTGGCGACCGGGCTGCTCTGGGCTCCCTGCGCCGGGCCGATCCTCGGCCTTCTGCTAACGGGTGCGGCATTAAACGGCGCCAATCTCCAGACGACGTTTCTGCTCGCCGCTTATGCCGCTGGTGCCGCGACATCGCTTGCCATTGCCCTTCTTGTCGGGGGTAAGATCTTTGCCGGCATGAAGCGGTCGCTCGGCGTCAGCGAGCGTATTCGTCAGGTGCTCGGTGCCGCGGTTCTGGCCGGCGTTGCCGTCATTGCGCTTGGCCTGGACACCGGCCTCCTCGCACGGCTTTCCTATGCCAGCACGGCGGCCTTCGAAC
>NZ_JBFUBH010000156.1:0-3282 GCF_056405855.1 Pararhizobium sp. P1_E7 | reverse complement strand
CGGTAAACGTTATGCGCATCGGAGCAGGGGAGGGGAAATCGAGGACGCGTTCGGCTTCAGCCTGGCACCGCTGCGTGCGCGTGCTGCCGAGCTGGCTGGTCTTGCCCAGCAAGTTGCTGAAGAGCGCGTGCAGTTCAAGCGTGCCAAGGAAGCTTTGACGCTTTGCCGGCGCGATGTGCGCAAGCTGATTTCCGCTGCCATGGAAGAGGGCGCTGACGGCGATTGGGCAGAGATCGAGGCGATGTATGTTGGCCTTATTGCGCGCCTTCCGCGCGCGCCGAGGCGCCACGATGTCGATGCCGTGCTCGAAGACATGCGAATGCTTCGCGAGGAAATCGTCAACGTCCTGGAAATTCAGCTAAAAGCAGAAAAAACCGACGGCAATGCTATCCAAGATGGATGCCACATACAGAATCCAAATCCCGAATCCATCTATGAACTTGAACCTAGCTCTGAGAACGAGCAGGGCGAAAGGCCGGAGCTCAAACCAAAACGGGTTACCGAGCCGCTGAAGGCGTTCCCGTTGAGCATGGTGTTGAGGGCATGCCCGCAAATGGCGGATTACGCCCCAGGCGGCCGGATAAACCATTGGCGTGAGTTGATGTCGGCTGCCATTGTGGTCCGGTCGATGCTCGGCGTCAGTCCTTCGGCCTACCAAGAGGCCTGCGAAATCATGGGGGCCGAAAATGCGGCAGTCGCAATTGCCTGCATCCTTGAGCGGGCAGGGCATATCACCTCGGCCGGCGGCTACTTGCGTGACTTGACCCGAAAGGCGGCGCGCGGCGAATTTGGCCTTGGTCCGATGCTGATGGCGGCGATCAGGGCGAACGCCGGGGATGAGAAGCGGAGCGCATGAGGAGCCCCGCATCCACCTGGTCAGGAAATGTCGGGGATCCGATCCGCGATCTTTTCGAGATAGTCGTCGATCGCTTCTTCGATATAGGCGTTGAACTTGCGGCGCTCTATCGCGGCAAGGATCTTCAGCGTCTTGTGGACGTCGGCACGGATATGGATGCCGGTGGTGACCTTCTCGGTGTCGCGGAAGCGCTTGCCGGCGATCGGATCGCGGCTCTCGCCTTTGGCGACCATGTCGCGAAGCTGTTGACGGCCAATCGGCGGCTTGTTAGTCGAGGCTTGATGGACGCCCTCGGTTTGCGGAGGAGGGGAGGCGATCTGCTTTTCCCGCACGGACGGCTTTTGCCGGTTGGTCGAAATCAGCCCGAGAACAAGGTTCTTGCTGTCTGGTCCGTCGCTCATGCTTGAACTCCCTCGGCGGTCGATCTGTAAAGGGCGAGAATTTCGCCGAGCAGCGTTTCCATCTCGGCAATGGCTTTCGGGTCGGGAGTTGCAACTGTGTGGAGCGTACCGGCGGCGCCGATCGATTGATAGCAAGCGCGCCGTGCGATCGGCTGTGAGGCGAGCGCAACGCCACTTTCCCGCAAGATTTCGCGAAGCGGCGCATGCGCTTTGGCACGTCCGGTGACCAAATCGTGTTGGTTGATGACGATCAGAGAGGGCAGCTTGCGCTTTTGGTCGTCTTCGACGACGGGGATATGATTGAGCGCCAGTTGCATTCCTGCGACCACGTCGTCCTGGGTGGTTTGAAGGGGAATGAGGACGACGTCGGCACAATAGAGACCCGCGAAGAGATTTTCATTGGTCGTCCCCTCGATGTCGACAAAGACGATCTTGCCCTCGCGCTGTCGATCCAACGCCATTTTGTAGATGCGATCTGGATCCAGGCAACTTTCTGCCTCCAGTCTGTCAGGCCAAACGTCCATCTGTTTCGACATCGTCACCCACCGCATTGTGTTGGCACGGCTGTCGGCGTCGATGAGAAACACGTCGTTTCCGGCATGGGCGGCTGTTCCCGACAGCGCCCGCACGAGCGTGGTTTTTCCGGTCCCGCCTTTTGGGTTTGCGATGGTGACGATCATGGAAGCTCCTTTCGTTCCGAAAGAAACTATAATTAACCGTGCCCGTCTCTTCTGGCAACGCTTCAATTGCCCGTTGCTGATTGGCCGGTGACGATTGATGATCGACAATTACCAGCGGGCAATCATCAACGGGCAACGACCCGTTAATGATTGCCCGGAAGCAGTTGATGACGCGTTGGTTGATGATCAACAACAGTTATCTGATCATTACCCGTGCACTAACGACCACTGTTTCAATTAACAATGGGCAATTGCCCGCGTATCAATTACCCATTGTCGTTCCCCGTCCATAAACGGCATGTGCGTCTCACCCGCGTGTTTGAGTTGACAGTGCTAGTAGGAAACTATAATTAATTCTCTGTGGCAGGATAGTCAAGTTTGTGGTACAAACTCGACGACGCCCCGCCACCGGAGGTGCTGGTGTTCGCGCCATATGGCGCTCTGTGGCGCCTCCGGCACCCATGGCAATGAAGAGGAAGCGATGCGAAGCGAGGTGGTCAGGGTCCGCATGAAGCCGGAAGAGCGGCAAGCGCTCGCGGCGCTTTGTGGAGAAACACGGACCGCAAGTGACGTCATCCGGCTGCTGTTCCGCGATCAGGCCGGTCTACCATTGCCAGTCGGACCGATCGAAGCCGACCATCTGCGGGGCACGAACGAGGAATTGCGTCGCGTCGGCATCAATCTCAACCAGGCTGTTCGGGCCATGAACGAAGGCCGCGTCGGCTATGAGCCGCATCTGGATGCAGCGCTGCGAAAGCTTCTCGACGCTGTGTTTCGGCTGAGGGCCGACGTCGATCTGATGCTGCGGATCAGCCGGCAAGAACGGAGAGGGCGCGGACATGGCCTATGAGTGGGCAAGCCTGCTGGGTGAAGTCGACACCTACTCGGCGCGCCGGACCGCATCGCTGGTGGACGACGATGAAAAGCGGCGCCGCGGACGGGCGAGTGGTCCCGCCGTGACCGGTGATCGTGCTGAGAAGCGGTATCTGCCAACAGGGATTGCAGCCAAGGTCGCTATGATCTCCGTCCCGTTGGGGGAACAGACTATCGCCTCCATCCTGCAGCCGCCGCCCTCCTCTCAACAGGACGTCATCGCGCTCGTCGGTGCGTTAGCTTCACGTACGGGGCCGGAAGAGGATGACGAACTGCGCAGGGGCGGGGGAGGGGGCTGTGGCGCCGCAACTCGAGCCAATCCGCCGATCGCCACTCGGGGTTCATTGAAAGACAGGGTGTCGTCGGAGGTTGTCAGCCGGGCAGCGCTTGCAGCAGGTGCCCAGCCGGTTGTGATCAAAGTCACATCAACGGTTTCCAGCCGCGCTTCCGCCGCGGGCCTGCTCACCTATCT
>NZ_JBFUBH010000155.1:0-3328 GCF_056405855.1 Pararhizobium sp. P1_E7 | reverse complement strand
GCGCATGCGTCCGGATCGCATCATCGTCGGCGAAGTGCGCGGCGAAGAGGCCTTCGACATGCTGCAGGCGATGAACACCGGTCACGAGGGATCGATGACGACCATTCACGCCAACACGCCGCGCGATGCCGTTGGCAGGCTCGAGCAGATGATCGGCATGGCCGGCATGCCCATGTCTCAGCTCAGCGTCCGCTCACAGATTGCGTCCGCGATCTCGCTCATCGTCCAGGTTCAGCGTCTCAGCGACGGCAGCCGCAGGATCGTTTCGATTTCCGAAATCACCGGCATGGAGGGCGAAGTCGTCCAGATGCAGGAGATCATGAAATTCAAGAAAACCGGCACGGATGACGATGGCCGCATCCGCGGGGAGTTTCGCGCCACCGGTCTTCGCCCCCGTTTCATCGAAGAATTCGCGGAGATCGGCATCGTTGTCCCCGCAGCGATCTTCGATCCCGGTACCCCATTGCAAACGGGGCCAGCGAGATCATGACGCCGACCCTGCTCCTGCTCTATGGCACCGTATTCATCGCAGCGCTGATTTCCGTCGAAGCCCTGTTGCGCAGTTACTTCAGGACATCCGAACGGCACAATGCGGTGAATCATCGCTTGAGCCTGCTTGATGAAAGCGGCGATCATCGCAAGACTTACCGCGACATGCTGAAAGAGCGTGGCCTTGATGAAGACTGGCGGTCGCGCCCCTTGATGCAGCGGCTCAGGCAGTTCTACACGCAGTCGGGCATCCAGTTCGACGCGAAGCGATTTTCGCTCTATGCGATAGCCGGCATGTTGTTGGTCTGGCTGATCGTTCAGTTTCTGGTGCCCAGCAACTTGATACGGCTTCCGATCTTCGTCGCAGTTTGCTTTCTTATCCCGGTCCTCGTTGTCTGGCGGGCACGCGCGAGCCGGATGCGCAAGTTTACCCAGAAGCTTCCCGAGGCGCTGGACGTTGCCAACCGGAGCCTTGCAGCCGGGCATCCGCTACCGGCGGCGATTGCCCTCGTCGCCCGCGAAATGCCTGATCCCATCGGCACAGAGTTCGGCCTTTTGTCGGACGAACTGACCTATGGTGTGACGATGGATGACGCGCTCGTCAATCTTACCGACCGCGTGGGCGTGGAAGACCTCAACCTGTTGGCGATATCGCTGAGCGTGCAGGCTGGAACCGGCGGCAATCTCGTCGAGATCCTGCAGAATCTCTCGAAGACGCTGCGTGACCGGTTCATGTTGAAAGCGAAGGTCAAGGCGATCTCGTCGGAGGGGCGCATCACGGCGATATTCATGTCGGCCTATCCGTTCCTTCTTTACGGAATGATCAAGTTGATTTCGCCGACTTATTTCGATCCGGTTTGGGAGAGCGGCTACGGAACGATCGTCGTCACGGCGTTGCTGGCCGTAATGACCGTCGGAAATATCATTCTCTATAAGATGGTTCACTTCGAGTACTGAGGCTGCAATGTTCGGTGAATATGGAATATACCTCATCGTGTTTTTTTCGGTGCTGATCTTTACAGCCGCCGCTTCAGAACTCGTCTTCCGGCGACGCGAGGTCGGTGTCCGGCTCTCGGAGACCGCGACGAATGCGGGGGCTGAAGACTCGCCCTTTGGCGACGCGTCCATTGCCGACCTTGGTGACGCGGAGAATCGTCTGATCCGCCGCTACTTCGAGATCACCCGGCGCGACACCAATGCCAATTCCACCCAGAACCGCCTGATCCGTGCCGGATATTTCAGCGCCAGCGCAGTCACGACGTTCCAAATACTCCGCGCGCTCATATGTCTTGCCGTGCTGGTCGGTGCTGTCTGGACCATCGACCGCTTCTTTCCCGAAATGGCGAGGTTGTCGATACTGATCGTTGCGATGTTTGCCGCCAGCATCACCTTCATCTTGGTCAATATCTATATCGACCGGCGAGGCGAAGCCAAGGAACGGGAGTACCGGCGCCTTTTTCCCGATTTCATGGACATGCTGGTCGTTTGCCTGGACGCCGGCATGAGCATCGAGGCTGCGGCGAACCGCGTCACACGGGAATTCGTCAGCAAACGGCGGGATTTCGGTTTGCATCTTTCGATCATGATGCTGGAGGTGCGCGGCGGGCGCCGCTTGCGCGATGCCCTGGCCAACCTGGCGGTACGATTGCGGATCGATGAGGCCCGGGCGCTTTCCGTGCTGTTCCGCCAATCGGAGGAACTCGGGACGAGCGTCACCCAGACCCTACGTTCCTACAGCAAGGAAATGCGCGATCTTCGCATCGTGCGAGCCGAGGAAAAGGCCAACGCGCTGCCGATCAAAATGCTGTTGCCGCTCGGTGCGTTCCTGTTTCCAGTCAGCCTCATCATCGTGCTGGTACCCATTGTCGCCCGTGTCGTCAGCCTTCTCACCGGCCTGAAACCCGGTGGATGAGAGAAGCGAGGTCCACATGCAGTATTCACTGGATCAAGGTCGTGAAGACTTCACCCTGGCGCTCGATCCGCGCATGCCGGTGGCGCCGGCAAGCCTGGAAGAGACCGGGCTTGAATTTTCGTTCATGCTGCGGCTAGCGGCAAAATGCGCAACCGAACAGGATACCGTCACGCCATCGCATCTGGCCGCCCGGATGAAATTGCCGAAGGTACTGATAAACCTTCTGATCAAGGAACTGGTAAAACTTGCATTCCTCGAGGCGCGGGGGCTGGCAGGCGAAGATGTCAAATCCGACATTCGGTATGCGCTTTCGACCAAAGGTCTGGAGTATGCGCATGCGGCGTTACGGCAATCCCACTATGTTGGGCCGGCCCCGGTGTCCCTGGATGCCTTTTGCCGACAGATCGGTTTGCAGTCCATCCATGACGAGCGGGTCACACATGGGCGTTTGATCGAGAGCCTCGAAGGGCTGGTGTTGTCGCAATCCTTGATCGAGAAACTTGGCCCGGCGATGAATTCCGGGCGCTCGATTCTGCTTTACGGACCACCTGGCAACGGCAAGACAAGCATTGCCGAACGAACGTCGCTTCTGTTTCGCCAAACGATCTGGGTTCCATACGCCATCGAAGTTGGCGGCTATGTGATCAGCTTTTATGACGAGGCTGTGCATCAACCCGCCGTCGGGGCGACTGAAAAGCCCTACCCGAAAGCGGATCAGCGATGGATTGAATGCCGTCGTCCGGTCATCAAGACCGGTGGGGAACTGACGCTTGATCTGCTCGACCTCACCTTCAGCGAGAGTTCGGCCGTCTATGAAGCTCCCATGCATCTCAAGGCATCAGGCGGCGTTTTCATCATTGACGACTTCGGCCGCCAGCAAGTCGCGCCACAKGCGCTCATCAACCGGTGGATCGTACCACTTGAGCG
>NZ_JBFUBH010000154.1:0-3334 GCF_056405855.1 Pararhizobium sp. P1_E7 | reverse complement strand
ACGATGGAACGCGCGAGCGAACCGTGGAGCGTTTGAGCAATGGGAACAAACCCTGTTGGTTTCCGTATAAAGCCGGCTCATCGAGAACTTTTAAACATGGCTCCGCATTCCTGCGTCAGCGCATCAGCCCGGCCGAGCGAAGTGCCTTCTCGATTACCGCCTGTATGCTATTTTCCGCTGGGGCATGTTCAGGCCATTCGCGCCGGGGATTTTGCGCAGCGCCCTCGATCGGCGTTTCGGCAACGTGTTCCCGCCTTTCGAACGAGGCAGCAAGACCCCATGATCGGGCGATATGAACGGTCGATGAGATTCCGGCATCCAGCATGAACGGCCCGCATTTCCCGTAGCCGGACGCCACGTCCAGCGGTGTGTCGTGGCCCACGCCTGCGACGCTATAATATTCGATCGCCTCGGGGCCTGAGGCATCCTTCCAAGCTCGCYGGGCGTGTCCGTTTACCGCTTCGGTGGAACTCGGTTTGACACCGACCTCTCGTGCACAGAGCGCCATTGCTCCACGATCGCCCGTGCGTTCGCCTCGATGACCGTGTTGTCGCTGGTGCCGTGCCAGACAGAGATCGTCGGCCACGGGCCCTTGTGAGCGGTGGCGCTGCGTAGTTTGACCTGCAACGCGTCGGGCTTGGAAGCCGTGGCTACGCATCCTGTCGAACGCCTCGGGGACCGTCGGGCCCGCGACTATCGCGCCGCCCGCGAACACCTCGGGATCGGCGGCCAGCATCGCGTTTGCCATAGCTCCCCCGGCCGACAGACCCGTGATGTAAATCCGATGCGGGTCGATACCGTGTTCCGAAACCGTTGTCTCGATCATCTGCCTGATCGACAGAACCTCGCCGCAGTCCCTGCAGGCGTCCCCGGKATTGGGACATGGCACCACGCCGTCAAAGCGCCTGGGTTCGAGCCGAAGCGCTGGAGGTTAGCCAATCTCGACAGCCGGACATTGGGATTGCCAGCAAAGGATCGAAGCTTTGCAAGTCGTTTAAGGGTGTCTGAAAGTCTCATCGTCACCTCCTGGACTCATCACCCGGATGGCGCGGGCCGGTGAAAACGTCCAGAGTGCTCCTTTGTTGCTGCGACGCACAATTATTTTTCTGAAACTTGAAGTCGCCGTCGAGATTAGGTCTCTTCGAGGGGCGCGGTCCGTGTCAACCGGACACGACACCGATGAAGAACACGGGGATTTGCCCGGCTTCTCTCCGTCGCCAACGAAAGGCAGACCAGCTTCCCACCTGCCTGGAACGCACCCACATCCGTTGCCGACGACGCCCACATGAACAATCGACGAGGATTCCATCGACCGAAGACGACACTTGTAATTGACTGCCAAAAGTCCGCGTGTTCTTTTCTGATCTTGACCACTGGAACGAGCATACCAGGAGCGCATTTCGATCGATTGAACGAACGTGCTCTTGATATTCGTGATAGTATCCTCGTGGACCAGTTTTCTTCCCACATCGAATTAGTTCACGTCCATGCGGGGAATGGCTTTCGCAGCGCGAGCCTCTGGCCCAAAGGACACAACAATGACAGCCGTCACGCCTCTCTATCCTGAAGCCTCGCTCAGTCTTGCTCTCGCGGTCATTGCATCCTCCAGTGCGCCGATCGTGCTTCTCGACGGCCATCTCTGCGTGATTGCGGCCAGCACCTCCTTCTACCAGGCATTTCTGATCGACCCCAATACGGCCCCGGGAAAACAGTTCTCGCAGCTCGGCGATGGCGAATGGAACGTCGCGCAGCTATCGGCCTTGCTTGAGGCAACGGCGGCCGGGATGGCGGATGTCCGTGGTTATGAGATTGATTTGAATCGCCCCGGCCACGATACCAGACGTTTAGTTCTTTCAGTTCAAAAGCTTGACTATGCGGATGCCGCGCAGGTCCGACTACTCTTGACGGTGGCCGACGTCACGGACGCAAGGCTAGCCGAAAAGGTGAAGGACAAGGCGATCCTTATTCAGGAGGTTCAGCATCGGGTGGCCAACAGCCTGCAGATCATTGCGAGTATCCTTTTGCAGAGCGCGCGAAAGGTTCAGTCCGAAGAGACCCGCACGCATTTGACGTCTGCGCACAGCCGGGTGATGTCAATCGCTGCGGTCCAGCAGCAACTCGCGGCATCCAGCGTCGGTGAAGTCGAGCTACGCTGCTATTTCGAGCAGCTTTGCAGAAGCCTTGGAGCTTCCATGATCCATGATCCCGAACAACTCTCGATCGACGTCACCGTGGACAAAGCCGTTACCGGAGCAAACACCTCCGTAAGCCTCGGTCTTATCGTCACCGAGCTTGTGATCAATGCGCTCAAGCACGCGTTCCCGAACCAGCGCAAAGGGAAAATCACCGTCGACTATCACGCCAAAGGAAAAGACTGGACCCTTCAGGTGGCTGATGACGGCATAGGGATGCCGACGAACGCGGATGATGCAAAGCCCGGCTTGGGCACGGGCATTGTCGAGGCGCTCGGCAACCAATTGGAGGCCGTGATCACCGTGGCAAACGCGATGCCCGGAACAAGGGTTTCAATTACACACCGGGATGAGGCCGTTGTAGCCGATAGGCCAGCCGCCGCGTGACCTCCGGCAACGGTTCGGCCCCTGGTTGAACTCCGAGTTGCTCGCGTTGGTATGAGTGGCCGATTTCTTCACCCTCCTTGTCGAGTTCCACGCGTAGAATCCGCCCGATGCGTAGAAGATCTCGATTGCTGAGCGCTTGTCATGTTACAGGTGGGAGCGGGAAAGTCCCACCCAGCCTCAAGGCTTCGCGGGCTTTGTTGTCCCAACTCTTCGGCCACTTCCTGACTGGTAAAAACTGGAGGTCTTGGCTTCGGCAGCAATAGGCATCGCGTTAATCAGATTTATTACGCTTTTCGGTAGCAACAGCCACCAGCTTCCACTTGTGGCGCGTTTGAGACCTCCACCGAAGTCGCATGATGGCCCAAGCGGTCAATCGTTCACAACGTTGGCGTTAAATTTTGACGCTGGAAGGCCTTCGCAAGGAAACAGGCGGAATTGATCATGGAGCCACTTAGCCGACGGATCGAACATGTTCTGGGTATCGGCGCGCTGGCGCTGCTGGCGATCGGTTGCGCTCTTGTCCTTTGGCCCTTCCTGTCGGCAATACTGTGGGCTGCGGTGATTTGCTTCTCGACGTGGCCTATCTACCGCCGATGCGAACGTGCTGTCGGAGGCAACCGGGCGTCGGCGGCCGCAGCCATGACGCTGCTGCTGGTCTTTGTTGTTGCCGCACCGCTTGCCTTGCTCGTGACCGCGCTTGCCGACGACATAACAAATCTGGCCGAAGGAGTAACGCGCGTCCTGGAGCAGGGTCC
>NZ_JBFUBH010000153.1:0-3341 GCF_056405855.1 Pararhizobium sp. P1_E7 | reverse complement strand
ACCCAAGCCATGCCGAGGCTGTCATGCAGGAACACATTATTGCGACGCCAAGCCTTCTGGCCGAATACGCCAGCCCCGGGCGGTGAGCGTAGCTTGAGAGATTGTCCGCAGCCGGAGGAGACATCCGGCACGGACGGGGAACCGCCGTCACGAACGGCTCAACAACGAAGAGGAAATGTCATGACGATCCGTCGCATGGCCGCGCTTGCGGCTGCTCTCACCACACTGACCTTCGGCCCAGCGGCATATGCCCAGAGCGCGCCGACAGAAATCAAGATCGCGACTGAGGGCGCCTATGCTCCCTGGAATTTCACGAATGCCAACGGTGAGCTCGACGGCCTCGAGATCGAGCTTGCGAATGATCTCTGCGCCCGGATGAAGATCAAGTGCACGCTCGTCGCGCAGGATTGGGACGGCCTGATCCCCTCGCTGACCGTCGGCAAGTTCGACGTCATCATGGCTGGAATGTTTATCACCCCGAAGCGTCTTGAGACCATCGACTTCACGCAACCTTATGCGGTCGATCCCGGTGGCTTTGCCGTTGCCAAGGATAGCGAGCTTGGAAAGCTTGGCCTTTCGACCGAGCGCTTCGACATGAGTAACGAAGCCGAAGCGACGGCTGCCATCGAGAAGCTGAAGCCGCTGCTCAAGGGCAAGATCATCGGCGTGCAGGCAGCGACCACCATGCTCGATTTCGTCAAGAAGTACTTCGGCGATTCGGTCGAGGTCCGTGAATACAAGACGACAGAGCAACACGACCTTGACCTGTCGGCCGGCCGCATCGATGCCATTTTTGCCCAGCAGACGGCCCTCGCCGCAACGCTCGCCAAGCCTGAATTCGCCGACTACACGATCGCCGGACCCGGCTTCGTCGGCGGCCTCTTCGGCATGGGCACCGGCGCTGGTCTGCGCAAGGAAGACACCAAGCTCAAGGAAATGCTGAACGCGGCCATCGACTCGGCCATTGCGGATGGCACGATCAAGCGCATCTCCGAGAGATGGGTCGGCACCGACGTCACCCCGCTCAAGTAACCAAAGGCGGACCGAATGACGCCGGAGTTCAAGTAACTCCGGCGGCATGAAGGACATAAAGGGGTTTCGCCCGGCATGCTTGAAAAACTTTATCTGCTCGGTTTCGCCGAAGGCGGCTGGGGCACAGCCCTACTCGGCGCAGCGGGGGTGACCGTTTTGCTATCGGTGCTGGGCTTTCTGCTCGGAGCCGTATTCGGTGCCCTGGGTGCGAGCGGCGGATTGTCCTCGAAACGACTGCCGAGATTCCTCGCCTCGGCTTACGGCACGATTTTCCGCGGCGTTCCGGATCTCCTCACCATCTACCTCTTCTACTACGGCGGCAGCGTGGCGCTGACCGCGATTGCTAAGGAGTTCGGCTCGGACGGGTTCGTCGGCCTTCCCTCTCTTGCGACCGGCATCATCGCCATCGGCGTCATCTCGGGCGCCTATCAGGCCGAAGTCTATCGCGGCGCCTATCTCGCCGTCGAGCAGGGACAGTTCGATGCCGCAAAAGCGCTAGCGCTGTCACGCGTCCAGATTCTTCGGCTCATAATCGTTCCGCAACTCCTGCGCCACGCGATCCCCGGCCTCAGCAATGTCTGGCAGTTGGTCCTCAAGGATTCGGCTCTGATCTCCGTGATCGGCCTCGTCGAACTGATGCGTCAGTCACAGATCGGTGCGGGCTCCACGCGCGAACCCTTCCTGTTCTACATCGCCGCAGCAGCCCTCTATTTCGTCATCGCCGGCATAACCGGTCAGGTCTTCCGCGTTGCAGAGACCCGCACATCTCGGGGGATCTTGCATCGATGATCGACGTTGGCTTCTTCCTGGAAATCATTCCGCAACTTCTCTCCGGCGTCTCCCTCACCCTTAAGTTGGCTGGAACCTCCATTCTACTGGGCTTTGCGCTGGCGCTACTGCTGGCCCTTGCTCAACAGGGCGAACATCGCCTCGTCGTCTGGCCGATCCGTACCTTCGTTGCCGTGTTTCGCGGTACGCCGCTGCTCGTCCAGATCTTCTTGATCTATTACGGCCTCGGCCAGTTCCGCCCCTCTCTGCAGGCGATCGGGCTCTGGGGGCTGTTTCGCGAACCCTACTGGTGCGCAATCCTGGCGCTGACCTTGAATACCGCCGCCTATGGCAGTGAGATCCTGCGCGGCGCGATCAAGAACGTTCCGCGTGGACTGGGGGAAGCCGCCCAGGCGCTCGGCATGACGCGCCTCTTGACCCTTCGGCTGGTGATCCTTCCCATCGCGCTTCGCCAGGCAATCCCGGCCTATGGCAATGAAATCATCCTAATGGTCAAAGGCACCTCGCTTGCCTCGATCATCACGCTGCTCGAGGTGACGGGGATTGCCCGAGACCTTATCTCCGAAAGCTACCGCGCGATCGAGGTCTTCCTGGCTGCCGGCGCGATCTACCTTTTTCTGAACTTCCTGATTGTCCGGGCACTTGCCTATCTGGAAGTCCGCATGACGCCATACCGGTCCCGCAGCTGAGGACCGGTGCAACTGAGAATACGAGGAGACTGACAAGGATGCGCAATTTCGAGAACCCGACGCGGTCGGTGGCCGTCTCGGCCAAGGCCATGGCTGCGACCTCCCACCCCTATGCCACGCTGACGGCAGTCAACATCCTGCAGGCTGGCGGCAACGCGATGGATGCAGCGATAGCTGCCTGCGCCGTTCAGTGCGTGGTCGAACCCGGCTCCACGGGCATCGGTGGCGATTGTTTTGCCCTTTATGCTCCGAAGGGCGGCGAGCGCGTGCTGGCCTATAACGGCTCCGGCCGGACCCCGAAGGCGCTCACAATCGACTGGTTCGAGGAGCGTGGCCTGACCGAAGTTCCGCGTCAGTCGCCCTCCGCCGTCACCATTCCAGGTGCGATCGATGCCTGGACCCGCCTACATGCCGATTATGGTCGCCTGCCGCTCGCAGACGTTCTGGCACCTGCCATTCGTTATGCCGATGAAGGTTATGCCATCACACCTCGCGTTCATCGCGACTGGGTGAAGGAAGAGGCGCTTCTCTCGGCCGACAAGGCGGCAGCCGACATCTTCCTGCCGGGCGGCCGGGCGCCACGGATTGGTGAAATGCACCGCCAGCCGAAACTCGCTGCCACGCTCCGCAAGATCGCAGCCGAAGGTCGCGATGGCTTTTACACCGGTTCTGTTGCCGAAGACATGGTGGCGCATTTGAACGCCCATGGCGGCCTGCACACGCTCGACGACTTTGCCAAGGCCAAGGGTGAGTATGTTGACCCGGTGACCACCACGTTCCGCGGCCATACCGTGCACGAATGCCCGCCGAATGGTCAGGGCATCATTGCCC
>NZ_JBFUBH010000152.1:0-3387 GCF_056405855.1 Pararhizobium sp. P1_E7 | reverse complement strand
TGATCCTGGCGGAGGCTGCCAGGGGAAACTTCTAAGCCCCGCCCGCCGCCGTGCCTGTGTGGACCATGTCACCGCAGAACTGGGCGTGTCCGAACGACGGGCATGCCGGGTTCTCGGCCAGCATCGTTCTACGCAGCGCAAAATCGCAAAGACACCGGCTGACGAGGCGGCATTGACCGCCGACATCACGGCACTCGCTCTCCAGTATGGCCGCTATGGCTATCGTCGCATCACGGCGATGCTGCACCAGGCGGGCTGGATCGTGAACGTCAAACGGGTCGAGCGGATATGGCGACGGGAGGGGCTGAAGGTTCCCTACAAGCAACCAAAGCGCGGTCGGCTCTGGCTGAACGAAAGCTCATGTATCCGGCTTCGGCCGGAGTACCCCAATCATGTCTGGTCCTACGATTTTGTCGAAGACCGGACCCACAACGGCAGAAAGCTACGCATGTTCGCGACAAACGCTTTGCGTTTGCGCTGATGTGATCGACGAGTTCACACGGGAATACATCGCTATCAGGGTCGAGAGAAAGCTGAAGGCTGTCGACGTCATCGATGTGCTCTCCGACCTCTTCATCCTGCGCGGCGTCCCGGCACATATTCGTTCTGACAACGGTCCCGAATTCATTGCCAAGGCTTTGAGGGAATGGATTGCGCTGGTCGGTGCCAAGACGGCCTACATCATGCCGGGCAGCCCGTGGGAGAACGGTTATTGCGAAAGCTTCAACTCGAAGCTCAGGGACGAACTGCTCAACGGAGAAATTTTCTACACGCTCAAGGAGGCAAAGATCATCATCGAGAGTTGGCGGCAGCACTACAACACCGTGCGTCCGCACTCATCACTGAACTACAAGCCACCAGCACCCGAAGCCACCGTGTGGCCGCGTCAGAACGGACCGGCATCAACCCCGGCGGTAGCGGCCAGACCCAGAATGCACTAACATTAAACCAGGATCACCCGATGGGGGCAGGCCACGTGGCTGATGACATACCGCTGTCATAGGGGACCAGGATCAACGGCGGATCGCTTCAGACGGGCGCTGACATCAACTTTTCACACACATAAGTAATATTGAATAAGGCCGAGGGAGCGGACCTTTGCAGCATGGCCATTTCAGCACGAAAACATTTGACCCTTCCCGGCCTCCCCGAGAAGGGTCTTTTTCCATTTCCTTCAAGCAAAAAAAGACCCCGCCGAGGCGAGGTCGAATTTGATGACACATAAAGAGGGGACGTGCTCTCGTAGGAGGGTTAGCAGGGACTTGCGTCACTTCGATGACGCAGCTGATCATCTCCAGAACCGCTTCGCATCGAGTACRTCGTCCAGCGCATCCTGGGCTTTCCTGATGAGAGCAGACTTGTCAGCATGTGAAAGGAGCTGAGCCGCTTCCGGATGATCGCGAAGCCCATGCTTGTCGAGAACATCCGGCCCCGTCACGAGATCGTTCAAGGCCCCAAGCGTACCCTGGAGTGTTTCCATGGCGGCGATGAAACGTTTATATCGGCGCGAGCCGCGCTTGTCTGCGAAGAGCGACCCGAAAAACTCTACCGCATAGCGCAGCTTCTTTGAGTCCTTGCGCACCTCGTGCCGCTGGTCGTCATCGATGCGAGCAAGTTCGCGCCCATGTTTCTTCAGTTTCCTGCGCAGCTTCTCCAGCGCCTCGCAGGCGAACTCAATAGCAGATGTCTGCGGGTATTCCGGAGTGGCTGCGGGCACGAGATATTCTCCACAACGGAGCCACTCATTGAAGTCCATCATGAGCGCCCTTGCACGAAACGATCCAAGCGCGTCCATGACATCCCCGTATGCCGATGTCCGCGCCTCGCCCAACCGTTCCCGCAACTCGTCCGCGTTCGGCAGCAGCACGTCGAGATTGCGCGCCTCGCCGAGGATGCCTGCGAGCCAACGGAATTCGCCTGATATCCGTTTCCCAGTTTCATCCCGGAACAACGGCTTGAAGAGAGAGATCACAGAGCGGAGACGTCTCAGGGCCACGCGCGCCTGATGAAGCGCCTCGACGTTCTTCCTATCCAGGAGAATGGCCTCGTTCATGCGGAACTGGCGGAAGCAGGACCCCGCAATCGTCTGAAAGGCTTCCGAAACTGCTATCCCGCGTTCAAGTTCGATCGGCTCCGCCTTTACGACTATTCGCAACGCCTGAAGCATCCGATAGCCACGCTCGGCTTTCGAAAGCACTCCGAACTTGCAGGGGACGATAACCTCGATCCTGCGCGCCAGCACGAAGAGATCGCTGGCGTTACCATCCTTGAGTTCGAGTTCCATCTCAAGGATGGGTGTGTGGCGATCCCCGGCCGTGACAAGCCCAGTGTCTACGACCGCTTCGATCTTCGATCCATTCTCCGTCAGGTTCCAGACCCGTCTCTGAATGGATATCTCGAACTGGGGCAAAAGCTCTGCTGCTACAGGCCCGAACTCATTGAGGAGCGGGCTCGAGTGATCGAGGACCGGTTCGTCGCCAGTAACGGGCGTCTCCCATTCGCTGCGTGCAAACAGGGATGCCCCTGGTCCGGTCGCCTTCACCGACTGAACCCTTGCCTCGCCGGAACGACGGATGCGCAGCGTGAAGCCAGAGTTGTGCAGGCGATGGTCCGTAGCGTCGAAATACGTGGAGTGCTGCTCAACGACCTCGACTGGATCGCCAAGAAGGTCGGAACCGAGAAGGGTGTCGAGATCCGCAGGCAGGATTTCGAGCTTCAGTTCGATTTCGGTCATGTGGGCACCTGTCTGATATCCGCGCTGAAATGTTGATGACATCTGTATGCTTCAAAAATTCCGCAGCACGATGACAACGACCGCCTGCCAACTGCCATTTTGAAGCCCGCTTGGCCTTCTCCGGCGGCTGGGCTAAGACAGTTTCCGGCTCATCGACATTGTCGTTCGACGACGTGTCGAGCCTATGCTTGTTGGCCAGCGCATAGGTCGCGTGAAGAATATTGGTGCCCGCAACGCTGACTACACCCGCGTCCCGGTTCCGCCGGAGCTTTACGTCCCGAATAAGTATCGATGATGATAGGCGCCGCGGCGCCATCCATGCATGACAACACCGCAAGAGTTGATCAAACGCCACCCTTTGCCAGGGGTTGGTCTTGGTTCCCCTTTTACACCTAAGCCTGCACTTCGCCATTGTGCGCGTCCGACTTCACTTCCTCCTTCGCCACCTTCTGCTGCTTTTTTGCTTTGGGCTCGGACTTCTGATCGTCTTTTGTGGAGATCTGAGGCGCGTCGGTGGCATCGTTGTCATCGTCATTGTCGTCTGGCGAAAATGCATCAAGGCGATGTTTGATGGCAAGCGCATAGATCGTGTTGAGGATATTTCCGTCGCGAAGATCCGGATCGCTCAATGCCAGCAGCGACGCCCGCACGAT
>NZ_JBFUBH010000151.1:0-3437 GCF_056405855.1 Pararhizobium sp. P1_E7 | reverse complement strand
GGATATTGTTAGGTCTCGAAATCCTGATCGGGGCCGACATTATCGCTACGATCATATCTCCCTTAACGTGGGAGAGTGTCGGTCTACTTGGGCTGATCGTTTTAATTCGTACGTTCCTGAGCTTCTCACTTGAAGCCGAAATCGATGGTGAATGGCCGTGGAGACGGGCGCGACGCAAACGGGCTGAATAAGACGCCTGGTTCTCACCGCGGTCGTGATTTTCGGGCGCCGCATCGCCGCGAATCGTCGGTTTCAGGTCCAGAACGCGGGCGGCGCCCCTTTTTCAGATGGATCCGCTTGGGTTCAGAGATCGGCATGCAAGTTCCGCGGCAATCCGCCCTCCAATACCGAAATGATCTCGCCCCAATACGAGAAATAGTCGCCCCCTGATTCGGACATGTTCACATGTCCGTCATACATCGTCTCAAGGGCGAGCTGCTCAATGCGGGCGGGGACGGCGATCCTGGAGCTTGCCGCCACCATGGCCTTTGGCCGTGTTCAGGTGCGCCGTGGTGAGATCAGCGGACGATCGTTGGATGGCAACCGGCCACAGGGGGGCCGGCAGGAGGGCGACGGCCGGACCAGCGGTCCCGGGGCGCCCAAACGGCGCCGCTGCCGGTTTGTCGCCCGAGTTTGGTCGGAGGATTACCCGTTCGGATGCCTTTCGGCTAAGTGCTTGTAAATTCTGGTGGCGGGGGCCTAAAGCCACGGAGACTTGTAAGGGAAGTTCCGGTTATGCGCGAATACGCCTGATCATCGCGATATGCGCACAAAGACAAGCAAAAAATACGAGACCAAGCAGGGCCGTCCCGAGGAGTGAATCTGTTATCTGTAGCACCGACCAATCACCGCGCAGCACCTGCGGCAGTGTAAGGCTCGAGAGACCGGCCTGCGTATTGACGACTCTGACCATGGCAAGCGCTGTCGCGACGAGTGCGACATGTGCGTGGATGAAAGTTGTCCTCGGATATCGTTCCGGACGCATCGCAAGATAGACTCCGAAAAGTGCCGCAAGCATTGATATCGTGAAAGCACCCCAGACCTCGATCCCGGTRTTGGCCAGAAGTTGAAAGACGGGTTCGCGCATCACAGGAAGTATCGTCATGTAGAGCCACCAGGCCCATACGCTTGAAGGATAATGCGCGAGCAGAACCATGCTGACGAGAAAAGTCGCCGCCAAAGCATAGGCCACAGACGGCCCCAATCGAACGACTGCTAGAACTAGGTTCCGCATATATTATGCTCTCTTTCGCCCGGGGCGCCAGCTGCACCAATAAAAGCAATATATAAGATTGACGCTTAACTGTGGCTTACCGGATCATCGCTTTCGCAATAAGGTTTCGGCTCGCGGCAAACTRCAACCATCTTGGCAAGAAACACAACCTCTCATCAAGCGAGGATCGTTACGTCATTGCGTCCTGTTGCAGCAACGACACTCTATAGCGTGACATGTGTCTCTTTAATGCGACTCGCTGCATCAATTCTTTCTTTATTAGCTTTTTTTAAGCAGGATTTTCCGTGAGCGCATGCAAGGGCACCTCTAGGATGCCTGAAAGCTGGGGGGGATGAATGGGAGCGTTTCAGATCAGGTCGCGGATCAGATACCTTACGTTACCGCTCGCCGCGATTGCGGCATTGACCGGATGCCAGTCTTCAAGTGTCGATGACTTGGCAGCTTTTGGCGATAGCGCAAAGACTCTCGAAGATGACTCTGCGGTCGCCTTCTACAAGAACGACGAATTGATCACCACGGGAAAGCTTCAGTTCAAGGAGAAGAACTACGGAAAGTCATATGCAGTTTACAAACGTGCAGTTGCGATTTTCCCAGAGGATCCGTCTGCCTGGCTGGGCTTTGCGGCCTCAGCCGATATGATCGGCCGGTTCGACACCTCCGACCGTGCCTATCTGCAACTGTCGCGGATGATCGGCAATACGCCCGTCTACTACAACAACATAGGATACTCCCATCTCCTGCGCGGCGACCTGCCGAAGGCCAGACGCTACTTCCTGAAAGCCTATGAGCTCGACCCCACGAACGAGACGACTGCCCGAAATATCGAACTGATGAAAAACAGTGTAAATTTCGCGCAACGATAGAACCTGAAGCGCATCCGGCGGACGTTCGGCAAACACATCGAAAAATGCCGCCGGCAGAAGGCGCATGTCCAACATTGCTGTCAGGCGACACGGTCTTCCACGAAAATCGCTACCAATTTCCCGGCGAAGCTGCCGCCGCGCGAATCCTTCCGAATCGATCCGAGGATAAAATCACGCCGCAATTCAAGGTGCTACAGCGACCTTGAACATCTGAAAAGACGCTGCTGTATGGAAAATCCGGGGGCTATTGCACCTTGCGGAGTATCAACTTGCCTTCCGGCGAGACCGATCTTTCATAGCGCGGCAGGTCGGCGACAGAAACACCCTGAGCATCGACAGAGGTCATGCTGTCGTTCAGGATTTCCTGGCCAGCAGACACRGCGGCGAATGAAGACTGAAGATGCTGCACATCCTTGCCTGGTGCGCTCAAGATCTGCGCTCCGCCGGAAGCAAACAGGCCAGAACGCATTCGGCCATCCAAATTCGCCACATCCTTTTGCAGGCTCTCCACATGCTGTCGAATGATCGCCACTTCGTCAGCCTTGGCACCTTTGGCGATATTATACCCCTGCTTGTCGATCTGCGTCTTCAGGCCGTCAATCGATAGTTTGAGTGCGGCAAGCGTCTCGCGGCTTCCACGGACGTCTGCGGCATTCTTGGCCGTATAGAGCAGAATGCCTGCATTCAATGGTAGGAGCATAAACGCTATTGCGATGAACGGCGCGGCTTTCGAACGGGTCGGCTCCTTGGCCGTTTGTTCGCAACGTTGCCTTGAGCCGTCAGCTTCGACATCGACGTTTGCAATGCTGGTCATCGAGATTACCCCCTTCCCGCGAGCAGCGGCCGAGCCACCCTCGTACATGCGACACCAGTATTTCAGAATTCCCTTAACAATAAGCCTATGCCGCTGCCATGATCGCATCCCACCGCCACCTGCCTAATCCAACGTGAACACCCCTTCCCACGCCCGCTCCAGCATCTCCAGCGATGCAACCTTCGGCATTGCATTAAACTCGCAATAGGCCCCGATAAAATCTATCAGGTACTTGGGATGATAGCACGACGCCGGCAACTGGAAATTGTACTTACGATCATAGAACAGGTTCAACTCATCATAATCTATTTCAATCGCAACAGTGCGGGCATACGCATCAAAGATCTGGATATATTCTTCCCGAGAAGGGTTATTCACAAATATCTTGTACTTGAGACGCCGCAGGCCTGCCTCGTCGGAGAGGTCTTTCGGAGCGATATTGGTCGAGAAGACGACAAGTTCGTCGAACGGGACCTTGAATTTCTTCCCCGTATGCAGCGTGAGGAAATCATACCCGCGCTCAAGT
>NZ_JBFUBH010000150.1:0-3567 GCF_056405855.1 Pararhizobium sp. P1_E7 | reverse complement strand
TCCTATGCCAGCACGGCGGCCTTCGAACAGACCGTGCTTAACCAACTGTACGACAAGCCTGAACTCGAAACGTCATCGGAGGTTGCCAGCAACAGCACAACGTCGGCTGTCATCGATACAACACAACCGTTCCGTAGCAATTTGCCTATCGAAGGCGGAGCACCATCGTTGAACGGCGCCATCGAATGGCTGAACTCGCAGCCGCTGACGATAGAAGAGCTTCGCGGCAAGGTCGTCCTCATCGATTTCTGGACCTACTCCTGCATCAACTGCATTCGCACCGTGCCCTACGTCCGCGCCTGGGCTGAAAAGTACAGGGACCAGGGCCTGGTCGTGATCGGCGTGCACGCTCCGGAATTCGCGTTCGAAAAGAAGATCGACAATGTCAAAAAGGCCGTCGGAGATTTCAAGATCGGCTATCCGGTCGCGATCGACAACGACTACAAGATCTGGCGCGCCTTCGAAAACAGCTACTGGCCAGCGCATTACCTGATCGATGCCAAGGGTCAGATCCGCTACCATCATTTCGGTGAAGGCAACTATCGTCAGACCGAGCAGGCAATCCAGGACCTTTTGCGCGAAGCCGGCAGCGAGATGGCCTCGACTGCGCCAGTGACGCCGGACACCAAAGGTGCCGAGGCAAGCCCGGACCTCAAGAACATCCGATCTGGTGAAACCTATCTTGGCTACAAACGCGCCGCCAGCTTCGTCTCTCCCGAAAACCTGCACGCCGACGCCGCCAACGAGTATTCCATCGACGAACCCGACCTCAATGAATGGGGCCTCTCCGGGAGCTGGACGGTCGGCGCCGAACAGGCAGTGCTGGACCAGCCAGATGGCAGCATCGTCTATCGTTTCAGTGCCCGTGACCTGCACTTGGTCCTCGGACCCAGCGCTGACGGCAAGCCTGTCCGCTTTCAGGTGACGCTCGACGGCAAGGCACCCGGACCCAGCCATGGCGCAGATACCGACGCTGACGGCTACGGCACGGTGACGTCAACAAAACTCTATCAACTCGTCCGCCAATCCGGCGGCGTGGCGGAACGGACGTTCGAARTCCGCTTCCTCGATCCCGGCGTTGAAGCCTACGCTTTCACCTTCGGCTGAAACCTCATCTCCCTTACCCCAATCACCTACAAACGACAGGAGTCAAACCCATGAACCGTCACTACATCTCGACCCTCGCTCTCGCCTTCGCCACGAGCGTGATTGCCTTCGCAGCCCAGGCTGCCGACGTAAAAAACATTGTTATCGTCCATGGCGCGCTCGCCGATGGTTCAGGCTGGCGTAAGGCATCCGATATTCTCGTCCAACGCGGCTTCAACGTCACGATTGTACAGGAGCCGCTCACGTCGCTTGCCGACGATATCGCCGCCACCAACCGTGTGCTCGACCTGCAGGACGGCCCAACGCTACTCGTCGGTCATAGCTATGGCGGCATGGTGATCACCGAAGCCGGCCACAGCCCTGTTGTCGCGGGCCTCGTCTATGTCGCGGCCTTCCAGCCGGATCGCGGCGAAAGCCT
Organism: Pararhizobium sp. P1_E7; assembly: GCF_056405855.1. Lineage (NCBI taxonomy): Bacteria > Pseudomonadati > Pseudomonadota > Alphaproteobacteria > Hyphomicrobiales > Rhizobiaceae > Pararhizobium > Pararhizobium sp. P1_E7. The sequence goes on along the minus strand of NZ_JBFUBH010000150.1, from coordinate 2,042 downwards.
GCTCAGCCTCGCAAGCTCAAAGCCGTCTGGCGGCATGAATATCCGGGAGACGAAGGACGGTAAATATCTCTATCTCGACCCCGCCGCGTTCGCGAACGACTTCGCCGCAGATCTGCCGAAGGACGACGCAGCGTTTCTGGCAAGATCGCAGGTCTTCGCCTCGAAGGAAGCTTTCACCGCAAAGATCGGCGATCCCGCCTGGAAGACAAAGCAGAGCTGGGCAATTGTTGCATCCGAAGACCGCTCCATCAATCCTGAACTGGAACGCGAAATGGCCAAGCGCGCGGGCAGCGTGGTGACCGAGATCAAGGCCAGCCACGCCGTCTTCACGTCGCAAGCTGAGAGAGTTGCCGACATCATCGAAACAGCGGCGCGGCACGTTGGCGCAAAGAGCAAGTAAGCGCATCTCAAGTACCGCGTCCACGAATTCCTCCCATTGTTTATTCCTTCTTCAATCATCCCGAAAGGACACAGTCATGAAACCGATCAACGGATTTGCCACAGCCCTCCTGTTTCTCATGAGCGCAATGACGCCGTTGCAGGCGTTCGCCGATGAACCGCTGCGACGCACGGATCTCATCAGGCGCGATATCGACGTCCCCGCCCACGAAGCCGTGCAGGTCCGTGTCGATTTTCAACCTGGTGTTTTGGCCGCTAGGCATTCCCACCCTGGTGAAGAGATAGCCTATGTGATCGATGGGACGCTCGAGTATAAATTGGACGGACGTGAGCCGGTCACCCTTTCGGCAGGTCAATCACTCTTCATTCCGACCGGCGTTGTTCACTCGGCGGAAAATGTGGGCCCCGGCAAAGCCTCGGAGCTTGCCACCTATATCGTCCGGAAAGGCCAGGCTCTGGTCGTACCGTCAAAATAACGACTTAGCCGCCAACATGCGCAGGGTGCGGTGGCGCTTCCTGCGCCTGTTGGCACTCTCCACGACATAGCAACTCTCGCCGCCCGCCCGGCGTTGCCGGACCACATTTCGCCAAAATTACATCTGGATCGACAGGACAAGATTTGCCTCAGCGAGGCCGTATCGCGCTTAACGAGCTTTGCAAGCACATTCGATCAAGCAACAAGTCGATTTCTAGCCCTGCAGTCGCGTGATCCGGATCACCGGGGGAGAGCCGCAGTGTTCACTGTGCCGAGGAACCTCATCGAAAAGGCTTTTGCGACTGATACATGGAGCGGGCTCAGGATCGCGATGCTGCTCTGATACACTTCCGGCAATTTTCAAAACATGCGGGATACGTCCGCCCTCTAGCCTGCTCTGCGTCACTTACAGGCAAAACGACGGAGAGTATCTATGCCTAGAACTGAAAACGCCTCCTCTATTCGGGTGCATTTTGCTGGCCGCCTGATCACAGTTGCAACTCGTGTCCGTTCTTTTGACACTTGGGCGCTATCGACATCGCCTTGAGCGGAATCAAACCGAACGCCACGTTTTGCTACCGGCGAAGGTCACATTTTAAGCCAGCATTTGAGCAGTTTAGATCAGTTTGACCGGACCCGAGCTTGGTGCCGAGATCAAATCCTGTTGTTTCGCAACGCCAACGAGCCACTTGTGGAACCTTTGGCCGAACGGCTTTTCGAGGGCGGTCCTGTCCCATGCCAGATAGTAGCTTTCGGGCAGCTTCATGCGGATATCGAAGGGAACCACCAGACTGCCGGCCGCAACCTCGTCCTGAACCATGGAAACTTGAGCAAGAACGAACCCCCTGCCATTGGCGGCAGCGTCGATGGCGCTGCTCGACAAAGTGAATGAAAGGCCGGAAAACGTCTGCCTGCCGTCGGCATTGACCAAGCTGGCCCAGTCCTTCCATTGTGGAGAAGCCTTGTAGTCTGCTTCCCACTCCACATTGAGCAGCGGGAATTTAAGGATGTCCTGCGGACAGCCGAGGACACGATTTGCGATGAGCGCGGGCGAACAGACCGGCACGATCCAGTCAGTGAACAGATTTGCGACGTGTTCATGCGCATAGGAGCGTCTCCCGTAGGTGATGCGGAAATCAACCTGCTCTATACCGATGCGAGGCTCTTC
>NZ_JBFUBH010000149.1:0-3725 GCF_056405855.1 Pararhizobium sp. P1_E7 | reverse complement strand
ATTATCGAGCGTTCAGAGAAGGCGAGTCTAACTTTTATGATACCTACCGCAGGATGTTGGACAGGCCGCATGTGTTTGGGACGACGGAGCATGAAAGGCTGGACCGCTATTTCGATGAAGTCGAAAATTTGCGCAAGTTTGTGAGGAATGCGGAGACCGACAACACACCGTCGATCGAACAAGCAAAAAGTCAAGTGCACCGTGAAGAGAATAGTCAACGTTCGTCGGATTAACAGTTAGCCAACCCGGTTTCTAGTATCTACTATTGCTCATAGCCCACCGCTCGATCCAGGTAATTCCCGAACTTATAGGACAACAATGCCTTTGCTTACTGAAGGTCGCGTCCGTGAACGCGCACGCATGAGCACAAAGGCTGCCCGCCTGTCGTCACGGGAGTTGCTGGCGCGCCAAGCTCGGACAAGCCAGCGACAGTACGACATTTTTCTCTCGCAAGCTATAAAAGACGAAGAACTTGTCCTTGGCGTATACACCATCCTAACCGAAGATATCGGTTTGACCGTGTTCTGCGATTGGGTCGAGAGCTCAGTCTCCGATCATGGTAACACGACGCCCGCTGACGCGGAATACATCAAGGGCAAGATGCTCGCATCGAGGGGACTAATGTTCATCGATTCAGAGCATGCCGACACGTCGAGCTGGATGAGTTGGGAAATTGGGTGGTTTCACGGCGCCAAGCGCCGCGTTTGTGTTCTTCCGATCGTTCGCAGCGAGAACGACCAGTACCGTGGGCGTGAATTCTTAGGCCTTTACCCGATGGCCGAGGAGGATGATCGATTCTACCTGCGCGTGCGTGCTCGTTTAGACGATATCGTCGCTAGATACTCAGCGCCAAAGCCGCTTGCTTTAGCAACTTGGATGCCTTTTCAGGTTTGGGCAACGATGGAGACGCTTCCGGATTACTTCTTGAGTTAGGCCTAGCGGCGGAGCCAGGCCGAAAGCTCGGTGGCCGTGAAGGTTCTCTGGTCCAGTACCATCCAGATCTCCTTCTCGTAATTTTGATGCTTGCCCCAAACGATGCGATGATAGAGGCCGAGATACTCCCAGTCCGCCCAAGACATGTCGTATGCTGTGTCGGAGGATGGAAAGAGCGCAATATTTGGAAGATCCTTGTAGCCGTCGGCAACGCCGAGCTCCCATGGCACCCACCGGCTTTCCTTACTGTTCTTACTGGTCAGAAGCACAAACTTGCGGGACTGCCTTATCCTCGACTTCAATAGGTTGGCGGTGTCCGTGTTGGTGTAGGGCGGCATTTCAGGGTCTACCTCGTCGATATAGACCTGAGCACCATGATTTTCGAGAACGATAATCGCCCCCACGACAAGGTCCTTGTCTTTGCTGGAATGGGACAGGAAGGTCGCGCCTTGTGGTGATCGAGAGCGGCCAGCCATGCGCATTCGCGCCTGCTCCGCCTCAGACCGCTTCGCGGCATAACTGCGAAGTTCATCAGATGTGATAAATTCAACCAAGCGCGAAGCCCACCCTTGCTATGTGACCTTCGCGAGCCGGTCTAGAATTGCGCGAACCGTAGCAATAAGCTGCCTTTCTGTCGCCGACGGATTCAATAGCGCAGTGATTTCATCATCCTTTGGCCGAGTGGCCTTCGGGCCGTCTGAAGGTGCGATTGATCCACTCAATTGCTTGGCGATCTGTTCCGCGGCACCACCAAACGCACCGATGGGCAAAATAAAGGACCCCACTCCTTGTGCCAACGCGAACTCTTCCATCACGCCGTCGRCAATAACTGCGGTCCCTTTGTCAGCCTTTAGTCCACCGAGGAAGACTGTAATGCCTGCTAGGCGGGCCATCTCGCTCCGGAGGGCCGTCCATTTGGCGCGGTCCGCCGCCCGGCCCGGGAGCGYCTGCGGGAACGGTCGGGCAATGAGTCGACGGTCGATATCCCAGCCGCCACCCTCTCGCAGAGCGTCCATGAATCCGGAGACGACCGCTGGTCCGATCAGCAAACCGGTTCCCGTGACGAGATCTCGATGTGTAGCGCCGATCAGACGGCCAATCTCTTCTGCCACTGCGTAAATCTGCGGCGTGCGTGCATCGCCGCCTTCAAGTGGCCAGCTCCCGCTCACCCAAACTCGTTTTGCCGCGACGCGTCTTTCAACCTCGCGCAGCAGTTCGGGAACTTCGTCGTAGTCATCAACCTCCACCGCCACAAGGCCATATCGGCTTAGGTCCTTTGCCCAAAGCTTGTGTTGGGCGAGACGGGCCTTGAACTCGTTGTCATTTATGAAATCTTCCGGTTTCGGCGGCTTGAGGATCGCAAAATGCTCCGGTGGTGCGTCAGTGAAACTCTCCCTGATCAGCGACAGGACATGGCGAACATTGGGATCGGTTAGGCTCAGGCCCACGAAAAGCATGGACATGCTGCTCAGATGGGCTTGCAAGAGCGGAAGGAACGCTCCCCGCTTGGTGCGAAAAAGCTCATAGTCGTCCGTGGAGATGACAATATCATCCAGTCTGTCGACGGAACCATGCATCTTATAAAGTCGGGTTGCGCCCGGCGTCACCTTGAGCGCGAGGTCCTTCGCGCCGGCGACTGGATCCAATGGCCGGCTGATCTCCGCAAAGGCCCGCTCGACAAGCCGATCATAGTTCGTGGTCCAGATATGGCGAACGGGAAGGCGGGCAAGCGTTTTTACGGTTTCGGGGAGCGGCCGATCGTGGCCGATTTCCCGCTTGATTACATTGCGCACGCCGGTTGCGTTTCCGGTCTCTCGGATGTGCCATTGCGCAAGGGCGGCGAGGTCTTGGATGTCCCGGGAGTTTACCCCAATCTCCTCGCCGATTTCCGTCAGCAACTTGGACCAGGAGGGATAGCCTGCGGCCATTGATACGCCAGCACCTACAAAAACGACCCCGGTGCCTTCGTGCAACGACGATGGAAACTCGCGAAGAAAACGGGTGCGACCGTTGCCTGCCATCGGCTATCGCCGCGCGGCATTAGCTGCCGTCTCAATCCAAGAGCTGATGTTGGCATAGCCGTTATCCGTCACCCAATCATACTGGCTGTACAGCCTATTCAAAGGCGTCTGATTGACATTGAAATAGGAAAGCGGATTCAGCCCCTGCACGTCTATGCCATTCTGGGGATGCTTGATATTATGGATGTCTATCGCCAGAAGTCCTTTTCCCAGCTCATAGCTCCGCTTGATTTCGTGCCGAACCCAGGGGCGGTGATAGGTTTCTGCCCCGTAGAGAACGACCGTGACAGATGTTCCCGCGAGTTGATCTTCAATCCACTTCTCGATACCGCCTGCGCGTTGCTTAATCTTCTCGAACTCAGCCTTATCGAAGAAGGGCGAGGCTTCGCCTTCAGGACGTACAATCCATGAATTCCTCACCTGCATCACACGGTGAACGTCACGGTCGTAGTGAAAGCTAAAAAACACCTTCCGAGCCAATATATCCTCCCCAATACTGGGCCGAGTGTGACCGCCCGCTATTCTTAGCATTATTGCCGAATGCTTATCATTAGAAATCAAGTTAAATTGCCTATATCCACAACCAGCGCGCAAGACGCTTGCACACGCTCAGCGAAGCTTGAAAGGCGGCCCCGTCTCCGCCAAAACGAATGGCCTGAGCGAGGGGAAGGGGAGTCTCACTGTCATCCAGCCTTTGGCATTGACAATGACTTGCGGATCTATTCTTCCGGTTGCCGACAAGGAGAGTTTGCAATGGTGACACGATTGTCG
>NZ_JBFUBH010000148.1:0-3726 GCF_056405855.1 Pararhizobium sp. P1_E7 | reverse complement strand
GCCGACATCGTGGTGTCGGACGACAATTTCGCGTCCATTGTGAGCGGTATTCGTGAAGGGCGTGTGGCCTATTCGAATATCCGAAAAGTCATCTTCATGCTCGTGGCAACGGGAGCGGCTGAAATGCTGCTTTTCCTGCTGGCGATCCCGCTCGGTCTGCCCATGCCCCTGCTACCGGTGCAGTTGCTCTGGCTCAATCTGGTGACCAACGGAATTCAGGATGTCGCGTTGGCGGGCGAAAAGGCGGAAGGAGATGAACTGGAGCGACCGCCCCGCCGCCCGAGGGAACCGATTTTTGACCGGCTCATGGTTCGCCGGATCGTTCTGTCGACTCTGACTATCGGCGTTGGAGGCTTTGCCATCTTCTGGTGGCTGCTACAGCAGGGATACGAGGTTTCGCAAGCACGAAACATGCTGCTCCTGCTTTTCGTGATATTTGAAAACTTCCAGACGTTCCTCAGTCGCTCAGAACGCAAGTCAATCTTTGCATTGACCTTTTTGGGCAATCCGCTGCTGCTTTTGAGCATTGTCGCGTCCCAGACACTGCACCTGTCCGCGATGTATATTCCCTGGTTGCGCGAGACACTGCAACTCACGCCGATTTCGCTCGCACAATGGGCCTGGATCTGCGTCGCAGCTTCCTCGATTCTTTTCGTCAATGAGCTCGACAAATGGCTGATACGCAGATCGACCGTGATCTGAGTGCGTTGAATTGCGCTGTATCAAGGCGGTGAACGACGCAGTCCGCAAAGATGGCGACGCGCGAAATGATAGCAGCCTTAGGAGACGCATAATGCTTGCCAGGGACTTGATGACGACAAATGTAGCTCATGTGACCGTCGGGACGAGCCTCAAACGGGCGATACAGGTTATGATCGACCGAGATGTAAGCGGCCTTCCGGTGGTCGACGATGCTGGAGGCGTGTGCGGGCTGCTGACCGAGGGAGACTTGTTGCAGCGGCACGAGTTCAACGGCTGTCACGAGATCGGACCACGACAACCCGACGTGGGGTTTTTCGAAAGGTATGTCAAACAACACGGGCGGGCGGTCGAAAATTGCATGACGGCCAACGTCGTCGCTGCTTCGCCGCAAACTACGCTTGCCGAAATCGTCGCTCTGATGCGCCGTCACAATATCAAACGGATTCCCATCCTCACGAACGGAAGACTCTCGGGAATCGTCAGCCGGCGCGACGTGCTCAAGGCCATCTCTGCAACACCAGACTCCGTCGCTCGCGGTGATGATGCATTACGGCTGGCAGTTTCGACGCGGCTTCAAGCGGAATTGGGACTTGGCCGGGAGAAAGTGAAGGTCAATGTCCGGGATTCAGTGGTGGAGGTAATTGGCGAATTCGAATCCGATGCGGCGTGCGAAGCAGTAAGGATCGCAACCGAAGCCATCGCCGGTGCCAGTTGCATTGTCACTCGAAAGGCTCGGCCAACTGCGGCGCACTAGCGATGCAGAATATGGCTGGCTCCTCAGGTTCGGATTGCGCATCTTTGCGGGCGCTGGGTCGTTTCCCGGCAATGCGGAATAATCACGCAAATAGCATGGCGTTCAACGGAAGCCGGCATGGGCATCGGTAACACTGCTCTCCCGCAACTGGATGCAGCAAACTCCAACTCGCCTATTCCACGCCTTGGTCTTGCCCTCGCGATTGGCCTTCCGATTCGCCTTGAACACGGTTGGCGGACCATCTGGACATTAGAAGAAGTTGGCAAGCCCCTTGAATTGGTGAGGTGAGAACGGAGGAATAGTGTCGTCTATCCTCCTATTTATTTAAGATCGGGCACGTGGATGGGCGAGCTAAAAGAARAATTGCCATACTGGAGCCAAGCGGCATCCGACCTAACAGCGAGCCTCGGTTCCGGGATTGGCGGCCTGACTTCCGCAAATGCGGCGGCCTTGCTTGCGCACGTCGGCCCAAACAGCGTCGAAGATACGTCGCGCCTGAGCGCGCTTCGGCTCCTTGTTCGCCAGTTCGAAAATCCGCTCGTGCTCATTCTGGCGTTTGCGGCCATGATCTCTTCGGTGCTCCAGCAGTGGATGGACGCTGCAATCATCTTGACGATCGTCCTCGGTAGTTCGTTCCTTAGTTTTTTCCAGGAATACCGCGCGTCCACGGCAATGGAGGAGCTGAAGAAGCGCCTTACGTTGACTTGTGCCGTGATTCGGGACGGGAGGGAGGAAACCGTCCCCGCTGGCACACTGGTGCCGGGAGACATCGTACGTCTGTCTGCCGGCAATCTGGTCCCGGCAGATGGCCTTGTTCTTCAAGCACAGGACTTCCTCGTCATCGAAGCAAGCATGACGGGGGAGTCATTTCCGGTCGAGAAACGTCCTGGTTTGATCGCGTCCGACGCACCCATCGCAAGCCGCAGCAATACCGTGTTTCTCGGCACCTCGGTCCGCAGTGGCACGGCACGTATGCTGGTGGTTAAGACGGGTCGCCAGACGGAATACGGCGCAATTGCTGCAAGGCTGAGTTCACAGGCACCTGAGACCGATTTCGCCCATGGTGTCCGGCAGTTCGGTTACCTTCTCCTTCGGGTAATGATGGTCATGGTTCTCTTCGTGCTGACGGTGAACCTGCTCCTGGGCCGCCCCGTAATAGAATCATTGCTATTCGCTGTGGCGTTGGCCGTCGGGCTGTCGCCGGAACTGCTGCCGGCGATAATCAGCGTCACGCTCTCGGCGGGCGCTCGGGCCATGAGCAAGGGCGGCGTTATTGTGCGACGCCTCGATGCGATCGAAAATCTCGGCAGCATGGACATTCTATGTACCGACAAAACCGGGACCCTGACCGAAGGCACTATTGTCTTGAATGGCGCCTTCGACGCCACGAACCACCCCTCGGACGAAGCTTTGCGGCTCGCCTTTCTCAATGCGGCCTTCGAGACCGGCATCGAAAATCCCCTTGATGCGGCGATCGTGGCAGCCGGCCAAAGCGCCAGGCTGACGACCGGAAACCTCGTCAAGATTGACGAGATCCCCTTTGACTTCATGCGGCGTAGGCTGACGATTGTCGTCTTAGACAATGCCACACCCGACCAACATCTGTTCATCACCAAGGGTGCTTTTTCCAATGTGCTCGACATCTGCTCTTGGATCGCTGTCGATGGGCGAGAAGTTCCCCTGGTGGGCGAGGCGCGGGCTGAACTCCAGGCAGTCTACAAGGCCAAGGGGGCTCAAGGCTTCCGTGTTCTGGCCGTCGCTACGCGCAGGGTTCCGGCGCAACCCGATTATGATCGTGATAACGAGTGCGAGATGACCTTCCGAGGGCTCCTCGAGTTCTATGATCCTCCCAAGGCAGATGCGCAACGTACGATCCAGGACCTTAACCGGCTCGGTATCCGGGTTAAAGTGATCAGCGGAGACAACCGCTACGTCACGGCGCATCTGGCCGAGGCCGTCGGTCTGGATGCTACATCCATGCTGACTGGCGAAAAACTCGCAGCCATGAATGACGAGGCCTTGTGGCACCTTGCGCCCCGCACCGATCTCTTCGTGGAAATTGATCCGCAGCAGAAGGAACGGGTGGTGCGCGCCTTGCAGAAATCCGGCCATTCAGTCGGCTACCTGGGGGACGGAATTAACGACGCGCCGGCCCTTCATGCAGCCGATGTTGGGATATCGGTGTCCGGAGCTGTCGATGTCGCCCGCGAGAGCGCGGACATCATTCTCCTGAGCCGGGATCTCGATGTTCTGCGTTCGGGAGTGGAAGA
>NZ_JBFUBH010000147.1:0-3851 GCF_056405855.1 Pararhizobium sp. P1_E7 | reverse complement strand
GCCATAGACGTTAGCCTGGCCCTTTGTCGTGCCCGAGACAAAGACCGTATCGCTCCCTGTGYCCAGGTCAAAAWWGCTCTKGTATAAGTAGGCAGAAGYCTCCAGCGTGAAGCCGCGCATGTCGAGCGTGTCGCTGCCGCTACCAGTAYTAAGCAGGAAAGTCTCGAAGCCCTGGACGCTGGTATTGGCTCCAAGCTGYACKGCCGCCAGGGCTTGRTCTGCCAGCGTGAACGACACCGCTGACGTAAACGATGAGAGGGTCAGATCCAGAAGGTCAATCCCGGTTCCACCGATCATCGTGGCGCCGGACGCACTGATGATCCAGTCGTTGTCCGCGCCACCGTCCAGATAGTCACCGGTACCGCCAATGAGCCGATCATCCCCGGCTTCACCAAATAACCGATCCAGGCCAACGCCACCCGTAAAGCTATCCGCTCCGCTGCCGCCATTCGCAATCCCACCGAGCGTGAAAACCGCATGACTACCGTCAGAAAAATCATAGGTGTCGTTTGAGTTAGAACCTATATATTCGTAATCCTCGTCTTTCAGGAATGAATATATATCAACCAAAGCGCCAATAGATTCGACAGGAGTCGGGTCATAGTAGGTCCACCAAGCAGCGTAATTTCTGAAAACGTGCTCATCGAAGGTAAACATTACCTCACTCGAAACCGCTATACTTGACGTAATAAAATTTGTTTCTTGATAGACTTGCCACCAGTACGGATGTCCATTGTCCGGATTTTCTTCATTGAAAAATCGAATTGTGGTGTTGGTAATTTCATAGGTCCCGATCACAACCGGTATGCCGGTAGTTTGCCACCATGTCGCGCTATCATAGGGCTGTTGGGCCGACGTTAAGGTATATTGAGATGGGAAACTTCCGGAGGTTGTGCCGTCTTCGTCTCTGTCAGTCGCGGTGATGGTAACAGTCACGCGTGCCTCGCTATTCTTCTCGCGAAAGTTTAAAATTAACTAATTTTTAATATATCGGAAAGCAACAAGGATTATTACTTTCATAAGCAATTATGGATTTCCAGAAACAATTTGACTGAATACTTACTGGAACGATGAAGTACCGACAAGGCTGTTCAAGCTTGGTGGCAACTAAGCGAGTGTGAAGGTGTTTGCAAATCTAAGTGCGCAGCAACACCTTTTAACAAAGCTACGCCGTTGTCAAACTGAGCGAGCTGCGAAGAGACCGGCTATAACATGCTGGAGAAAGGGATTGTCAGAACATGGCACCGAAGTGGTTGTTGCGGTCAGCCCGGAATCCGGAAACACAAAAGCCCGGCTCATGGCCGGGCTTTTGATTGCGTTCTAAAGTTGTTGCGGCAAACCCCTTCGTGCGGTCCGATTCTTACTCACCCTTCGGTTTAAAATGCCGCACGACCGCTTCAAAGATCGCGTCGGAGATCCACATCGCACAGACGCCAATTTTTCGGTGCCTGCATGGACTTAGATGCTCGCTTGGGTTTTGATTGGTCGCAGGACACAAGGGGGAACGACCGTGAAAAAATTTACAGTATTGGCTGTTTTTGGTGCCTGCCTATTTCTCAACGGATGCACAACTCCAAACCAAGTTGCAAAGCCATCCGACATTACTCTCGACAAGGCTATCATCGAAGTTGCGGATAGCCTGAAGAACGTCCAGCAAATGACTGCGGATCGGAAAAAGGTTGGGCTTATCGTGGACGAGGCAAAGGTAGAATTTCAAATCGCAGCAAAGGCAACAAACACAAGTACCGTCAGCGCGTCCGCGAGTGACGTCCCCCTTGGAGTAGGTGGCACCGCGGGACTTTCAGTTTCCAATCAAATCGTAAACGAGGGCAGCCGCGGCAACACTGTCACCGTGACCTTCAGGAACATTGCGACGGCCGATTACTCCAAAGGTGGCAAAGAGATGGTCGCAAAATGCTCGAAAAACCAGAATGCCGAAGGATGTCCAGTTGTTGTGATGAGCCAGAACAACCCTGGTATTTGACTTAAACCACCAGAATGCCTGGCAAAACTGGGATCAGTTGCCCGCCGGGCCGGTTGTCGTCAGGAACCAAGCTTCGCGTCGATCAGCTCTTTCAGCTTCTCGGTGCTGATGTTCTTCGGGTATTCCAGCCCGAGTTCGGCCGCCTGCTTCTTCAGGTCGTCACGCTCCGAGAGCTTCGGATCTTCGTCCTCGCCGGTGACGATGAGATGTTCGGCTTTGATCCAAGCGACCACAACGGGATGATCCTTGACGGTATCCCAATCGGCCTGCTCGACGTCGAGCGCGGACTTGCCGGCGATGACCGGGCCGCCGGGAATGCCAAAGCCGCCCGGCCGGGTGTTCTCAAGTTTGACCATGATCAGATCCCATCCAGATAGCGAACAGCGCCYGGGCGGCGGATTTCGACACCGCCGAGACGGAAGATACCCGGCACCTCGAATTTCAGCAGACGGCGTTCAGCCTGCAGGAAGCGATGGGGCATCGGGATATGCATCTTCACAACGTCCGGGGTGCGGCGATATGCGACCATCCGATGCGTGCCGCCTGCGCCGAGGTTTTCGAGGCCGAAGACCGCCCGGATCGTGAGCGGGCGACCGGTCCGGATCGTGTAGATGTTGGCACGCTGGACATGCTCCAGAATGGTGGTGGTCATGGTGGCGTCGAGACGCTTGGTCGCGATCAGTGCATAGCGGTCCTGATCGAGCAGGATCGTATCCGCCTGTTCGATACCGTTCGAAGCGGTGAAGATGACGCTGAGAACATCGTTGACGTCCTTCAGGATTTCATCGGCCGTCTTCGTGGTCCAGGTTGCCGTGCCGCCGGCGCCGTTCGCCGCGGTGAGCGCGGTGAYGGACACCGTGTTGAGGAGACCTGTCATGCCAAGCTTGGAGCGGCCGAGGAAGGCTACGCCGTCGACGAACTGCTCGTACTTGCGCTTGGCAGCGTCCGCGCGGTCATTCGTCAGGGCGATACCATAGGCCTGAGCGTGGCCCAACTCCTGCAGGTTATAGCGATAACCAATACCCGCCATGAAGACGCGGCTGTTGCCGTTGTCGAGCTTGAAGTCAACGAACGGGATATCGTCGCCATCCGCCGAAAACTCGCTTGCCTCGCCGACATCATCGCCCATCGAGAAGAAATCGATCGCGGTCGTCCATTCGGGCGCCGTATTATCGACCGATACGAGTTTCCGGTACTGGAAGTCCGGATACTCGCGCTTTTGTAGATCACGGGCTCGATATAGTTCTGAGCCGTGCGCAGGAAGTTCAGCGCCAGTGCGGGCGCGTCAGTGGTGAACATGCTCGTTCTCCTTACTTGGTGACGCCAAGGCGGAGACGCGCGAGCAGGTTGGTACCGCTCGTGACGCTTGCCCATTCGGCATTTTCGATGAGTTGGTTTGCCGCCGAGTTCGACACGTTGGTGAACGTACCGGTCGGCGTCATGTAGACCGGGTCGCCCTGGGCAACAGCGACAAGCGCGATAACCCAGATGGAGCCGGTCTTGCGCACGCTGAGCTGATCGTAGGACTTGAACACCTCACCATTGGCTGCCGGCACAGTGCGGTCGGCGATTGCGACGCCGGCAAACTTGCCCAGCGCCGTCGGCAGCTTCACCGTGTCTTCAATGGTGCCGAAGATCACACCGCGGCCGAACGGGATATCGCCCGAGCCAGCTTCAACGATGGCGGAGATGTTCCAGCCAGGCTCAGTGGTGGCGATCATGCCGGGATAACCGGCCGGCGTGTCGCGCGAATAGGATACGGTCGGGAAAGCCATTATGCGTTCTCCTTCTGAGTGCCCATCCAGGCGTTGGCGTCGCGCGCCAGCATCTGCCGGTAGGCGGCGTCGGAATCATTGGGGTTGCCGTC
>NZ_JBFUBH010000146.1:0-3852 GCF_056405855.1 Pararhizobium sp. P1_E7 | reverse complement strand
GGAGCGGCTCATAGGCGCGACGGAAATTCTGATTCCCGTTGACACTCGCCCCGCCGAAATGTGTGCCGTGATAGCCTTTCTTTAGCGACACAAATTTCGTTCGCTCTGGTTGGCCATTGATTTTGTGGAACTGCCGGGCAAGGCGAAGTGCTGTTTCAACGCTGTCGGATCCGCCAGAGGTAAAGAAGCTGCGCACCATGCCATCGGGGCCGAAAAATTCGGCAAGGGCTACAGATAGTTCGATTAGAGGCCCGTTGGTCGTGCCGCGGAAAGCCGAGTAATATGGCAACTCGTTCAGTTGCGCAGTAATCGCTTGTTTGACGGGATCGCAGGAATAGCCGAGGTTGACATTCCAGAGGCCTCCCACGCCATCGAGCAACCGCTTGCCGTCTATATCCGTGATTTCCGCTCCTTCTCCACCCGTAATGATCGTCGGAGGATTGGCCCGCATATCTGCTGGATGTGCCATTGGATGCCAGACATGGCGGGCGTTGTGCTCGGTCAGGAAGTTGCTATCGGCCATCGTATCGTACTCCTTGGAATCGGTGTTGTTCAGGCGGAAAGAAGCGAAAGGACGCGCTCGTAGCTAGCGCCTGGGCGGGTTACATCGAAATGCACGCAGGACATCCCAATAGCCTCGCCGCCACGGATGTTCTTCAACTGATCGTCGACGAAAACGCAGTCGCCGGCGTCTATTGACAGTCCGTCGGTAATGAAGGCGAAGGCCCGTGGATCGGGCTTCAGGATCTCGGTATAGGTGGCGTCGACGATCAAGTCGAAACCGGCGAGGAACGGCAGCTTGGCGCGGAATTCCTGGCCATAAAAGAGATCGAGTTCATTGGATAAAATGGCCAATCGATGGCCCGCACGCTTTGCCGCGCCAATCGCTTCAAGCGCTTCGGGACGGATGACCTCCGATGGATCGTTGCCACGAACGGCGGTCAGGAAGGGCGGCAGTGTGTCCCAATCCCTGCCCACAAGCCTACCGGTCTCGCGCGCGCGCGTCGTCCAGTAGTCACGCTCGGTGATGACGCCGGCCTGCATGTCGCGCCAGAGCGGATCCGTGTCGACGTCAAAAGGGCCACGCCAGGTCAAAGTACCAGCGGCAAGGTCGAGCGCCCTTTCGCTCAGGTCATGCGTCTCGAAGAGGGTTTTCGATATCACCCCTCCAAAATCCAGCACCAGTGCTCTTCGCGTCATTTATRCATTCTCCCTGATCTTCATGAGAAAGGCTTTAGGCGGCTCTCCACCCATCGCCCGCGTTGCCCTCACCGATGCCCGCAGCACGGCACTTTCAATTTCGCGTTCCAGCTCCGGTGTCATGCGCGTGGAGATGCACGCCGCTGAGATCGTCGCCTGGATCTTGCCGTGCCAATTGAAAATGGGAGCGGCGATGCCAGTGACATCATCTTCAAAACTCCTGCTGGAGATCGCGCAGCCATTCTTCCGGATCTTATCCAGACGCTGTCGAAGCTCGATCTCAGACTTGACGGTGCTATCGGTGTAGGTTGTCGGGACATTGAGGCGCCGCAGCGCTTCATTGACGATCGCATCGTCGGCGTAGGCTAGAAAGACCAGGCCGGAGGCTGTGGCGTGGATGGGRAGAGGCTGTGCCGGATCGATAAATACCCTCGTGGACCGGTGCGGCTCGGCAATAGCGATTGTCGTCATGCCCTTGCCGGAGAACAAGCATGCATGCGTCGATTCCCCCACCTCCTCGGTTAGGGATTCGAGTATCGGCTGTAGTACCGCAATCACCGGAAAACTTGCTTCACGGATGCGGGCGAGGCGCAGGACTGCGGTGCCCAGACGATAGCGCCGGGTCTCTGGGTGCTGCTCAACAAAACCACTGGCAACAAGCGAGGCGAGGATCCGCATCGTTGTGACCTTGTCCATGTCAGCTGCGCGTGCAAGATCGCTCAGTCGGTACTCCGGTGTTTCAGGTGAGAAAAAGCCAAGCAAAAACATAGCTTTGTCGATCGTCTTCATCGTTGAACCAGGGCGTCTATCTTTGCTCTCGGTCATTTTTTGATCCTCGCGATTTTAGATACTTGACATAAACTAGTCGCGGATGCAACATGTTTGAAACAGCGTAGATAATAATGGAACAGCACGCAACCCACTGGAGGAATCGAATGAAAAATTTCCTGAACGGCGCTCTTGTTGCGCTCATGGCGACAACCGGAATGGTCGGAAACGTTCTCGCCGAATACCCGGAGCGGCCTATCACGATCATCGAACCCTGGCCGCCGGGGGACGTCGATGATCAGCTAGTGCGCCTGATAGCGGAAGAGTTTACCAAGCAGACAGGCGTCCCCGCGAAGGTTGTCAATCGACCCGGCGGATACGGTGTCGAAGGTGCCCAATCTGTGCTGACCTCCGCCGCCGACGGCTACACGGTTGGCAACTTTCTGATCGACATACCGACGAGCTACATCGTTCAAGGCATCACGCCCTTCGGGCGCGAAGACATGGAAGTCGTCGGCCTCAATATGAACTTCCCCTTTATCCTGGCCGCAAAGAAGGATGCGCCCTACAATAATCTTGCTGAACTGGCTGAATATGCGAAGAAGAACTCGGTCAAGCTGGCGCATTTCGGCTTCGAGACCATCCCCGCACAACAAACGTTTGAGGCTGCGCGTCAGCTTGGTTTCAAGTTTTCAACTGAAACCGGCTACGACGTGACAGACTGCACGACGCTTGCGAATGGTGACGCGGACGTAATGAATTCCACCGTCGGGCTGGTTCTAGCTTGTAAAGACGACATCAAGGTTCTCGCCGCCTACACCGAAAAGCCGATTTCTGTCTTCCCTGAGGCGCCTCTGCTGCGGGACCAGATCACGGGTCCCACCTTTGCTCTGTGGTCTGGTCTCTTTGTCCCGAAGGGCACGCCCCAGGAGGTGAAGGATTTGCTCGGATCAATCGCGGAAAAGGCGATGATGTCAGAGCAGGTTAAGCAAATCTCGGCCACAACCGGCGCAGAGGTCTATTGGCAGGGCCCAGCCGAGGCGCAGGCACGCATCGGCAAGGATTTTGAAGCGGTCAAAGACCTCTTCTCGAAGATGAAGAAATAAGTCTTCGCATCGGTCGGGCCCTCCTCCGGAAAGCCCGACCGTCCTCGGTCTATAACGTGTCAGGATATCGCKCCATGACTGCCCATGTCGATCACATCCCAACGGCTGCGGATGCGGAAACGCCGCAGTTTGAGGATGACGTCACACCCGAAGCCGCATCCACGGCAGGGACCCTATTCTGGATTTTTGCAGCGTTCGCGCTCATTCTTCTGCCCTTTGCGACGGTCGCAGGCAAGCGTCCACTCGGCTGGATCCAAGAGCCGTGGTCCTGGCCTTTCATCGTGCTGATAGTCGCCCTTTTCGGCGGCGGCGGACTGGTCTTAGATTGTCTCAGGCTGCGCCGGAACCCGGGATTTTCTGCGAAGGCAAACGAAGCCTTCGCAGGGATGGGACGCTCGTTCGCCTATGCAGCCGCCTTCTTGGCCTTCATCGGTGGGGTAGGGCTGATTGGGTTCACGTTGGCCTCCATCCTCTTCATGCAGATCCTCTATTACATGTCTGGCCTTCGGGGTGCGAAGTGGAGCCTTATCGGGCTCGCTGTGACCGTGGCAATCGTTCTCGCCTTCCGCGTCGGCCTCGGCATCTGGTTCCCACTCCCCCCTATCATGCTTCTCTTCCCTGACTGGGTCGGCAACGCGCTTGGAGAATATCTATGATGGATTCGATCATCCTCGGCTTCCAGGAAGTCGCACACTGGCAGGTGATCGCTGCACTCCTGATCGGTGCGATCGCCGGCATTCTGGTTGGTGCGATTCCAGGCATGGAGCCTGCCGGCGCG
>NZ_JBFUBH010000145.1:0-3915 GCF_056405855.1 Pararhizobium sp. P1_E7 | reverse complement strand
ATCCCAGGCGACAGCAAGCGGCTGCAGGGACATCTGACGCTTTCAGACGGTTCACCGCTCACCATTGACGTGACGCCGCGCGGCGTCATGCCATTGGCCGAATGGTTGCCCTATGTGTTTGCCGCACAGATGGTGCTGCTGATCCTCTGCACCTGGTTTGCGGTGCGCCAGGCAGTTCGCCCGCTTGGCGATCTCGCCGCAGCCGCCGATGCACTCGATCCCAACAAGATGGGGTCCCCATTGAGCGAGAGCGGGCCGAGCGAAGTCGCCAATGCAGCGCGCGCCTTCAACGCCATGCGTGACCGTATCGCCCACTACCTGGAGGAACGTGTGCAGATCCTCGCGGCAATCTCGCATGACCTGCAGACGCCGATCACACGCATGCGGCTACGCGCCGACATGGCGGACGATACCCCCGAAAAAGACAAGCTGGTCAGCGATCTTCGTGAGATCGAGCGGCTTGTGCAGGATGGGGTTGCCTATGCGCGCAGCTCTCACGGCAGTGGCGAAAAGACATCTCGCATTGATCTGTCTTCCTTTATCGACAGCATCGCCTACGACTACCAGGATACTGGAAAGGCGGTCACGGTTGCCGGCATCGTCCAGGGCACGGCTGTGACGAAGCCGCATGCGTTGCGGCGTATCCTGACCAACTTCATCGACAACGCCCTCAAGTTCGCGGGTGCTGCCGAGATCCATGTCGAACGGCCGGCCGGCGGAAAGACCGTTGTTACGGTCTCCGACCGCGGGCCAGGTATTCCAGATGATAAGCTCGAAGCGGTCATGCAGCCTTTCTATCGGCTCGAGACTTCGCGCAATCGCGACACGGGGGGTACAGGGCTTGGACTGGCCATCGCTCAGCAGCTTGCCGTCTCGGTCGGCGGCGCAGTGCGGATCTACAATCGCCCCGGCGGGGGGCTCGCCGCGGAAATATCGCTGCCCTGAAAAAAGCCCGGTTTCGTCGGACATTTGTATGAAAAGGTAACCCGGCGCGCATCCTCTACGATCTGATACATTTTTGCCTGTTCTGGAAACATGCCTGATACGTCGAGGCGGCAAAACGCTCCTGTCAACAGCGTCGCTCTATGCGACAGAACGAAGGGTGTTCCATGACGACGATCGAGAAGGTCCTCTATACCGGCAAGACCCATACTACCGGCGGTCGCGACGGCGCGGTGCGCAGCGACGATGCGCGGCTTGACGTCAAGCTTTCGCTCCCGGGCAGCGGCAAGCCCGGCACCAATCCCGAACAGCTCTTTGCAGCCGGCTGGTCCGCCTGCTTCATCGGCGCCCTGGGTCTTGCCGCTGCCAAGCGCAAGATCCGGTTGCCGGCGGAGACCGCGATCGACGCGGAAGTCGATCTCGGCATGACCGGAGACGCCTATGGCCTGCAGGCGCGCTTAAACATCAGCCTACCGGGCATAGATCCGGAACTGGCGCGCGTGCTGGTCGAGGAAGCCCATCAGACCTGCCCCTACTCGAAGGCCACGCATGGTAATATCGCGGTCGAGCTGAATCTTGCCTACCTGTCTCAAAAATCCACGGAGCGTACTATGAAGCGCCTGATCGCTGGCATGCTGGCGCTTGCCGTCTTTGCAGCGCCTTGCGTCTATGACGCGTCCTCGCTGGAACCATCGCCTATGGCCGCGCTGGCCGCAGCCGTCGGTCTTCAAGGGTAGATAGCCCGGAAATCGGAAAGGGAGCGACTGCGCAAACAGTCGCTCCCTTTTGCCATCAAGAATTGTCGGCTTCGTCCTTGAGTAGAGCCGCAGCCTCCAGCGCCGAGGGATCGGCTCTGAGAAGAAGGTCGTCGAGCATCGATTTCAGGCTCGGATCGCAGAGAGCCGCCGGCATCAGCAGGCCAGTCGTGTTTATCTCATTCTGGCTGACCATTCCGTCGCCGTCGTGGCCCATGCGTTCGCTGTAGTCGACGGTGGGGTCCCCCTGTTCGTCCGCGGCGATGCCGGGTTTCAGGATCTCGTTGAATGCTCTGAATTCATCAGAATCGAGTTCCCCATTTCCGTCTCTGTCGAATTTTGCAAACGCATTATTGAGCATCTGCGACAGGTGGGTGGTATTGTTGATCGACGTCATGATTTCTTATCTCCGGTCGGTGGGATTTGAGTGTCATGGCCGTTTGGAAGATGACCATCCGCGATCGAACAAGCGACGGCAATTGGCTTCATCGGACTGTTGGACGCACTATCAACAGCAGCTTGCCGGTCGTGCGGCGGCTTGCCATGTCAGCATGCGCCCTTGCAGCGTCTGTCAGGGGATAGCTCCCGCCGATGCTGACCTTGAGAGACCCATCTTGAATCCAATCGAAAAGCTGCCGGGTCCGAGCGCGAAGGAGTTCGGGAGTTTGGATGTGGTCTGAAAAGACCGCGTAGCCGATCTTGATGCTTTTCGGCAGGCTCATGATATCCAGAGATCCAGGCCCTCCGAGCACTGGGCCATACCAGCAGAATGTACCTGACCGGCGAAGAGCGTCGAGCGAGCCCTTGAAGGTCCTTGGGCCGGAGCCGTCATAGACGACATCCACGCCTTTGCCTTCAGTCAGGCGCAGGACTTCTTCAGCGAAGTCTCCCTCCGTGTCTACGACAATTGCATCGGCCCCTGCCTGCTTGGCAATTTCAACCTTGTCGGGGGACGAAACGCGACCGATAACGCGCCCACCTCTTAACTTGATGATCTGTGTCAGCAACAGGCCGACACCGCCAGCTGCTGCATGGACGAGTGCTGTGTCCCCGGGGCGCACGGGATAAAAGTCAGTGGCAAAATGGCTGGCGGTCAATCCTTGCATCATGAGCGAGGCCGCGGTTTCGTCGTCGATATAATCAGGGATCTTCACGAGCGCCGTCGCCGGGATGGAAATGCGTTCGGCATAACTTCCTGGGGCGTAAACCCAGGCTAAGCGATCGCCGATCGCGAACTCGGTTACGCCTTCGCCGAGAGCAAGCACGCGTCCGGCTCCTTCGACCCCGAGTATTTTCGGGTTTGCAGTTTCGGTCCAGGCCATGCCCTGGCGAACACCGATGTCCATGAAGTTCACGCCCGCCACAGCAGTTTCGACGAGAACATGTCCGGGCGTTGCGGCCGGCTCAGGATGGTTCACGACCTCGATGACATCGGTATCCCCGATGCCGTTCATAACAACAGCTTTCATCCGTATTCCTTTCTTGACTGATCGTTCCAGAATTGGGCAAAATTTTTTGTGCCGCTACATAATCGCGCGGAGGGCCAACCGCCCGAGCGATGCGAGCTGGTCACGGCCGGAACCCCCGCGCGCAGCGACACGAATTCCGGTGATACTGGCGAAAAGGAAATCAACTACGGCATCTGCCGCCAACGAGTTATCCACGTCGCCGGCCTCCTGCGCCTGCCTGACTCGTTCACTTGCTGCATGTCTTAACCGATGGTCGGCGGCGCGATGGACCTCTGCAAGGTCTGGCCGACTCTGGCCAAATTCGCAAATTGAATTGACGCCAAGGCAAGTCTGGTTCGCGGTTCCGACGACCCGTTCGATCATCGCTGCAACACCGTCAATAGCTCGCGGCTTGCCGCGCAGCATCGCGATATGCGCGTCAGTTTCCTCGAATGCGTAGCGTTCCACCGCGAGGCGATACAGCGCCCACTTGTCCCCGAAGGTGTCATAAAGGCTCTGTCTGCCGATCTTCATTGCCCGCACCAGCATCTCCGTCGACGTGCCCTCGAAGCCGTGCTCTCGAAATACGCCCACTGCCGCATCCAGTGCCTTTTCTCTGTCGAACTCTTTGATCCTTGCCATGCCAAGCCAAATAGGAATTCTGGAATGATCTGTCAAGAATGAATTTTCCACGGCAAAGTGTCTGCCATCGGCGCGGATTAGGTCGATGGTTCGAATCCTGTCAAGGTGAGCAATCGGGTCCTAGACCG
>NZ_JBFUBH010000144.1:0-3945 GCF_056405855.1 Pararhizobium sp. P1_E7 | reverse complement strand
GTCCTGCACGAATGCAAACAAGGCCTTGTCTGTCAGTCCTGTCGTCGCGCCTTCGACCAGCGCATGATAGATTTTCTTCTTCTTTTCGCCCATGAGAGCTCTCTCCATTCACCGAAATCAGATCGTTCAAAGCGCCACCGCGACGCAGAAATATTTTCGAAGGGGATAAAACTGTCCGTTATGCTGGGTTTTGTGGGCGTAGGACCAGGGCCAGGATCAGGTTGGAGCGCAGCCCATCATCGCTGATGTTCTTAATAACCTGCGCCCCAAATTTTCGGTAGACGACCTCGAAGCCTATGCCTGCCGGCCAAACGGATGCTGAGCGGGCGCGAAGGTATGAAGTGTTCGCAAACAGGATGCGACGATCGCTGCCCAGAACACGAGCGGCAGAACGGCAACCACTGAAAGCGGATTTACATCACCGGCCGAGTGGACTTGCTCAGCCGACGCGGACGCGAAGCCCTCTGTTTGTTCCTCAACAATCTCAGCCATATCCCCCGCACCTTCAGCGATTTCGCTGACAACACCGGCGGCGATGTTTGGTACATCCTCAACAGTATCAATTTGCTCGCCCGGTCCCGAAACAGTTTCGTCGACTACAGAGGTGGTCGGTTCGATGACGACCAACGGATTTGGTTCTCCAACCTTCGGCGCTTTTGCCATTTTTGTCTCATTTCAGGGATTGATCGGTTTGATGCGGCTAGAGACTACGTCGGCTTTGTGTGTCCCCTGATGACAATGAGAACGTTGGAAATTCCGCATAGAATACGGCCGTATGGCCGCAGTGCTTCGTGTATCAAACGTGACCCGTTGCGCGGCAAGAGGCGACAGCGCGGAACCATCCGAAGACAGTTCATCCGCATGACAATGCCGCGAACTGCCGGCTTATCGGTCGTTATGGATCAGCACGCCGAGAATGGCTGTATCATCGCGCAGAACCCTAAAAATACTGTTTCCGAGACGCTGCGCCGTCCCTCAGCACAGCGCTTCCGGGTTATCGATGCGGTTGGCCGTTCAATTCCACCCCTCCCTGCCAGCAGGAGGAGAATGCCGTGGAGGCCTGATTGCCTGAACGATCAGAAATTGGTCAGGCTGGTGGGCCGCCGGCATGCACGTTGCCCCTCCCCTCCCCAGCTTGCATTTTGGGCCTGGTCGAGACAAATGTTCTATCCGAAGTCACAAAGCCACGTCCTGACGAAAGCGTTCTGAATTGGCTCGATGGGCTTGATGAAGACCGAGCCTTTATCAGCGATCATATCGATCGCGGAAATTCGCCGCGGTATTGCTCTGATGGACAGCGGACGAAAACGCAAAATCCTGGCGGAGTGGCTTCCTCGCGATCTACCGCAGCGTTTCGAGGGGCGGCTCATTCCCGTGGAAGAGCCTGTCGCCTTGTCATGGGGCGACCTCATGGTGCTTGCCAAGCGGAGTGGTCGCGGGCTGGCCTCGATGGACGGTATGATCGCCGCCACCGCGGTAGCGTACGATCTTACTCTCGCGACGCGCAATACCAAGGATTTTGAAGGTTTCGGAATCGATATCATCAGTCCATGGACCAGCTAACGGGCGACCCTATCAGCCGTTGTTGGAGTTGATAACCAGAGTTCGATGATCGCCGCTATTCGGATCATCGCTGGGTCGCTGCCGTCGGGTTACCACCTTGCCGCCGGGTTCCCCCGAGCGCTGAATGCTGAATAAGGAGCTGCTTTCTTCAGTTCTCTTTTGCTCTGGTTAGGTACAGAAATCTCGATACTAATTGGCCGACACTGTTCGCGTGAGTCGCAAGATTCAGCACGAACCGGCTCAAGCACCTGTCGAGCTACACCCACGCCCATGTTTTCGACTCTTTTTTTAGCGCCTGCTTTGAGCGGATTTTGTCGGTTGGACCCAGCTACATCCTTGCATTTCCGAGGACTTTTGGAGTGCCGCCGCTACGCTTCAGCTACCCGTTAAGGTTTTGTTAACCTTAAAGAGCTTGCCGAACAGTCAGAATCGGGGCTTATTGCAACAGCGGTAAGAAATGGGTTTTGCCGCATCCAACCGCTGTTATTAAATTTTGGGCTAGACATGAAAACGACGGCTGAAGCGAAAGCGCCATTACGAGAGACTCTCGTGAGCCTTATAGACAGGCATTCGTCGGCTCTCGCTGTTCAGCTACAAGCCCATCATCTGAGCACGTTTCCGCCGACGGCACAAAAGGGAATACGCCATTTCCAACCGTCAGAGGCCGCCAAACTCGTTGGCGTGAAGGAAGTCTATCTTCGACAGGTTTCGAATGACATCGGTGACCTGGAGGTGAGCACGACACCAGGCGGCCGGCGTTCCTATTCCGTTGAGGACATCGACAAAATTCGTCGACATCTCGACAAAGTTGGCAGAGCGGATCGCAGGTATCTGCCTCACCGACGTGACGAGGAAGAGTTGCAAGTTATTTCCGTCATGAACTTCAAAGGGGGTTCTGGCAAAACTACGACTTCGGTCCATCTCGCCCAGTACCTTGCGTTGCGCGGCTATCGTGTCCTGGCTGTCGATCTTGATCCGCAGGCGAGCATGTCTGCCCTCTACGGACATCAGCCCGAGCTTGATGTTCACGAGAATGAGACAATGTATGGCGCACTACGTTATGATGACGCCCGCCGGCCGGCCAAAGATATCATCCGCAAAACCTATATCCCGGGGCTGGATCTTATCCCAGGCAATCTCGAACTCATGGAGTTTGAGCATGATACCCCGCGCGCTTTGATGACACGGCAAGCTGGAGATGTAATGTTTTTCCAGCGCCTAAGCGACGCTATCGACGATGTCAGCGCGGAATACGATATCGTCATCATCGATTGCCCTCCTCAGCTAGGGTACCTCACACTTTCTGCCCTCACCGCGGCAACGTCAGTTCTCGTGACAGTTCATCCGCAGATGTTGGATGTCATGTCGATGAATCAATTCCTTGCAATGGTCGCTGATTTGCTGCGAGAAGTCGCCGCCGCCGGTGGCAATGTTGATTTTGCCTGGTTGCGATACCTCATCACTCGGTTCGAGCCTTCTGACGGTCCTCAAAACCAGATGGTCGGCTATCTCCGGTCGATCTTCGGGGCCCACGTTCTGAACTTTCCGATGCTGAAATCGACCGCCGTTTCAGATGCCGGCCTCACCAACCAAACGCTGTACGAGGTCGAGCGCGGTCAGTTTACACGGAGCACTTACGACAGAGCGATTGAGTCGATGAACAGCGTTAACGACGAGATCGAAACCCTGATCAAGAAAGCTTGGGGGAGACCGGCATGAGCCGAAAAAACCTTCTGAACCTGATCCAAGTCGATGCCGAAATGCCTGTGAAGACCACGGCCACCGACAACAAGCTCGTTGGGCAAGTCGCCAGCACAATGCGTGAGGAGAAAGCCCGCCAAGCACGCGCCGACGATATCGAGCGGCGGCTTGCTGAGGGCCAGGCAGTAGTCGACATGGACACAGCGCTGATCGAACCGTCTTTCGTTCGGGACCGCATGCCAGGCGACATCAATGGTCTGCTTGCGTCGATTCGCGAACAAGGTCAGCAGGTACCGATCCTTGTGCGGCCTCACCCTGAAAGATCGGGACGCTATCAGGTAGCTTTCGGTCATCGTCGCCTACGCGCGATCCAAGAACTCGGTCTACAAGTTAAGGCGGTTATCCGCACCTTAACCGATGAAGAACTGGTGATCGCACAAGGGCAGGAAAATAACGAGCGCGAGGACCTCTCTTACATAGAGAAGTCTCGGTTCGCGCAACGACTGAAAGAGCGTTTTCCCCGCGAAGTCATCACCTCCGCAATGTCGGTCGATAAGGCGGAACTGTCGCGCATGCTTTCTATTATCGACTCGCTTCCCTCCGATCTGATCGATGCAATCGGACCGGCCTCGGGGGTTGGTCGGCGGAGCTGGCAAGAACTCGCGGACTTGGTGCAGAAGG
>NZ_JBFUBH010000143.1:0-4006 GCF_056405855.1 Pararhizobium sp. P1_E7 | reverse complement strand
GGTTGAAGCTGCACGTCATCGATCTCTCCGAAGGGGCTGTGCTCGAAACCGGCTGCGTCTATATCGTTCCCTTGATGGAAAGCCTTGATCTTTCGCCGGAAATGTCGGCCTCGGCCAATCCGAAGAGCTCGACAGGCCGGCTTGATATCTTCACCCGCGTCATCACCGACCGGGCGCAGGAATTCGACAAGATCCCCGCCGGCTATTGCGGCCCGCTCTATCTGGAAATCAGCCCGCGCACCTTCCCGGTGATTGTCCGGCGTGGCTCGCGGCTGTCGCAGATCCGCTTCCGCATCGGCCATGCGCTCCTGACCGAAACGGAAGTCATGGCGCTGCACGAAAGCGACGTCCTCGTTGCCAGCGAAACGCCGAACGTCTCGGGCGCCGGCATCGCGCTGTCGATCGATCTCAAGGGCACCGGTGCTGACGGCCTGATCGGCTATCGCGGCAAACACCACACCGCCGTCGTCGATGTCGACAAGAAGGCCGAGCATGGCATCTTCGATTTCTGGGAGCCGCTCTACAGCCGCGGCGGCGACGAGCTGATCCTCGATCCCGACGAATTCTACATCCTCGTCTCGCGCGAAGCCGTGCATGTGCCGCCGCTCTACGCCGCCGAAATGACGCCGTTCGATCCGCTGGTCGGCGAATTCCGCGTCCATTACGCCGGCTTCTTCGATCCGGGCTTCGGCCATGTTTCGGCCGGTGGCAAAGGCAGCCGCGCCGTACTCGAAGTCCGCAGCCACGAGGTGCCGTTCATCCTCGAGCACGGCCAGATCG
This sequence comes from Pararhizobium sp. P1_E7, assembly GCF_056405855.1. Lineage (NCBI taxonomy): Bacteria > Pseudomonadati > Pseudomonadota > Alphaproteobacteria > Hyphomicrobiales > Rhizobiaceae > Pararhizobium > Pararhizobium sp. P1_E7. Next base: position 3,226 of record NZ_JBFUBH010000143.1, on the reverse strand, counting down.
TCGGCCGCCTGGTTTACGAACACATGATGGAGCGCCCCGAAGGTCTTTATGGCCTCGGCCTCGGTTCCAACTACCAGGCAYAGGGCCTGAAACTCTCCAAGCATTTCCGCTCGGCGTAAATACACAGCCCGAAAACCGGCTGCCGCCTTGACAGGCAGCCGCGCTTGGTGGAAACCTCGGGCGCAAGGCGGGTATGATGTAGTGGTAGCTTGTCAGCTTCCCAAGCTGATCGTGCGGGTTCGATTCCCGCTACCCGCTCCACTTGCTTCTCAGGGCTTTCAGCCGTGGATGAGAAGCGTCTCAAATAGGCAGTTTTACGCTTTTCTTTCCGCAGTTGGCCTTGTCGATCTGTGGGATGACGGCTTCGGTAGCTGCCGTGCGGCTCGACCCTGTTGCTTCCCCATCGTCCCAATCCATCGCAGAACGTCTCCTTCCCGTCACCCATTGTGACGATGGGAGACGGTCCTGTCGCCTTGCCGGTTGACACCAATCCGAAGCCCCAGGACACGCCGGAGGTTGCTGATGAGCAAAATTGATTTTTCTCAGGCGATCACGGCCGAACACAAGGCGGCACGCGCCAGGGAAGCCGCGCAGGCCGGGATCGTCGGGAACGGACGCGGCGGCTTGCGGCCGGGTTCGACCATGATTTCGGCGATGAACGCGGTACGCACCGGATCGGCGCGACCGATGCAGACCAGACTGGCTGGAGTGAGGTCACGACGCTTTCGAATGCCTTAGTTGCCCTCGGCGATAGCGTCACCAAGATCACCGCAGTGACGCGATAGAATGGCAGGTTATCCTCGTTGCCGCCGGCCAATTCCGTCAACCTGTTTGGGCGGCCAGCTTCATGCTGCAGGCGATGGATACGATCCTGGCGGATTTCACGGCCGATTCCAACCGGCCCTTATAATCTGCCGTGTTCTTTTAGCGTGAAATCTCCATAGGTTACGCCGCCGGAGAGGGGGGCATTGACCTCCACTGCTGTGCAAGAGGCAAGCACAAGCACTACCCAAACGAAAATGCCGAGTTTCATCGCACGTCTCCTTTGTCTGCCTGTAGTTATTTTATATACGACTAATATAAGGACATCATCATGAAAACCATTCTGGATATCCAGAAGCGGCTGCTTGCGCTCGGCGACTCGGTCGGTCCTGCTGGTGCGGCGGGCGACGGAGGATTTGATAGAATGCCTGCAGGAGCCCAAACGGGGCGTTTCCGCGTTGCGCGAGGAGATGATCCGCAAAGGGCGGTGAACGGGAAAACCCTCCCGCTTATCCGCGGGAGGATTGGGTGGCAAACAGCCCTAACGCCGAGCATATCCCATCGAAGTCGAGGGATGTGACACTATGGAAATATCGGATTAGGAATCGTTCGGTGCATTTCCGCACGAGCATGTACGCCCAAGCTTGAAACGGTGAGGGCTGTTTCTCGTTAGTTTCGCTCGCGGCTGGGATCACCCATCCTTGTTGTCGCTAATAATGGTGCCTTTGATAGGGCGACGGAGAACCTTAGCGCGTATGGCGCCGCCGATCTCGGTATCCTGCGTCGACGCGATGAACCGGTTGTTGGTCACGGTCGTAAAGTCGTCCTCGATGCGGACACCGACCTCTGACATCGAAGAGAAGGTGTTTTCTACGATCTTCGTTCCTGGTGCATAATCCAGAAAGTATATTTTCCCCATCTCTCCTGGATACGGGGAGGTATCGGCGCAGCGCCACTTACTTAGATTTCTCGACTGTCGCGAAGCCACCCACACGCCAACCGGCATGTCGGAGAATGTGTTTTTGGATATGATGTTATTGGCCGCTGGCTCGGTACGCATTCCGCCAAGGGCATTGTTCTCCGAGCAGTTCTTGTAGACGAAGATTCCACCCGCAGCATTGCCTTTGAAAGTGTTGTTGGTGATGATGTTATCGGACGATCCGTCGATGGCGAGCCCTTCCCGGGCATTCCCTGGCGTTTCGGCTACATTGAATTTTGGCGCACGAAAACCGCAGTCGATGAACGTGTTGTTCGTGACGGTGCTGTGTTTCGAAAAAGCGTCCAAGTACACACAAATACTGAATGCATTTGTAATCGATGAGTTTCGAATGATCGCGCCTACCGTGCCTTGATGAATATAAATCCCGGCGTTCCGGGCCCCATCGACTGCAACATTGTCGATCACGACGTTCCGAGGTGAGTAAGAGCGCATTTGATCCGCGCTTAGTGAGTCATCATTCTGGCCCTTGAGGCCGAGGCCCGCACTAAAGACCTCCACACCAGATTTCGATGGCCGCTTCACCTTGCAGTTCTTGATCGTGATATTCTTGACCACGTCGCGTGGGGCAGGGCGAACGATGATTCCGCTGCCACTTGCATAGTTCAGATCGATAAGTGCTCCACGGCAATCGAGCGTCGTGTCAGATTGCGTAATCGCAATCGTTTGTCGGTAGATGCACGACGAGTCGAGTTTGGCATCACCGCTAACAGTGATTTGCCTGACCGAATCGGCGCGCGCATCGCCGCATTCGGCGTGAGCAAACAACGCCTGCGATAGGACGAACGCAAGCACAGCCAATAGAGGGAGGATGACGTGACGCATATTTATTGGCCTTACCATCAGCGTCAGTCTCCTCTGCCGGCGCGATCCGAGCGCCTCCCAGAACAAACAGCAATCCGCAGATAGTTAGAATTGAACCAATGGAAATTCTTTAGACGCTAGCAGAAACAAAAAGGGCCGCGACTGCAACGGGATTTTTTCGTTCTGGTCCTTGAGATCAATTGCACCAGTCGTTTTCGGGGAGAGCAAATTTCCGAGGAAGCTACTTAGCCGCACTCAGCGTTTCGCGACTGCGTCGAATGCCAGCAGGGTTTCCAGCAGGCGCGGCATATCCTTCAGGTGAACCATGTTCGGACCGTCCGACGGCGAATTGTCGGGGTCCTCGTGCGTTTCGATGAAGACGCCGGCAACGCCGACGGCAACGGCTGCGCGCGCGAGCGTCTCGACGAATTCGCGCTGGCCGCCCGAGGAGCCGCCCTGTCCGCCCGGCTGCTGCACGGAATGGGTCGCATCGAAGATCACCGGCGCGCCGAGACCGGCCATGATCGGCAGCGAGCGCATGTCGGAAACCAGCGTGTTGTAGCCGAACGAAGCGCCGCGTTCGCACAGAAGCACATTCGGATTGCCGCTTTCGGTGAATTTGGCGAGCACGTTCTTCATGTCCCAGGGAGCCAGGAACTGGCC
>NZ_JBFUBH010000142.1:0-4175 GCF_056405855.1 Pararhizobium sp. P1_E7 | reverse complement strand
GTTTCCCGGCGTTCTATCTATCTCAGGTAATGTTGAGGTCCGTACGAGAGTGAATGGTCAATGAGGTCATGCGGCCCTCACAAGCCCCTTCCGGGTCGTACTTGTGATGGCGTCAACAAAGGTGCGGACACCCTGCCGGGTCTTCCAGTCCTCCAGCGTCGCAACCTGAAACTTCGCCTTATAGGAAAAGAGGTTTGGCCGGATGAGGCGCATACGCCCAGAATGGACGAACTGAGCGGCATAGTGGTCCGGCAAGTAGCCGAGATAGGCTCCCGATAGAATTAGAAACGCCTCTGCCTCCATGCTGGAGACGGTCGCGTGCGGGCTGCTGATGGCGAATATCTTGATGTCACGCGCAGCCCAATAATTTCGGCCGATGATCCGATGCACCCTTGCTTCCTCGACGCCTATGTTTTCATCCGGCACAGAAAACAGTGGATGCTCGGCACCGCAGTAGAAGTTCTGCATCTCCTCGTAGAGGTCGATATAGGCGAGCCCGAGAGCCATCCGTGGAAAGCTGCCGACGACAAGGTCGAGCTTTCTCGACACGACGTCGCGCAGCAATTCGCCCGGAGATTTGGTGTCGATGGATAGGTGGAGAGCCGGCGCAACATCAGCGAGCTTCGCGATCGTTATGGCAAGCGGCGAGAGGGGATCCGTGATTGTGTTGTCGACAAGCCCAACGGCAAGATTACCGCTTAGGTTCGATCTGAGGCCTGAGACCTTCCGGCTAAATTGATCAAGCGATCCCGTCAGTCGCTGACACTCATCGAAGATCAACCGGCCGCTTTCGGACAGCTCGAACCCGCTTCGGCCACGCTTGCAAAGCGTCACGCCCAGCCTCTCCTCAAGCGCAGATATCTTTCCGGAGATGGTCGACAGGGACAGGTTCAAGTCGGCCTGTGCGGCGGACAGACCACCTGCCTCAACCACGCGGATGAAAATCTTGATGAGTCTGATATCGGCGTTGTCGACCGAAATCAGATTGCGCAGCTTGCCTTCGCACTTTTGCATTCGTCGCTCCCCCTCTGCACCAAGCGCCCGTTCGAGATGTCGGGCCGGACGGGCCAGACAGCGAGGACGTCAGCGGCGGAAAGTGAGCGCTTTGTCTCGGCTCAAAATCCATCCCGCATTGTTAAGGGTGAGGATTGCAGGCCGGATCGGTTCGGAAAATATCAAACAAAGAACCGATACATTTAGATTCACAAATGTAATCCATGCGCTCTCAGGATGGCGTCGGAAACATAGTTCACATTAGCGGCCTGTTCGCCCGTGCGGGTGGCGAGATCGATGTCGGCGAAATAGGTCTCATCCTGGAGAGGCAGTCGCCGCAGCCGTGAAAACGTTTCCGCATAATGGACTGGCAGCACGCCGAGATAGGCACCTGACAGCACCAACAGCGTCTCGGCTTCGATGTCGAATGCCACACGATGCTTAATGGGATCGTCGAAGCGCTGCCCCCTGATCCCGTTCCAATAGCCGCGATGCACCCAGGGATAGTTGTAGCAATCGGAACCTGAGACATGCTCGTCCGGCACCTTGAACAGCGGATGGCTGGAACCACAATAGACGGCGTGCTCTTCGCGATAGAGAGTCCGGTAGCTAAGGCTGGCAACCTTAATGTCGGACCCTCCAAGTCCGACGTCCAACTCGTTCGAAGCGACCGCCTTCGTAATGTCGTTGGGTCGCATGATCTTCAAGTTGAGCTCGATCTCAGGTGCGTGGCGCGAAAGCACGGCAATCGCGTCCGCCAACTTCAATGCCGGATCCGTCGCCAGACAATCGACCACTCCTACACTGACCTTGCCGGCGAGCTCGCTTCTCAGGCAGGACAGCCGTGCGGACCCGGCATCGAGCAGCCCAGTCATTTCCACACTGATGTCGTAGACACGCCGGCCTTCATGCGTAAGCGAGAACCCTCGGCGTCCGCGCTCGCACAGCTTGACACCGATGCGTTGCTCCAGGGCCGTCAGATGGTTGGAGATGGTGGGCTGGCTAAGCGAGAGCTCCATTTGCGCGGCCGATATGCCGCCATTGCGGACGACGCATTCGAACACGCGGAGCAAGTGAATGTCTGATCCCGAAATCTTCATGGACATAGAATGCACCAAAGGTACCGGATGGCCAACTCCTCTCGACGGGGCCGCGCGTGAACAGGTCGGCCAGGCCACTGGTAGGAAGTCTGGCGGACCGCCGATAGGCTTGGGAGCGTTCGATCAGCTAGTGCTTGCACCGGGCGCGTTCACCATAAGGCAGAGGATCGTGTGCAGAACCTGGGCCGCGATCTGCGCCGTGTTCGTCGTGGAATCGTATTGAGGAGCAACCTCGACCACGTCTCCGCCGATGATATTGAGGCCATCAAGGCCCCGCAGGATCTGAAGCACTTCCCGTGGCAGGAGACCGCCGACCTCGGGCGTGCCGGTTCCCGGCGCAAAGCCCGGATCGACGCTGTCGATGTCGAAGGATACGTAAGTGGGCCGGTCGCCGACGATCCGTCGCGCCTTCTCGATGATCTGCGGGAGGCTCGCTTCGCCGACTTCTTCGGCGTGGACGACGGTCATGCCGCTCTCATAGGAGAACTCCCAGAGATATTCGGCGGGGCCGCGGATACCGATCTGGATCGTCCGTCGGGGATCCAGGACACCGTCGAGAACAGCCAGCCGGAACGGGCCGCCGTGCTGGAACTTCGTTCCTTCGTAGGGACCAGCGGTGTCGCAATGGGCGTCGATGTGGATCAGGCCGACCGGTTCTTTTTCACCCAGCGCCTTCAAGATGGACGATGTGATGGAATGGTCACCGCCGACGCTCAGCGGTTTTACACCGGCTGCGACCAAGCGGCGATAGAAGGTCTCGATATCCTTGTGGCACTGAGCGAGATCGAAGCGGCTCGTCAGGGGAACGTCGCCGATGTCGGCAATCTTCGCCATTGTCAGCGGTGAGGTTCGCAGAACGTGGTCATAGGGCCCGATGCGTTCGATGGTTCTGAGCGCGCGGGGTCYAAAGCGGGTGCCATTGCGGTTCGTTACGCCGAGGTCCATCGGGACCCCAACCAGCGCGATGTCCAAGCCGCCGAAGTCATCAGCGTCCTGCGCCTCGGGGAACCCACGGGCATCGAGAAGCGTCGGAATACCGGCGAAAGGCCATTTCCGCTTGTCGCCACCTTTAAATTGTGACTGCGCGACCGCCTTGAAATCCGGATCAAAAATATCTCCGCCGGACGCATTGGCGTATTTTTCCCGCAGCGAGTCGAGATGTGTTTTGTCGACCATAAATGTGGTTCTCCCCAGTGATGGGTAGGGACCATACCGGCGCGGAATGGGGAAGTGGTTCGAAATTTCCCGAAGTAATTGAGCCCATATTCGTATGTAATCGGTCCTCTTGATCGGTCAGCATACCCAGCAATCAAACCTTCAATAAAAGGGGAATGTCATGTCAATCAAGAGCATTGCGAACACTTCCATCAGACGCCGAAGCCTGTTGAAGGGCCTGTCGGGCCTTGCGATCGCACCCGTCATTACCGGTTTCCCGAACATCGTCCGGGCCCAGGAGAAGAAGCTGCGCGTCGGTCTCTACGGCGGCTACTTCAAGGACACGTTCGACGCGGAGATCTTTCCCGACTTCACGGCCGCAACGGGCATCGAGATCGAGAGCGTCGGCGAGCCGACCGGTGAAGTCTGGTTGATCCAGCTCGAACAGGCTGCCAAGGCGGGAACCTCTCCTGTCGATATCTCAATGATGGCTGGTGTGCCGGTCATCCGCGGGGCTAATAGCGGCCTTTGGGCGCCGCTCGACCCGAAGAAAATTCCCAATATGAAATACATCAAGCCCGACCTGGTGCGTCAGAACGCAGACGGAGAGGTCGTCGCGATCGGTGCGACGAGTTGGTATGTGACCCTGGTCTCGAACACGGACGTCTATCCGGAAGCGCCGACCTCTTGGAAAGACATCTGGGATCCTAAGTACGAGGACAGCCTCGGCCTTCTGGCAAACGTCGGCAATTCGTATCTTCTTGAAGTCGCTGCCAAGGTCTATTTCGGCGGGATCAATCATCTCGATACGGATGACGGCATTCGCGAAGCCTGCGCCAAGGTCGGCGAACTGAAGCCGAACGTCCGCCTCTGGTACCGCGACGAAGCCCAGTTCGAACTGGCGCTCAAGTCTGGCGAGATCCCGAT
>NZ_JBFUBH010000141.1:0-4205 GCF_056405855.1 Pararhizobium sp. P1_E7 | reverse complement strand
TTGTCATGGCCAATGACGAACCGGCCCGCGAACGGCTGATCGTCAAGCTGCGGACCATCCTTGCCGAAGACTTCCCGTCCATTCGCGGCAAGGTCGACCGCCTGTTCCTCGGGCCTCCGACCGGCTGGCCGGTGCAGATGCGGGTGACCGGACAGGACCGCGCGGAAGTGCGCCGCATCGCCGATCAGGTGAAGGCGAAGTTCGCCGAAAATCCTGAGCTTGGCGCCATCCACGACGATTGGCTCGAGCCGGTGCCGGCGATGAAACTGGTGATCGACCAGGACCGCGCCCGCGCGCTCGGCGTCTCATCGCAGCGCATCCGCCAGATGCTGCAGGCCACCATGTCCGGCGCACCACTTGACGATTTCCGCGACGGCGAGGAAACGGTTGCGATCGTTGCCCGTGAACCGGAGACAAGCCGTCATCTGCTGTCGACCGTGCATTCGATCTATATCCCGACCGATTTCGGCAGCTACGTGCCGCTGTCGCAGGTTGCCAAGGTCGTCCCGGTTCTTGAGCAGGGCGTCGAATGGCGCCGCAACCGTCTGCCGGCGATCACGGTGCGCGGTACGCTTCCCGATGGCGTGCAGCCCAACGACGTGGCGATGAAGATGTATGCCGACATGAAGCCGCTGCGCGACAGCCTCGCGCCCGGTTACTCCGTCGAGATCCAGGGCGGCGCGGAAGATGCGGCCGAAAGCCAGCAGTCGATCGCCGACAAGGCGCCGGTCATGCTCGCCGTCATCGTCGTGCTCCTGATGATCCAGCTGCAGCATTTCGGCAAGGCGATGCTGGTGCTGGCGACCGGCCCGCTCGGCATCATCGGTGCAGCCGCTGCGCTCCTGATCAGCGGTGCCCCCTTCGGCTTCGTCGCCATCCTCGGCGTCATCGCGCTGCTCGGCATCATCATGCGCAACTCGATCATCCTCGTCGACCAGATCGACCAGGATATCGCCGCCGGCATGGAGCGGACGGAGGCCATCGTCGGTGCGGCCGTCCGCCGTTTCCGGCCGATCGTCTTGACGGCCATGACAGCGGTTCTGGCGCTGATCCCGATCTCGCGCGGCGTCTTCTGGGGACCGCTTGCCTACGCAATGATGGGTGGCATTCTCGTTGCCACGGTGCTGACCATTCTCGTGCTTCCGGCTGGCTATGCGCTGTTCTTCGGCAAGCAGCCGAAGAGCCGGGTTGCCGAGCCGGAGCCGGCAAGCGATGAGCTCGAAGCGGACATACCATATCCGGCCGCAATCGCCGCGGAATGAATGCCCCTGCCTGCAAGGGCACCCGCAGCAGAGGCTGCGGGTGCCCCTCCTGCAATGCAAGCCGAGCGGAGGGCAGCCGTATTTAAACGATTTATGGCAGGATGAGCTATCTGCTGCGCGCATAGCGCATGGCTGCCCTGCAAAGTTCTGCCTACGATTTAAGCTCAATCAATGTATATTGAACTCATCGAAGTGATGCACCTCCTCCCGCAGAGCTTCGATATGTAAGTGTCCTCACTCCTCCTCCCAGAGGGCACTTGCGGAATGGCAACACTCCTCCTCCCAGTTGCCGTTCGGTTCTCTTCGAAAGCCTGCCGCACCTCCTCCCGCGGCAGGCTTTTTCGATTCTGGGCCCCCTTTTTTCATCGCCTACCCCCCAATAGAAAAACCGCCGCGAAGCATGCCCCGCGACGGCTTAGACAGTTTATGCGTTTCGCTTAACGAAGCGGCGGCGCGTAGACCAGACCGCCATTGTTCCACAAATTGTTCAGGCCGCGCTCGATCTTCAACGGGCTGTCCTTGCCGAGATGGCGTTCGAACACCTCGCCGTAGTTGCCGACGGCTGAGATGGCCTGGAAAGCCCATTTGGGATCAAGGCCCAGGTTCTTGGAAATACCGCCATCGCTGCCGAGGAAGCGTTTTTGTGCGACAGTTCCGTCTTCCGCAGTCGAGGCTGCATTCTCCTTGGTGATGCCGAGCTCTTCTGCCTCGATCATCGCGAACAAGGTCCAGCGAACGATCTTGAACCACTGCTCGTCGCCCTGGCGAACAGCCGGTCCGAGCGGCTCCTTGGAGATGACTTCCGGAAGCACGACGTAGTTGTCGGGATCGGTCAGCGTCAGGCGCTGGGAATAGAGGGCAGAGGCGTCCGTCGAGTAGACATCGCAGCGTCCCGTCCCGAAGGCCTGAATAGTTTGGTCTGGCTTTTCGAAAGCGATGACATTGTACTGGATGTTGTTGGCGCTGAAATAGTCCGCCATGTTCTGTTCGGTGGYGGTGCCCGTTTCGGTGCAGACCGATGCGCCGGACAGTTCCTTGGCGCTCTTTACGCCCAGGTCCTTGCGGATCATGAAGGCCTGGCCGTCATAGTAGTTGGCGCCGACGAAGCTCATGCCGAGATCGGTATCGCGCGACAATGTCCAGGTGGTCTGGCGCGACAAAAGGTCGACCTCGCCCGATTGCAGGGCGGCGAAACGCTCCTTGGTGGAGAGCGGCACATATTGCACCTTGCTGGAATCGCCAAGCGTCGCGGCGGCCACCGCGCGGCAGAAATCGACGTCGAAGCCTGTCCATTCGCCCTTGTCGTTCGGGCTCGAAAAGCCGAGCACGCCCTGGCTGACGCCGCAGCGCAGTGTGCCGCGTTCGCGGGCGATATCAAGCGTGCCTGCCTGTGCCGCTGTGCCTGCCAGCGTTGCCGCGGCCAATAGTGCAAAAAATGCTGATTTCATGGTTTTGTTCTCCTCCGGTTTTATTAAGTCGCACGTATCCCGTCCGGGCGGCGCCAAGCGCTGCCAAGCTCTTTTCCTGTCTTCGGTGTCTGGCATTCGCCGAGGCTAGGCGCCCTTGGACGTCACGGCCTCGAATGTTTCCTTAAGCACAGCAAGCAAGTGATCAGCGTCGCGTTTCGAGAAGATCATCGGCGGCCGCATCTTCAGCACGTTGTCATGCGGCCCCTCGGTCCCCATCAGTACGCCGCGCTGTCTTGCGCCGTTCGATACGGCCCGGGCGAATTCCGTCGCGGGCGTCTTGGTCTTGCGGTCGGTGACGAGTTCGATGCCGAGGAAAAGCCCCATGCCGCGCACGTCGCCGATGACCTCGTAACGCTCTTGCATCGCCCGGAAGCCGGCCATCAGGTAGTTGCCGATCTCCAGTGCATTGCCGCGAAGGTCCTGGCCCTCGATGACATCGAGCACGGCGAGACCGACCGCGCAGGAAACCGGGTTGCCGCCGAACGTGTTGAAATATTCCATGCCGTTGTTGAAGCTGTCGGCGATCTCGCGCGTCGTCACGACCGCCGCCAGTGGATGGCCGTCACCGATCGGCTTGCCCATGGTAACGATATCGGGAACGACGCCCTGCTCTTCGAATGCCCACCAGTGGCTTCCCACCCGGCCGAAACCGACCTGGACCTCGTCGGCGATGCAGACGCCGCCCGCCGCGCGCACCATCCGGTAGACCTCCTTGAGGTATCCCTCAGGCAGGAACACCTGACCGGCGACGCTCGGGATGGATTCGGCGATGAAGAAGCCCGGACCTTCGCCCTTTGCCTGCATCTGAGCGATCAGCCCGGCCACGCTTTCGGCGTAGCGCTTTGCATGCTCTTCGGCTGGCCAATCCGCAGGCGCGCGATAGCTGTCGGGGACGAGGGCCACGTGGACATGCGGCTTCTTTTCCTTGCCGCCCTTGCGGCGGAATTTGTAAGGGCTGATCTCGATCAGCTCCTGTGTCGTGCCGTGATAGGCCCAGTCGAGCACGATGGCGTTTTCACGACCGGTATGGGCGCGCATCATCCTGAGCGCCAGACTGTTGGCCTCCGAACCGCTGTTGACGAAGCCGGCAACGGTCAGCTCCTTCGGCAGCGTCGCCGTCAGCCGCTCGGCATAGGCAACGATATTGTCGTGCAGATAGCGGGTATTGGTGTTGAGCGTCGCCGCCTGCCGCGCCATCGCTTCCACCACTGCCGGATGCGCATGGCCGATATGGCAGACATTGTTGAAGCAATCGAGATAGGCCCGGCCGCTGTCGTCGATCAGCCAGACGCCGTCGCCGCGGACGAACTTGATCGGCTTGTCGTAGGAAATCGACAGGTTCGGGACCAGGAGCTCCTTGCGCAGCTTGACGATCTCCTCATGCGGCCGCCCGGTTTTCGCGTAGAATTCAGGCGCGATGCCGGCAAAAGCGTTGGCATTGGGGAAAAGTTCTGCCCAGACATCGAGATAACGC
>NZ_JBFUBH010000140.1:0-4263 GCF_056405855.1 Pararhizobium sp. P1_E7 | reverse complement strand
ATACTCAATCGGCCGGTTCGCTTGCCAAAGTTCCCTTGCCACCCGAAGGATAGTCGACGCCGGATACAAAGAGAGAGACTTTGTCGCCGTCGACGAAGATGCTGTCCGCTTCGCCGGTGTAGGAGCCGGTAAGAGGATCTCGTGCTCCCGCCATTTGACCATGTGCCGTGTTAAACGTGAGGCTTTCGCCGATGACGTAGCCGTATCGGACATAGTCGGACCCGTGCAGACCGTCCGCGCCCTTCGGGTAATTTGCGAACTTCACGACGTTGTACTGCGGTTTCAGGAGGCTGACGAAGGCCTTCTCGGCATCGGCGACGATACGCTTGTGATCGTAAGCGCCGCTGAAGTCCTCGTTTTCGAAGTCGTGGTCCGGTCCGAAAGTGGTCATGATCAAAGGCTGAGCGCGGAATAGAAAGAGGATCGTCTCGTCCGTGACGCGCGCGCCGGGGTATCGTTGCGGTTCGTTGGAGAGAATCTCCATGCGCGCTCTGTGGCCGCGGCTGATGAGGCGGTCGAAGCTGTCGCCAACCTTTGCTATACCCACGTAGAGCAGATCATAGGTGGCCGCTTTTGTGTAGCGATCGAAACCGGTGATGCCGGAACGTCCGCGTGAGCGATCCCAGATCAACTTTTCCGTCGTGAACCATTCGAGGACTGTCGACCCCGGTTCGTCGATAGGCCCATCCCAGAGTCGTATCAGCTTTTCGCCGGCCTCTATCCAGTAGGTATTGCTTGGAGCTGCGGCAACGCCGGGGAGCGCCGGCAGATTGAGGGTAACCGCATCGATGCAGTCGTCGCCGACGAAGAAATCCAGCGTCATCACGTGGCTATCGGCGTCGACGGCAACGTTCCGGAAGGTTGCCTCGGCGCGACCGCCGATCATGTAAAAATCGCTCCCGCGCCAGAGCTCCTCGACCTCGGAAATGTGCTGGAGCCATACGGCCTCTTGGCTGGATATAGGCGGATAGACCGTCTCCATGACGGTCAGCTTAACCTTTGTTTTTGTTGATGCGCTTGTCATGGTTAAACGGCTGTAGCGTAGCCGAGTCGCTCTCTCGAAAATAACAGGTCGAAAAAATGTAATATCATAAGGCCAACTGTATCTCATATGCCTCCTTACACTTGCAGTGCCTCATTTTGATTCGCAATATGATTGCAAATGATTCTTTAGGAATGGGGGAACATGGCAGAGATCACCGGTGCAGAGCTCGACGCTATTTTGTCGGGTGATCCGGACGAGTTGGACGTGCATTTACAGCTCGTCGAACGTGACATCGTAATCGATGGCCACAAGGTTTCGGTGTATTGCCATTGTTTGACGACAGATGGAAACGGCAAGGTAAAGCTAAAGCGGCTTGCCGAATTCATGCGCCATGCGGCGGCCGATTACGCCATCCCTCGGACGCGCATCGAGGAGGCAAGGGAGCGGGACGCAAAGTTCCGATCCACATCGGCCATCGCAGCGCTGCACGAAAAAGCGAGAGCGGTATTCACCGATCTGGCCAAGACCGGCGAGGGAGGCGAAATGCTTCTTTTCCTTCTGGCAGAGCGATTTTTGGGCATCCCTCATGTTCTCTGCAAGATGGACCTCAAAACCGACAGCCGGATGCACTATCATGGGGCCGACGGCGTCTATGCGTCGGTCTCCGACGATGGGAAATTGAAGCTCTTCTGGGGCGAGTCCAAAGTCTATAAGGATCCCACCGACGCAATCCGCGACTGCCTCAGTTCGCTGGCACCATTTTTGATCGAAGAAGACCACCTTGGGTCATCCCGAGAGCGTGACTTGGTGCTTTTGAGTGATAAGGCAGACCTCGGCGATCCTGAATTGTCGGCCGCCTTCCGTCGCTTCTTCGACACAAGTTCACCGATGTCCAACAGGGTCGAATATTGCGGTGTAGCGCTGGTTGGCTTTGATGCGGATTTCTATCCTGAAGACGATGGCCACGGCGTACTCGAGGATATTGTGAATGCCGCGAAGAAAGGCATTGAAGGCTGGTCGACATCAGTAGGACGAAGGCTGACGGAGGAGAAGCTTCAGCATTTCGATATCCATTTTCTCTGCCTGCCGCTTCCTTCCGTCGACAAGTTCAGAGAAGCGTTCCTTGAGGCCATGGGGCGCTGATGACTGAAACTGAACTCCAAGATTGGCTTTACGAGACGTCGTTGCATGGCGAGTTACAGCAGCTTGGCCTGGTCACCACTCTTCTGGAGCTCGACAACGTCGCTCAGGAGCAAGCACTTGACGATGTCACGTTTGATTGGCAGCGATTGCTGTTCGCTGCGAGCATCCTCGCGCGATCAAAAAAGCGCCTGCACCGCGAGGCAAGCCTACGCGTCGCGACCGGAGCGATGTTGCTACCGACTTCAGACTCGGTTCGCGACGCCGCCGCAGTGTTGTTCGATAAGCTGTCAAATCGCCGCTCGGTGGCTTTGGCCGAGCAGCGTGGACGGTTAAAGCCGGATCTGGAAGCAAGGCTCGGCGTCGCGCTGAGAATCGAAGATCAACGCAAGCAGCTGGAAAGTTCGATCCTCTTAGAGGCGACGGGTGAGCGCTTGCCAGTCAACGAATTTCAGCTTGAATTCTGGCGCGCTGCTGGTCAGGAACGGGCTTGGATCTCTGCTTCCGCCCCCACTGCCTCTGGCAAGACCTTCCTTGTCTTGAAGTGGCTTGTCGACTGCCTCGCAACCGAGAAAATTCGACGAGCGGTTTACCTAGCCCCAACGCGCGCCCTTGTCTCGGAAATCGAGGCGTCTCTTGGCCAGGTTGCCGCCCAATCCGGACTCGATATCGAGATCTCGTCACTTCCCTCGGCGCAAAAGTATGCTGCCGCGGAAAAATCTGGCAAGAGATGCGTCTTCGTCTTCACCCAAGAGCGGTTGCATCTTCTAGCCAACCTATTGCACGAACGTGTCGACATCGATCTTGTTGTCGTCGACGAGGCTCACAAGATCGGGGACCCACAGCGCGGCGTCATTCTGCAAGACGCCATCGAGCGCCTTCTTCGATCAAGCCCAAACATGCGTGTGACTTTCGTAAGCCCTGCGACACAAAATCCGGAGGTGCTGCTTGACGACGCACCGGACAGCACGCCGACTATCCCGATCGACAGCGATGTGGCGACCGTCTTGCAAAACATCGTCGTCGCTCACCAAGTCCCCGCCAAGCCAACCAAATGGGCGCTCAAGTTCCGTCACAACGAAGAATACCTGGCTCTGGGGACGCTGACGCTCGCAAGTAAACCAGGCACACTGGCGAAAAAGCTCGCATTCATTGCAGCAGCTATCGGTGAACGGGGCGGTACTCTCGTCTACGCGAACGGAGCGGCCGAAGCCGAGGATGTCGCTGACCTAATCAGTCAGTTGCTGCCGAAAGCGAAAGRGATCGACCAAGAGCTTGTTGACGTTGCAGATCTGGCGCGAAAGTGCGTACACAGAAGCTACAGGTTGGCACCATTGGTGGAAGCCGGCGTCGCTTTCCATTATGGAAACATGCCTTCGCTCATCCGCCTGGAAGTTGAGCGTCTATTCAAGACAGGGAAGCTCAAGTTCCTCGTCTGCACGTCCACACTAATAGAGGGCGTCAATCTGTCCTGCAGGACCATTGTGGTTCGCGGTCCCCGCAAAGGCAAAAAAACCCCTATGGAGCCGCAGGATTTTTGGAACCTTGCCGGCAGGGCCGGCAGATGGGGAGATGAATTCCAGGGTAACATCATCTGCATCGACGCGTCCGACGAGAAGGCGTGGCCCTCCGGAGTTCCACAGCGGACCCGGTATCCGATCCGGCGCGAGACGGATACTGCTCTTTCGAAACTCGAAGAGCTGGCCGCTTACATAGAGCACCGACCAATGGGAGTGGCCCTTGATCCTAGTCAAGTCCGCGCCTTTGAGCAGGTGAGCGCCTATTTGACGACGGCTTTTGTTCGCGATCGTTCTCTGACCGGTGCGCCTTGGGCAAAGCGCCAGCCCGCCACCACGTTGCAACGTCTCGAACAAGCGCTGAGCACGGCGACAGAGGGTCTGGACATCTCAGCGGAAATTGGCGCCCGGAACCCTGGTGTAAACCTGATTGGGTTGCAGTGTTTATTGGCATTCTTCCGCGGTTACGAAGGCCCGCCAGAAGACCTGTTGCCTGCGCCATCGGAAAGCGATGATGCGTACCACCGCTTTTCGAACATGATGGAAAGGATCAATGACAATGTCCTTACCGTCTTCCTGCCGAAAACGCTAATTCCCCTGCATGCGCTGACGGTCTTGCAG
>NZ_JBFUBH010000139.1:0-4314 GCF_056405855.1 Pararhizobium sp. P1_E7 | reverse complement strand
ATCCAGAAGGTCCTGTTCCGGATATACCATAAATCAAGGTCGATCTTGTCGTTATCTGTGAGAACAGCATTGCCGCTAATCTGCGCCCACCCCGTCAATCCTGGTTTGACCGAACAGCGCAGAGCTCCACGTTCGCCAAGGGCGCGTATCGTTTCGGGGAGTATCGGACGAGGGCCAATCAGGCTCATATCGCCGGCAAGTATGTTCCAGAACTCAGGAAGCTCGTCCAGACGCGATCGACGCAGAAGCCGGCCGAATGCAGTAGTACGCTCCTCGTCGCTCAGCAGCTTGCCATTGCCGTCCCTCTTATCCGACATTGACCGGAACTTGATCATTTTGAAGGGGCGTTCGCCTTCCCCTGCCCTCGATTGAACGAAAAGTGCCGGCCGGCCTAGAAAAACAATGACGGCTATCGCGACGAGCAGCATGATGGGAAACATCAACAGCCCGGCGGCAAGTACGAATACGATGTCAAGAATACGGTTCATAATATATGCCCCGGCAAACATTCGACCTTTTATTTTTATCCGCCCAGGCGGGCTCCGGCAAGAAATTTCATCTTTATGTTTTAAATAGCTTCGCATTGACGACGGCAGTTTGTTCGTTCAATCTTCCACGCTGGATTAGTATACGCTGTAAAGAAATTGCCATACCCTATGCCGGGATGAACTATGTAGCGAGCATTCCACCGTTCATCGGTCTCGATCGCATTTGAACTACGCCTCTGTTGAACGATGCGCTTGACTGGTAATGGCTCGACGCGCTGCATCCGTCGTGACCGGTTCTTTAAAACGATACATTTTCACGATCTGCTGGGCCTGCGAGCAAAGCGGCGGGCAATAAACGCCTGCCGTCTATATCTTGAGCAAAGCGCATCTACAGCGCCACGCGTCATTCATGGCGTGCAAAACCGTTGTAGCGCTTAATCTGCGGCATGTCGCAGGCCGCCATCAGACGACGATCATTCGACCGAAGGGACCAATGATGTGTGGAATTGCTGGCCTGATAGACTACGCGGGGCGCCAACGCGACGCATCGGCCGAGACGCTGCGGCTGATGGCGAGTGCAGTTGCGCATCGCGGTCCCGACGCACAGGGAATCTGGCTTGCCGGGGATGGCCATGTCGGGCTTTGTCACCGCCGGCTCTCGATCATTGATCTGTCACCGGCAGGTGCGCAGCCGATGCATTCCGCCAGCGGCCGTTACACGATTGCCTACAATGGAGAGATCTATGGTTTTCTCGGGCTTCGCGCCGAACTGGAAACATATGGACTGCGATTTCGGGGCCATTCCGACACGGAAGTGCTTCTAGAGGCCATCGAAGCCTATGGCCTGGAAAGGGCCCTGGCGCGCTGCAACGGCATGTTCGCCTTCGCCCTGTATGACAGCGTCGAGCGCAAGGTCATATTCGCCCGTGATCGGATCGGCAAGAAGCCCCTTTATATCGGGGTGTCGGGCGAGGCCGTCGCTTTCGGGTCCGAACTGAAGAGCATCAGACAACACCCGTCTTTTCATTCTCCGCAGATTGACCGCGATGCGGTTGCGCTGTATCTCAGATACAACTACGTGCCCACTCCTTATTCAATCTACCGTAATGTTTTCAAGTTGCCGCATGGTTCGTGGGTCAGCATCTCGGTCGATGAGCCTCCCGCCTCGCCAGCAGCTGTTTTGGCCTCGACAAGGCTCTATTGGGACGCGTTTGATGTCGCCGAACGCGGATATGCGCAGCGTATCGAACACGAAGAGGAGGCCCTAGATCTTCTCGACAACGCGCTGAAGACAGCGATCAGCGAGCGCATGGTGTCGGATGTCCCCGTCGGTGCACTCCTCTCGAGCGGCATCGACTCCTCCCTGGTTTYGGCGGTCATGCAGGAAGTATCCCCCTCGCCCATCAAAACCTACACCGTTCGCTTCATGGAAGAGCAATACAATGAAGCGGATGCTGCCTCGGCTGTTGCCCGTCACCTGAAAACGGATCACACCGAAATCACCGCCGAACCAGAGACAGCGCTTGGGCTGATCGCCGATCTGCCCGATGTTTATGACGAGCCTTTTGCCGATCCATCTCAGATCCCGACCTTGCTTGTTTCGAAGCTCGCGCGAAGAACCGTAACGGTCGCGCTTTCCGGCGATGGCGGCGATGAGTTTTTCGGCGGTTACAAGCGCTATCAGCGAATGGTGACTTTCGAGCGCCTGGCGAAAATAACGCCTTCGCTTGCGCTTCGGGCAGCGAAGTTCGCACCCGAATGGCTCCTCGATGTCGCAGCCCCTCTTGGCCGTCACGCCCTCCCCCTGGCTTTGCGCGACGAGGCCACCGGCAGCCGTGTGAAACGGCTTGCCGAACTGTTGCAGATCAGCGATACGGACGACCGCTATCTGAATTTTGTCTCCCAATGGCCGGATTCGGCCGACATCGTCATCGGCGGACACGAACCGCCGACCGCAATGTCGTCCAAACGAATTCCGGCAGCTCTGGGTCCTGTCGACAGGATGATGTATCGGGACATGGTTGCCTATTTGCCTGACGATATCCTGGTCAAACTGGATCGCGCCTCGATGGCTGTCGGTCTCGAAATGCGCGCCCCCCTCCTCGATTACCGTTTCATCGAACTGGCCTGGCGCGCGCCCCGGGGCCTGTGTTTTTCCGAGGGCCAAGGCAAGCTCGCGCTACGCAAACTGCTGGCCCGCCGATTGCCCGAAAGGCTGATGAACCAATCGAAACGGGGGTTCGGAATCCCGCTCAACGCCTGGCTTCGCGGTCCGCTGCGCGCCTGGGCAAGCGACATGCTGTCCCCGTCTCGCTTGCGCAGCGACGGCATCTTCCGGGTGGAGCCGATAGAAGCGCGCTGGAAAGAGCATCTTTCGGGCAGCCGTGATTGGGGGCCGCATCTTTGGACAATCCTGATGTTCAATTCCTGGCTGGACCGTTGGGCCAGCCAGTAATACGCCGGAAAGGCCGCGTGCGCCGACTTCCTTGCCGCTGCAGCCGTACGAATGCATGCCTGTTGCACACAGCGCCGCGCGTCATGAATGACGCGCGGCGCTGTGTGCAATTGCGATTTCAGTCAGGACGTCAGATGAACTGCGCTTATGACAACATGAAATCCGAATGGCTGAAATTCGCGGCCGTAAGATTGCCCAACGGATCATCGATGAGGACAGAAAATGCGTTGCCCGAAGAGTCGTGGCCCTTGATGATGACGTCACCGCTGGCATCATTGTAGGCATAAACCGTTCCATTGGCACCCGAGCTGGAATACTGGGTCAGTCCGAGCCTCTCGAAGCTCAGCGTATCGATGCCGTCCTGAAAGTCCATGACGGTATCGCGGCCGGTCAGGACACTGGCGCCCTTGAAAGAGAACCGATCGGCGCCTGCGCCACCCCAAAGTGTATCGGCGCCGCCATCGCCAATCAGAACGTCGTTACCGGCATCCCCGCGGATAATGTCGTTTCCGTCGCCGCCGTAGAAGCGGTCGTTTCCATCGCCACCCCTCAGGTTGTCGGCTCCGCCTTCACCGCTTATGGTGTCGGCACCGGCATCGCCGAACGCTACATCGTCTCCGCCGCCAAGCTCGATGCTGTCATTGCCGATGCCGCCATGCGCTTCGTCCTTGCCGCCCTCGGAATCAAGCATGTCATTACCCTCGCCACCGCTGAGGTAGTTATTGCCGTCTCCGCCATCGACCCGGTCGTCGCCGTTGCCGCCGAACACTTTATCGTCGCCCGACTGTCCCTTCAGGGCGTCGTTACCATCCTCGCCGTAGATGGTGTCATTGCCAGCGGCCCCGCTCACGGCCTGCTGCGTCAATTTCCCTGTCGCGGGATCAATGCGGTTGGTGAAACCGTCATTTCCGCTTCCTGCATAGATGATATCGTTTCCGTCACCGCCATCGACATACTCTTCGCCGGCGCCACCATAAATCGTATCGTTTCCCGCGCCGCCCAAAAAGTGATCGTGGCCGTCGCCACCTTCCAGGATGTCGTCGCCTAGGCCGGCGTCRAAAATATCGTTTCCGAGGCCGCCAAGAAGCCGGTCATTGCCCGCCCCGCCGTCGAAAGTATCGTTACCGTCGCCGCCTTCGGCATAGTCGTTGCCGGCCCCCGCATTGATGAAGTCGTCACCGAGGCCACCATAAAGCTTGTCGTTGCCAATCCCGCCATTGAGAAGGTCGTTACCTGCGTTGCCATACAAAATATCGTCACCGTCATAGCCGTAAATTTTGTCCGCGGCGCTCGTTCCTGTCAGCTTGTTAGCCAGGCTGGTTCCGTTGAGAATCATGATTACCTCTTCGCTTGGTCGGAGAGGTTCTGGTA
>NZ_JBFUBH010000138.1:0-4315 GCF_056405855.1 Pararhizobium sp. P1_E7 | reverse complement strand
TTTCCCGGGTGACTGCTAACGGTGGATATGTTGCGTGTAATGCGTGTGGTCACGGTCCAGCCCGTTTCCTCGTCCTTCTCGACCTTGTTTACCAACTCGCGCTCACCACGAAATTTGTCCGTTCCAGGAACACTATTCGGAATTTTTTCCCGAAGCGCCAGTTGGCTCGGATCTGCTACATCGAGGATAGCAAGCACGGCGTTGGCACTGAACACAATTTCATTGGTCGTATAGTCGGCAACTTTAATCGGAGAAGGGAGCAGATATTGCGACAGAAATAGATTGCCAGATTCCTGTTTCTTCCAGCCCCTTTTTTTGAAACCGCCATCGTCGTCACCTAACGTTACAGAAAAACCCATGTACTGGGGCGCGTCGAGTTTGCAGTTGATGGCATCAACRACATTCACGGCATCGGGATCATATTCTTTTTCAGCTTGAGCCAGGGCGGGCGTTATAACCACCAATAGTCCGGTGATGAACAAGCGGGCAATCATTTTCAAGTCTCCATTCTTTGAAGCCACGCTGCACACTTCAGCGTCTGCAGGTGGCTTATTTCAGGAATTCTACCTGCGGATCTTCGGTAATCTGTCTCGCCATTTTCCGCGGCCCTGCGATACCAGTAAATTGCTTTTGCAGTATCTTGCGCTACACCCTCGCCATCGCTGTACATCACGCCGATACCGAATTGCGAATACGCGTCACCACGTTCTGCCTGTGGCTTCCAATATTTCAAGGCTTTGGCATAATCCTCATTCATATACGCGTCGTAGCCAGGGTCAGCCCATGCGTTGCAGGAAAAGCTCATCATCGCAAGTGAACTCAACATGATAAGAATTCGCCGCATGGTAACTCTAGAGAAAGAAGCGGGTTGTTCATCTGGGCGCTCTCGATCCCGGACGCCTATCGCCGGGCACGGATCCGGTTTTCGCTTGGTGAAGTGTAGACCAGGGGAAAACGAAGGCCGCAGACGCGTCTAAGCGCCCCGGCAATAGCCGCGACCTGGCTTTACACGTCGAAACTATATGACCAGAAGAGGCCGGCAAGACGCCGTCGATGCGCGCTCGACCAGATGGCAGGCGAGTTCGACACGGCGCGGCGGCATCGGCAGACCGGACAGGCTGTCACGCAAGAGATCGAGTGCGACCGAGCCGATCTCGCGCATCGGGATGTGCATCGTCGTTAGCGGCGGATTGAGGAAAGAGGCCTGCGGCAAGTCGTCCATACCCATGACAGACACCTCGCCTGGAACGGAATAGCCCCGCTGCTGAACGCCCATCATCGCGCCGACGGCCAAACTATCGCCAGCGGCCAGCACAGCGGTAAAATCGAGCCCGCGGGCTTCGATCCGTGACGCGATGGCCTGCGCCGCCAGTTCCGGCAACCAGTCATCGACGGGAACAACCAGATCCGCGTCTGCAGCAAGTCCGTGATGCAGCAACGCATCCTTCCAGCCCTCGTAGCGCCGCTCGATGGTGCGTCGGCCCGGCCGCATCAGGAACAGAATGCGCTCGTGGCCGAGCCCGATCAGATGGTCGGCTGCCAGCCGTGCGCTGGACCGGTTGCAGGGCGTGACGCTGGAAAGCCGCATGAACGGATCGTCGCTATTGAGCAGCACCACCGGCTTGTCGAAGCCGCGTGTTGCGGCCAGCATGCCCTCGTCATCCACGGTCAGGAATAAGAGGCCCGCAACCTGCGGATCATCCTGCGCCTCCTTGAGAACGGCCAGTTCCTCGTTGCGGTCGGCAATCGGTCGCGTGACGATCACTAGCCCCAGCGCCAGCGCGCGTTCCTTCAGTCCTTCAAGCACATAGAGGGTGAACTGGTTGCGCACATAGTCGATCATCGCAGCACTCGACGCTGCCAGGATGACTTTCTGACCGGCAACGGCCGTCGGGATGACGTAGTTGGCATTTTTCGCGGCTTCAAGGACCATCTGGCGGATTTCCGGACGGACTCCTTTTTCGCCGGCAATGGCCCGCGAGGCCGTGCTCAGCGACACGCCGCAAGCCTCGGCAATATCTTCCAGACGCACGCGCCTGCTCTTCTTTCCGCGTTTGCCCGCGATGGGTTTGACAGCCATATCGATCTCCGTTGCATCAACATGAGAAAAATTTTCATATTGCGCAACAAAAATCGACATGCATTTATTTATCCAACGAGCCGTCCCCCCAAGAGCGGCAAATGTGGAGGAGCATTCATGGGTCCAGATGGCCGCGATATCAGCAACGGTCTCGATCGCCTTGTCGCCGGAACGACCGGCCTCAAGCACGACGGCCGTTTCCATGAGCCCAATCTCGATGGGACCGCCGGCGACTATATCAGCTTCGATAGCTGGGAATGGCCCCAGGGCGTCGGCCTCTATGGACTGATCAAGCTTTGGCTGTTCACCGGCCGCGACGACCTGCGCCAATTGGTAGAAGCCTGGTATCAGCAGCGTATCGAAGCCGGCCTGCCGCAGCTCAACGTCAATACTACTGCGCCGATGCTCGGCCTGTCGGTGCTCTGGGCAAAAACCCGCGATCCTCGTTGGCAGCCGGTTCTCGATGAATGGGCAAACCGGGTGATGGCGGAGCTTGGACGCACGCTGGAAGGCGGCTTCGAGCATCACGTCTCCGACAAGGTCAATCACGACGAACTGTGGGATGACACGCTGTATATGGTCGCCCTGTTCCTTGCATCCTACGGGCAGGCGAGTGGCCGCCGCGAACTGGTCGAAGAAGCCTCGCGCCAGTTCCTCGTCCACACCCGCTATCTCGCCGACACCCATACCGGCCTCTGGTTTCACGGCTGGACCTTCGATGGCCGGCACAATTTCGCCCGGGCGCGCTGGGCGCGGGGCAATGCCTGGATTACGGCAGGCTTGCTCGATCTCTTCGACCTCGCCGACCTCGCCAAGCCGGTGAAGGATTTCCTGCAAGGCGTGCTGGTGGCGCAGGTCGATGCGCTCCTGTCGCTGCAGGCTCCATCCGGTGCATGGCGCACATTACTTGACGACGCGACATCCTATGAGGAAATTTCCGCCACGGCCGGTATCGGCTACGGCCTGTTGAAAGGTTATCGCCTCGGCCTCGGCACCCCGGCATGGCGCACTGCCGGCCTGAAGGCCCTGCAGGTGGTAATGGACAATATCGATGAGACGGGCACCGTCGGAAACGTTTCCTATGGCACCCGCATGGGCCACGATCTCCAGTTCTACAGAGACATCCCCATTCAACCGACCGGCTACGGCCAGGCCTTAGCAATCCTCTGCCTTTCTGAAGGCCTGCAGCACGTCGGACAAGAAGGACAAGAAGCATGACGATGAAGATTTTGTACGGCGCAGCCCCCGAAGACGTCAAAGGCTATGACACGGAAAAACTCCGCAGCGCCTTCCTGATGACCGACCTGTTCGTGCCGGACGCCGCCAGTTTCACCTACACCCATGTCGACCGCCTGCTTCTGGGTGGCGCGATGCCGGTTTCAAAGAGCGTGGCCTTCGGTTCCGGTGACGAGATCGGCACGCCCTATCTCTTGTCGGCACGAGAAATGGGCATCGCCAATCTGGGTGGCACGGGCACCGTGACTGTCGACGGACAATCTTTCACGCTGGAAAACCGTGACGTTCTCTATCTCGGCCGCGGCGCGCGCGAGATTTCGATGACGAGCCTGTCGGGAAAGACCCCTGCCCGGTTCTACATGAACTCCGTTCCGGCCGGTGCCGATATTCCCCACAAGCTGATCAGGAAAGCGGAATCGAAAGCGGTTGATCTGGGCGACGGCCGCCGCTCGAACAAACGTCGTCTCGCCATGTATATCCATCCGGAAGTCACGCCGTCTTGCCTGCTTCTCATGGGTATCACCGATCTTGCCGAGGGCAGTGTCTGGAACACCATGCCGCCGCATCTGCATGAGCGCCGCATGGAGGCCTATTGCTACTTCGACATGGCGGCGGAAGATCGCATCATTCATCTGATGGGCCGCCCTGAAGAAACGCGCCATCTGGTCGTCGCCAATGGCGATGCCGTTCTCTCCCCCGCCTGGTCTATCCACATGGGCGCCGGCACCGGCCCCTATGCCTTCGTCTGGGGCATGACCGGAGAAAACCAGGAATATAACGACGTGGCCCCGGTGGCCCTGGCAGAGCTGAAATGACCCCGATGAGATCCCTGATGAACCGCAAATTGAACGCCGGCGACGCCATTCGCTACTGGCAGCTCGGAAAGATTGCCGAAGAGCGTTTCGACGTGCCTGACGCGCCGATGAAGGGCGAGATGGACCCGTTCTTCTTCCTCACCAAGCATAAGAACTTCATTCCGCACGAATATCCTTGCCGCAC
>NZ_JBFUBH010000137.1:0-4324 GCF_056405855.1 Pararhizobium sp. P1_E7 | reverse complement strand
GCGGGAACGGTTGCGGCATGATAACCGCACCGACGATTGCTGTGACGCCTGTTCGGTAGTCGTCGGCTGCGTCTTCTATATCAATTGCCAACAGCGATGACCGCCTCGATTAGCCGACGATCACGACGTCGAATTCCATGCACTCGCGGTCGGAAGGTCGTTCATTGTGCGATGGACTCCAAAAAGTCAAAACCTCGGCGCGGGCTTTCCGGCTTTGCGATGGGCTGCGATGACGGTGTTGGYCATCAGCATGGCGATCGTCATGGGGCCGACACCGCCGGGAACTGGGGTGATGCCGGCGGCAACCTCGGCACACTCGGCAAAAGCGACATCGCCGACAAGCCGTGACTTGCCTTCACCCTTTTCGGGTGCCGTTATGCGGTTGATGCCAACATCGATCACAGTCGCGCCGGCTTCACCCAATCCGCCCTGACCATTTCCGGACGACCGACGGCGGCGATCAGAATATCCGCGTTGCGGCTGGCGGCCGGCAAATCTTTCGTTCGAGAGTGGGCGATAGTCACCGTTGCGTTCGCCGCCAGAAGAAGTTGCGCCATTGGTTTGCCGAACAGGTTGGACCGGCCGATGACAACGGCATTCAGACCGGAGAGATCGCTGCCGTGCTTGCTTTTGACCAAGGCCATCGCGTCGGCGGGCGTGCAGGAGACAAGTCCACCATTGAGATCGCCAGTCGCGACCTTGCCGGCATTGACGACGTGCAGGCCGTCGACGTCCTTCTCCGGCAGGATGGACTGGATGATCGGATCGGAATTCAGGTGCTTCGGCAGCGGGAGCTGGACGAGGATGCCATGCAGGCTTTCATCTGCATTCAGCGTCTCGACGAGCCTTGCCAGTTCTTGCTGCGTCGTGTCTTCCGTCAGCGTATGCTGGATGGATTTGAAAGCGCATTCCTCGGCCATGCGCCTTTTCGCGCCCACATAGGCGTGGCTTGCGGGATCGTTTCCGAAGATGACGACGGCAAGACCGGTCTTGACGCCTGTATCTTTCTCCAGAGCAGCGGCAGAGGCCTTTACGGCTCCGATTACAGACGCGGCGACTTGCTTTCCATCAATTATCTTGGCGACCATCGCTTTAGCCCATGCGTTCTGAAGCGTAGGAGCCGGGGCTCGCGGGGAAGACGATTGACTTGTTGCCGTTCATGAAGACGCGGTGGTGGATATGGGCGTGGACGGCGCGTGCCAGAACCTGGCTTTCGACGTCGCGGCCGATCGAAACGTAGTCTTCCGGCGACTGCGCGTGGGTGATGCGGGCGACGTCCTGCTCAATGATCGGACCTTCGTCGAGGTCTTCCGTGACGTAGTGGGCCGTTGCGCCGATCAGCTTCACGCCGCGCTCATAGGCCTGCTTGTAAGGGTTCGCTCCCTTGAAGGACGGAAGGAAGGAGTGGTGGATGTTGATGATCTTGCCCGACATCTTCTTGCAGACGGCGTCCGAAAGGACCTGCATGTATCGGGCGAGCACGATGAGCTCTGCGCCGGACTGCTCGACGACCTCCATCAGCTTGGCTTCCGCCTGCGGCTTGTCCTCCTTCGTGACCTTGATGTGGTGGAAGGGGATATCGTGGTTGACGATCAACTTCTGGTAATCGAAATGGTTGGAGACTACGCCGACGATCTCGATCGGCAACGCTCCGATCTTCCAACGGTAGAGCAGGTCGTTCAGGCAGTGGCCAAAGCGGGAAACCATAAGCAGAACTTTGGTTTTCCGGTCGCCTCGGTTGAAGGCGTAGTCCATTGCAAATCTCTTTGCAATCTCGGCGAAACCCTCGCGGATATCCGCTTCGGCGACGCTGGTTTCAGAGCGAAATCCGACGCGCATGAAAAAAAGGCCGGTCTCCAGATCGTCGAACTGCGAACTGTCCGTGATGTTGCAGCCTTTCTCCGCGAGATAGCCTGAGATGGCGGCGACAATGCCGCGTGTCGATTGGCAGGAGACATTGAGGACAAGAGAATTGGTGGTCACGGGAGACTCCAAAAGAATTGGCGGCATTAGCGTCTGGGGCTGACGACTGTGGCTGCTTCCAGATTGGTCTGGGTTCACATCACTCGGGCCGATCTGACGCGCCGTTCCAACTACGTCTTTGGTGAAAAAATATCAATCAAATTTCACGAATGAATAAAACTTTTTAGTATTGTTTGGTGCGTTTTGGTAGATAGCCCGGAATTGTGGAGCAAATGCCACAAGAGCCCATTTCGGGGATTCGTTGAATACCGATGCAACTGCGGACGCCCCGGCTGCGGAGCGGTCAGTATTGTGGCGGCGTGATTATCCACACGACTTTGGTCGGCTCGTTACCTGGATTGGCGCAGCGATGCGTCTCCGTGCTTTTGAATGAGAAACTGTCACCTGCGTTCAGGATGAAATGCTGGCCGGAAACCCATAGATCGAGCGTCCCGCTGATGACAATTCCTGCCTCAACGCCGTCGTGGCTGTAGTCGCCGCTGTCGGCACCGACATCGATCGTACTCATGAGCATTTCCAAGGGCCCGCTGAGGTTGGGCGAGAGCAACTCTTCCTGAATACCCAGCTTCGTAAACGTCAGCTTGCGCCTCTTATCAGCGCGAACGATGATGTCTTTTTCGTCCGCTGGAACATCGCTCGCGTGAAAAAACCAGTTGATCTGGACACCAAGCGTCGTGCTGATTTTCTTCAGGACCCCGATCGGTAGCTTTGATTGGTTTCGCTCGATCTGGCTGAGATACCCAACGGAAATTGCAGCTGAGTCCGCTACCTCCTGAAGTGTCATGCCCTTGGCTTTGCGCAATTCTCTGATTTGCGATCCGATGACGTCTTCTTGTGTTTGGCTCTCGTCCGAAGCTTTAAGCCTCTCGTCAGCGCGTTGCGGCATGATCAATTCCTTTTCAAGTGAGAATTGCATATCTTTAGGCAGTTGGAGAGGCAACACTCAACGCATTCCACATTATTCACAACTTCGATATTCCGAGAAAGAGAATACGGCGGGCGTGAAAAACTAAGGTACAAATTTCATATTGAAAAAAATTCGGCATGGCTGTACAAGCTTCCTGCCATGCATTGGTCCGAAGACACAGGTCCGGCCGGAGAATGGCACTTTCGCAAAATGGAGGTTGGCCATGAAAATCATCGTCCCCGTGAAGCGGGTCGTCGACTACAACGTGAAGATCCGCGTTAAGCCGGATGGTTCCGGTGTCGAGCTTGCCAATGTGAAGATGTCGATGAACCCGTTCGATGAGATTTCGGTCGAGGAAGCGCTGCGACTGAAGGAAGCCGGCAAGGCTTCGGAAGTGGTCGTCGTCTCGGTTGGCCCAGCCAAGGCCGAGGAAACGCTGCGCACCGCTCTGGCCATGGGTGCCGACCGGGCGATCCTGGTCGAGACCGACGATCAGGTCGAGCCGCTCGCCGTTGCCAAGATCATCAAGGGCGTGGCGGAAGCCGAACAGCCCGGCCTGATCATCGTTGGCAAGCAGGCGATCGATGATGACTCCAACCAGACCGGCCAGATGCTGTCGGCCCTCTTGGGCTGGGCACAGGGCACGTTTGCCTCCAAGGTCGAGATCGGTGACGGCAACGCTCAGGTTACCCGCGAAGTCGATGGCGGYCTGCAGACCATCGAGATCAAGCTGCCGGCCGTGGTTACCACCGACCTGCGCCTCAACGAGCCGCGCTACGCCTCGCTGCCGAACATCATGAAGGCCAAGAAGAAGCCGCTCGACAAGAAGACSCCSGCCGATTTCGGCGTCGACACSASSCCGCGCCTCAAGGTCCTGAAGACCGAGGAGCCGRGTGGYCGYMARGCYGGCATCAAGGTCAAGWCMGTCGCCGARCTKGTCGACAAGCTGAAAAACGAAGCCGGCGTACTCTAAGGTCCAGAAAAGGAGACTAACATCATGGCCATTCTTCTTCTGGCTGACCACGACAACGCAACCCTGTCCGATCAGACCGCCAAGGCGCTGACGGCTGCCTCCAAGATCGGTGGCGACGTCCACGTTCTGGTGGCCGGCAAGGCTGCCCAAGGCGCGGCCGATGCGGCGGCAAAACTCACCGGCGTCTCCAAGGTGTTACTTGCCGAAAGCGACGACCTTGCCAACAACCTGGCCGAGCCGCTCGCAGCCCTGATCGTTTCGCTGGCGGGCAGCTACGACACCATCATCTCGGCGGCCACCTCGACCGGCAAGAACGTTTTGCCGCGCGTCGCAGCCCTCTTGGACATCGCCCAGATCTCGGAAATCACCGAAGTCGTCTCGGCCGACACGTTCAAGCGGCCAATCTATGCCGGCAACGCCATCCAGACGGTACAGACGAACGAGGCCAGACAAGTCATCAC
>NZ_JBFUBH010000136.1:0-4377 GCF_056405855.1 Pararhizobium sp. P1_E7 | reverse complement strand
GTATTCGTCCCGGCTGGAGACAAATATGTGTAAAGTAAACAGTCCTTCAAGCGAAACCACCTTACCTGGGCAATGCTCCGGATCTCTATCGACGTGCCTTCGCCCGGGTCACCAAGACATTGCGGATCGAAAAACTCGAGTGAATGCGAAGCACTCCCGGAAGCTTCGAAAGTATCTCCTTGTGTATTTGTTCGAACTCGCCGGCATTTTCCACTTCGACGCGTAACAGATAATCAGAGCCGCCGGTCATCAAAAAACATTCCTGGATCTCGGGATACCTCCGTGCAGCGGCCTCAAAACGATCGAGACAATCCTCCGTCTGGCGTTCAAGGGTGATGTTGATAATGACGGCAATCGTAGACACCGCATTCGTTGCATCGATGAGCGCCGTGTAGCCTCTTATGACACCGCCTGCCTCTAACAGCTTGATCCGCCTCAGGCAAGCCGACGGCGAGAGCCCAACTTCGGCGGCGAGGGCCGCGTTGCTTCTGCGCGCATTGAGCCGGAGAAGCCGCAAGATGTTGCGGTCAATCGTATCAAGAGAGGCCATTGCAGATTGTTCCAAAACATCAACTTTCCTTCCAACAATCATGCGGAAACGCAATAATCAAGCGCTCATCGGCCGGAAATTCCACGATCGTTTCACTAGTCTTTAGATGAAGGATAGGGGACGGGTATGGACGGCGTGACATCACGGAACATCAGCGAGGGGATCGGCGCCGCGTCTGGCTATCTCACGATCGATCTGACAGCGCTCGCCCGCAATTATGAGCGACTTGTCAAAGAGGTTTCCCCCGCAGGCGCCGCCGCCGTGGTCAAAGCCGATGCGTACGGGCTAGGCGCCGACCGGGTTGCGACCCACCTTTACGCGAAGGGCTGCCGCCACTTCTTCGTCGCACAGTTCGTCGAGGCGCTGCAGCTGCGCCCGCTTCTGGCCGACGATGCCCGCATCTTCGTGCTGAACGGCCTTCAGCCGGGCAACGAAAGCACCTGCGCTCGTCACGGCATCGTACCGGTCATCAATTCACTCGATCAGTGGCGAGAATGGGCCGGTGCTGCGAAGGCGGCCGGCCACACCCTGCCCGCGGTGCTCCAGTTCGACACCGGCATGTCGCGCCTCGGCGTACCGCCAGAGGATCGCGACACCCTCGTCGCGTTGGTGAAAGCCGAACCCAGGATCGCGGTGCTGTTCGTGATGAGCCACCTTGCCAGTGCCGACGATACCGGTAGTGGACAGAATGACAGCCAGCTTGCGGAGATGCAGCTGGTCGCAGCCGCCTTTCCGCAGTTCGACGTCTGCTTTGCCAATTCCGGCGGCATCTTTCTCGGTCGATCCTATCATGGCGTGCTCGCCCGCCCCGGCATCGCCCTCTATGGCGGCGCACCCAACGCCGTTGGTGTAAATCCTCTGGAGCCGGTCGTGAGCCTCGACATCAGCGTGGTGCAAACCCGCACGGTGCGAGCGGGCGCACGTGTCGGCTACGGCGGCAGCCATGTTGTCACAGGCGAAATGCGCCTTGCCACCATCGCCGCCGGCTATGCGGACGGCCTGCCGCGCAGCCTTTCGGGGCGTGGCGCGGTCTATTGCGACGGTCTTCGTCTGCCCATCATCGGACGCATTTCCATGGACAGCATCACCATCGACATCTCCGCCCTGCCGGAAGGCCGCCTCACGCTCGGCAGCCGCGTCGAGATGTTAGGCCCGCACCAGACGCTGGAAGACGTGGCTCGCGACGCCAACACCATTTCCTACGAAATCCTGACCGGTCTCGGGAACCGCTACCAGCGCACCTATCGCTGACACCGTCTCTTTCAATCGAGGGCATCATGAAAATCATCGTTCTCGGCGCCGGCATCGTCGGCGTCACATCGGCCTACCAGCTTGCGCGAGCAGGCCATGAGGTCACGGTCATCGACCGCCAGCCCGGTCCGGCGCTGGAAACCAGCTTTGCCAATGCTGGCGAAGTTTCCTTCGGCTATTGCTCGCCCTGGGCAGCGCCCGGTATTCCCATGAAAGCGATGAAATGGCTGTTCATGGAGCATGCTCCGCTCATCCTGCGCCCCAAGATCGACATGGCGATGCTGAGCTGGATGGCGCAGATGCTGCGCAACTGCACATCCGCCCGCTATGCGCTGAACAAAAGCCGCATGCTGCGCCTCGCCGACTACAGCCGCGTTGCGCTCGCCGCGCTGCGCGAGGAGACCGGCATCTCTTATGACGAGCGCATGCAGGGCACGTTGCAGCTTTTCCGCACGCAGGCCCAACTCGACGCCTCTGCCAAGGACGTCAAGGCGCTCGCCGCCGATGGCATTCCCTATGAAGTGCTCGACCCAGAAGGCTGCATCCGCGTCGAGCCGGCGTTGAAGCACGTGCGCGAAAAGATCGTCGGCGGACTGCTGACACCGAAAGACGAGACCGGCGACTGCTTCAAGTTCTCCAGTGCGCTTGCCGCCAAAGCCGCAGCCCTCGGTGTTCGCTTCACCTACGGCAGCATCATCCGCGGGCTCGACGTGGAGGGCGGACGTGTCACCGGCGTTGTCACCGCCCATGGCCGACTTGAGGCCGATGCTGTCGTCGTGGCGCTTGGCAGCTTCTCTCCGCTTCTCGTTCGCCCGCACGGTATCCGTCTGCCGGTGTATCCGGTCAAGGGCTATTCACTAACCATCCCGATCACCGACGACAGGCACGCGCCCGTCTCCACCGTGATGGACGAGACCTACAAGATTGCTATCACGCGTCTTGGCGACCGGATCCGTGTCGGAGGCATGGCGGAAATCTCCGGCTACACCAACGATCTGGGCGAACCGCGTCGCCTGACGCTCCAGCATTCCGTCACCGATCTCTTCCCGGGCGGTGACGTGTCGAGGGCCAGATTCTGGTCGGGCCTGCGCCCGATGACGCCGGATGGGACCCCGGTCATTGGGCCAACGAAGATTGCCGGCCTCTTCGTCAACACTGGCCACGGCACACTCGGCTGGACGATGAGCTCCGGTTCCGCGCGAGTGATCGCCGACCTCGTTTCAGGCAGGCAACCCGAGATCGACGCTACTGACCTCGCAGTCACACGCTATGGCTAAATCGTCTTGAAGAGAATTTTGACCGCTATGCACACACATAGTTCGCCGATGTAGAGCACCGCATGGCCACCCGTCGCCGCAGTGAATAGCCACGCAACAAACAAACGAGGTAATCAAAAGTCAGAACGAACTCCGCTTGCCAACTTAACATCGGGCAGTGGGGCTCGCCCAGCCGGACTTCTCGCCGTCGGAGGAGACATTATATTCCTAACCGCCTTGAACAGATATGAACCAGCGACCAGCGTTGAACCAGGATCGTGGTAGAAACCTCTGATCACGCTAACATGCTTGGTTTGCGATTGTCCGAAGTTAAGGACGCAGAATCCAGGATGTTCAACAGCCCTGACAATGGCAGACTTGGAACGCACCGAAATCTCGGCGCAGTCATGAGCTCTGTCGAGGTGTGCTTTGAAGGACCGCTTAAGGAAGTCGCTTGCTGATGCAACGCTCTATCCGTTCTGGCTGGATAATCCGGCAGCTCCCAACACCGAGCCGCACCTTATTGGTCGCCAAGATGCTGACCTCCTCATTGTCGGCGGAGGCTTTACCGGGCTTTGGGCGGCTATTCTCGCTAAACAAACCGAACCAAACAGAGACGTCATTCTTATTGAAGCCGGTAAAGTAGCCCACGGCGCGTCGGGCAGGCCAGGCGGGATTGTATCTACCTCTGTAATGCACGGTCTGTCGAATGCTGCTCGAATATTCCCGGTTGACCTCGATGTACTCGAGCGCCTCGGGAAGGACAACCTGGATGCCTGGCGACAAACGATCGAGGCGTTTGGAATCGATGCTGACCTCGAATGGACTGGCGAGATGACGGTCGCGATCGACAAGGCTGGCCTCGCCGAACTCGATAGCGAATTTAGCCTGGCGAAGCAGCATGGGCACGACATCGTCCGCCTCGATAGCACGAGTACTCGAATGGAGCTCGCCTCACCACTCTTCCAGGGCGCAATATGGTCACGAAAGCGAAGCGGTACCGTTCATCCCGCGAAACTCGCGTGGGGCCTGAAGCGCGCCGCGCTCGAACTTGGTGTGCGCTTGTTCGAACATACTCCTATGACCGGCGTGGAAGATAACCAGGCCACGCTAACTGTGCGCACGCACGACGGGTTGATCAGGGCGCGTAGAGTCTTGTTCGCAACCAACGCGTGGGCGGCGGGGCATCCGCACATCAAGCGCCGGGTTGCCGCGGTGCGAGACAGGGTACTTGCAACAGAGCCTCTGACCGCCGAACAGATGGAAAGGCTGGGATGGAAGAACCGCCAAGGGGTGTATGACACTCGCACGCAGTTGAAC
>NZ_JBFUBH010000135.1:0-4384 GCF_056405855.1 Pararhizobium sp. P1_E7 | reverse complement strand
AGCTGAACCACGATCGGAATAACCTCCTTTAGGTAGTCGATGATCTCCTGTTTTTTGAGGTCCATGCCACTTTGCGTGACCATCAACGCAAGGCGCTCATAGGCCGATCGGCCCGAATTGGCGTGCACTGTAGTCAGCGAGCCGGGATGGCCGGTATTGATCGCCTGCAAGAATGAGAAGGCTTCTGCCCCGCGAAGTTCGCCAAGCATCAACCGGTCGGGGCGCATACGCAGCGAGGCCTCGAGGAGTTGTTGTTGAGTGACCTTGGCGCGGCCCTGGTCGCCTTTGGAGGCGAGCAGGGCAACCGTGTTCGGTGTGATTGGCTTCAGCTTGCGCGTATCCTCGATCGTGACAATCCGTTCTTCGTCCGGGATTTCCTTCAGAAGTGCATTGAGAAAGGTGGTCTTGCCGGTGGACGTGCCGCCGGAAACAACGATGGAGACCCGCAAGCGCACAGCGGCCCGAAGAAATTCCATGGCATCGAAGTCTCTCTGCATCATAGCGGCAAGCTCTTCTTCGGCAGCCGACAGCGAAAGCTGGCGCCCGACGCGCGTATGCTCGAAAGCGCCACGCCGCTGATAAACGTCGAGCCCGATGTCATGAATGACCTGCTTGCGGATGGAGAGGGCGCCGCCCTCTGGTGCTGCCGGCGGCAGCACGCATTGGAAACGCTCCCCGGATGGCAGCGACGCGGACAGGATCGGGTGCTCGTCATTGACGACTTGGTTGGTGGAACCCGCGACCCGCTCGCTCAACGTCCCAATCCAGTGGGCCGTGAACTGCGCGTCTTCCACCCGCTCCATGCTGCTCACACCCAGGCGCTCGATGAAGAGTTCGCCGGGCCGATTTACCGAGATTTCGGAAACGCGGTCGTCCGATAGGAAGGGCTTTAGCCGTTCGAGGGCCTTTTCGAGAAACGGGAACGCGCTCATTTGTAGACCGGCGCGATCGGATAATAAGGCGTGGGGTCGACATCCCTGCGGATCTGCCCGCCGCGTTTCAGGCGCATCATCTCCTGCCGGACGGGATCAGCATAGAAGTCGGAGAAGTCGAGATCACGCCGGAGGTACACGATCACTGGCTCCCCCTGAGCCACGTAGATCGTCGGCGGGATTTTCGAGCTTTCCTTGAACGCTTCGTTGGCGATCTCCTGTAGGATGGATGAGGATTTTTCAGCGGCAATGGCGCGCGCCTCCGCGGCTGTTTGGCTGGGTTCGGTGGTCACCGTCGTGRCAGCTCCGGTAACCGGATCTACGGTGGAGATGGAGCGCGCACTGTTGGTCGGGGTCTCCCCGAGGGCGGAAACATATTCCGCCGCACCGCCAATCACCGAGAGCATGATTGCTGAGCCGAACCGTTCCCAGAAGTGGGTGTCGATGTCGCCGGTCAGGCCAGCGCGACCAAGCCGGTCGGCGCCGGGCGAAGCGATCTCGACCGACAGTCCGTCGGAGCGGATCACCCGCGACCAGACGACGAAGATCCGCTTTTGGCCGCGCGCCAGCCCGGACTTGTACTCCCCGATCAGGCGAGACCCCTTCGGGATCAGGATGCGTCCACCATCAAGCGAGCGCACGTCCTCACGTACTACGGCGCGCACCATACCGGGAAGGTCGGTATTGATGGCCGTTTCCAGAAAACCGCGGATCATCGTGCCCTGCGCGACGAGCGCGTCGGTGCGATCAAAGCGGGTCGCCTTGACGATGCCGGCCGTCTGTTTCTCCGACTGCGCCAGGAAGGCCTTGTTCGCGTCGGTCTCGGCCCCTGGCACGGTCTCGAGCTGGCCATCATCAGCGATGGTCACCGACTGGTCGCTCCCGGCCAAACTCTCACTGTTTGACCCGTCGACAATGATCTGCTCCGAACGCAACCGCTCCCAGCGGGCCTTCTCCTCGTCTTCGCGCCGCTTGGCTTCCAGTTGCGCCAGCCGCTCGTCTTCTTCCGCGCGCCGGCGTGCCTCTTCCATCCGGCGTCGCTCTTCCTCAGCCAGGCGGCGGGCTTCCTCGATCTGTCTCAGTTTTTCCAGGTCTTTACCTTGGTTGACCGTGACATCAACTGTCGCAGCATCCACTGGCTTTTTCTCCTCGACCATAGGGATCTGCACGAGGTTGGGGTCGGCTGCCTGCTTGACCGGTTCGTCGGGGAAATTACGAATGCTGGTATTCGATGTTTCGAAGGTCTCAGTAGCGCCCTCGTTGAGGCCGGGGTTCTGAGGACCCGTCGGCCAGTTGACGTAGGCGAGCACGCCCGCACCGACGACGAGGAGGAGCGGAAGCGCCAGCTTGCCGAGACGGCCGTTGCGGGTGCTGGCGACACTGCTTTGACCATCGAGGTGGTCGAAATCGATCCCGCTCATCGCTGGCTGCCCTCCTTACCGTCAAGGTTCTTCGGGCCATAGGCATCCTCGACAAGATCGAAGGATCGGCGATTAGCCTGTCGATTGTAGAGGCATAGCCATTTGTCGCCGGCGCGTAGCGTGAATTGGGCGGAGATCTTGTCGACCACGACGTATTTACCTTGTGTGCGCAGGTTGACGAGCGACTCCTGACGCTTGCCTTCGACGACGAAGATCGCCGGGATTTCATCCGGAAACTCCAGATACATATGAGTGCCGTCATCGAAGGCGACGCGCGGCTTCAGGCTGCTGTCGCCCCGGAAGACATAGTCGTAGTTGAGCCGGCTCGGATCGAGGCCTTTCAGCAGTGGATCCTTGGCGCTATCCTGGGCTGCCGCCAGAAGGCGTGCGTTCACGTCTTCGTCGGGATATTTGAAGCGCACCTGGAACGCAGCCCTGAGATCGGCGGCGGCCGAGCCTTTCAGAAGAAGCGCATAGACCCGCTGGTTGGTGACGATGTTGACGTTGGTCTCGGCGTTTTCGCGCAGCGGTTTGACGAAGAGGATGCTGGATCCCTTCTTCGGCACGATCGACCAACTCGCCGTGTCGCCAGCCGAGATTGTCTCGATCACCTCGGAGCTCCCAAGCTGGATCATCGTCGATACGCCCAGCCCGGCGGGAACGGTGACAACGGCATTGTTGTTGAACGTGATGTAGCGGATGCGAGGATCGGCCGCAGCCAAGGACTTTGCCATGATGATCAGCAGCGAGATGGCAGCGAGGATAAGGCGAGATTTTTGCATCAGCGTGCCGCCCTATCAGCCGGCAGAACTTCCGGGAGCGACTCCTGGTCACGCCGATACTCGATGACCTGAAAACCGAGCGGATTGTCGAAGCGATACTCGTTCTTCAACGGCGCGGTCGTATAGCGGAAGCGCACGACCGAAACCCAATGTTCGCGCCGCAACGTGTTATCCCGGCGTGTTTCTGTTGAGAAGCGCACGGTCGCCGTCGACGAATTCAGAAATGACACCGACTTGATCGTCACGGAAATTCGGGTGTCTCGGCCAAGCAGCTTATCCCGCGACTGCGGGTTGGATGGCTCGAATTCGTGGCGCAGGTCGACCGAGGCCTGTGCCGTCGAATAAAGCTGGGCAAGGTCGTAATTGTCCTTCAGACCTCGCGGATCATAGGTTTCGCGCGCCCTGATGTAGCGGACGATGTTGGCGGTCTTGATCGCATCGTTCTCCGAAAGCTTGCTCTCATCCAGCGAGCGTGCGACCTCAACGAAACCGGTGGTCTTGTCGACTACCACCACAACGGCCTCGAATTGCTTTAACGGAACGAGGAGATTGAGGGCTGACAGGCTGAGCAGCGTCGAAACGCTCGCGATCGTCGCGACCGTCCATGCGATTTTCCGCGATCGGCGTTCCTTGCGATAGAGTTCCGCCTCCCACGATGCACCCGCATGCCAATAGGTGCTCAGGTCCAGGTGAGGGGTGTTGGGGTGCTGTTCAGTCGTGTCTGCGTTGGCCATATCTGCTTCCAATGCGCCGCTTTCGCGGCGGGATAAATTATATTTAATTCCAAGGGCGTGGAGAGGTTCAGAACGATCTCCCAGGGTCGTTATGGGCGCGTTTGTTCGGCTTAAAAATGAGCAGCGCTATCTCAAAAGCTGCCGCTGTCCCGACGCGACTACATGGCTTTCGAAACTTAGCTGCACCAACGCATCAGCGTTCTCTCTGAAGCGGGATTGGAGAAATAGAAGCTCCTATCGTCCCTCACCTCGATCCGGACCGTATCACGATCGCCGTCTGCTTGGTCTGCCCCAACCTCGACCCAGAGGATGTCGAGGACATAGGAAGCGCCRTCATGTTTGACGGATCTCACCGTCCCGGTGGTTTTGTTGGCGCCGATACCTTTATCCTCGATATAGATAAAAGCAGCTGCCGCGGCATCGCAGCCACGTTCGGCAGGTGCATAGGCGCCAGTGAGTACCGGAACGATCGAGCTTTTTGACTGCCCCATGGCAATGGTGGGAAACAGCATGGC
>NZ_JBFUBH010000134.1:0-4499 GCF_056405855.1 Pararhizobium sp. P1_E7 | reverse complement strand
GGGTGCGAACTGCGCGAACGCTGTGGCCGATTCATGCACCCGCACGGCGAACCCGTTCATCGTCAGCATGAACGCAAGCGACTTGCGGACTGGTTCCTCGTCGTCGACGATGTGGACGGTGAAATCATCCTTCGACATGGTCTTCTCTCTCATAAGCAGGCAGCGTGAATTGAAAGCTCGCGCCCCCAGACGGGGTGTGCGATACGGTCATCGTTCCGCCATGCGCTTCGACGATCCGTTTCGATATCGACAGTCCGATTCCCATTCCTCCAGGCTTCGTGGTCGTAAATGGCTTGAATAGCTGTGCCGAGATTTCCTCCGGAATTCCCGAGCCCGTATCCTCGACGATGACGGTCACCTCTCCTGGGGCACCTGGCTGGATTCGAACGATCAGCTCCTTTTTGGGAGCGTCCTTCATAGCCTCGATGGCGTTGCGCATCAGATTGGTCAACACCTGCTGGATCTGGATGTGGTCGACCATCACCACCTCCGCGCCTGGCCGATAGTCAAATACGGTCCTGACACCTTTCTCGCGAGATCCGACCAGAGCCAGCGCGCCTGCCTCCTCCACTAGTTGTCGGATGTTCTGCGGTGCCTTGTCGGTCTCGCCCTTGCTGACGAACTCACGCAGATGTTTTATGATCTGTCCGGCGCGCAGAGACTGGCTGCCAGCCTCGTCCAGAGCCTCCCTCATCATCACCGCGACGTCGGTGTCCATGTCCCGCAGAAGGCGCGAACACCCGTGCACGTAGTTGGCGATCGCCGAAAGAGGTTGGTTCAGTTCGTGCGCGAGCGTCGACGCCATCTCGCCCATTTCATTGAGGCGGGCCAGTCTGGCAAGCTCACCTTGAATTTCTTCGAGACGGGCAGCGGATTCCTCGCGCTCGGTAAGATCTCGGACGAAACCTGTAAAGAATGTCTTGTCTCCGGAACGCATCTCGCCGACTGCAAGCTTCATCGGAAAGGTGGAACCATCCTTGCGTTGTCCCACGACCACGCGATCGACACCGATGATCCGCTTCTCCCCGGTGCTCAGATACCGGTTGAGATAACCGTCGTGTTCCTTGCGATAGGGCTGTGGCATCAGAATGCGGAGGTTCTGGCCGATTACCTCCTCTTCGGCATAGCCGAACTGCCTGACGGCCGCGGCATTGAAGGACACGATCGTCCCGTCCTGCTCGCTGACGATGGTTGCATCGAGAACGGTGTCCAGAATGGACTTGAGATGAGCCTCCCGCACACGCAGGGCCTTCTCAGCGTTTTTCGCAGCCAGCAGTGCGTCCCTCAGCAATTCGCTGATGAGCGCAATGGCCGTGGCAACCACGATGAAGAATCCGAGTTCGACCCATGGTGTTTGGAACGGAGCGTCCGTCCCCGTTTCCATCGCGACCGCGGCGACGCACAAGAGGCCGGCGACGATCAATGTCGACGTCAACCCACCCACTACCGATACGACGAGCACTGCAGGAATGAACAGATCGACAACCGTCCGACCAGCCAGACCGTCGCGAACAAGGAAGGCAACGAGAATGGAAAAACAGATCGCCAGCACTGCGAACAGATACGCCTGCTTGCGAGAGATTTTCCTATCGAGTATCAGCGACGCAATGCTCGCCCCGGAGGCACCGTTCCTGTGCGGCATCATCTGAGGCTTCACCCGTTTCCCTTGTGTCAATAATCAATACGGACCGTGCCGACGTGGCGGGTTGTAGCATGCAGAAAGATGGGGTGTCCACGCGTGGACACCCGTGCAAATTCACCTTGCACGATCACGGGATGCCGAACAGACGATCTTGAAGCCAGGAGACCCCCTCCGAGATCCCGCCGGGGCAACCGACCATCTCGTCCGCTTTGGCGCGACCATTTTCGCGGATATCGGGATGAACCGTCTTCCCCACAGCGCCCTCGATGTCCAGTCGGCTAGTTTCGATGTCGACTGGACAAAGCTCGGTCAGAGCCCGAGGGTGGCAATGTCGGCATCAAGCCGTTCACGCGCCCTCTTGGGGAACTTGGCGGTCTTGATCGCGTCTAGGTTAGCAGGCGCGTCCCCGACGACCACGACAGCGATCATGCCCATGCCGACATGGGGCGCGCACTTCACCGCATAAGCTCCTGGAGTGTCGAACGTGATCTTGATGGTCTCGTTCATCTTACCCTTGAAAGACTTTGCGCCTTCCGGAATCAGATCCTTGWCGGTCTCTGCGTTATGGCTCTTGTCCGTGGGGATGAAGGTGATGCTGTCACCCTTGGCGATCTTGATGCCGCCTGGTTCGAAGACCATCGCGCCGTCCTTGCCCTTGTTCAGCATGTGAACCTCGAAGTCCGCGGCACTGGCCGCGCAGCCGAACGATGCCGCCAGAATGACCGAGCCGACGATAGTCTTAATGAACTTGCTCATGTGAATGCTCCTTGAAACAGAAGCCAACTTGGCTTCGTTGCAAAGGAACATAGCGGAGGTGATCGAATCCAATTTGATCTGAGACAAACGCCGAAGCGAATACCCGTCATTTCTCCAGATCATCCAGACCGTGAAAGAGAATGGATCGCAGTCGGTGTACGACTTTGCTCGAGAGCAAACTTTGCCGCATGTCTTTGAGTGCGTTCACTTGCGATGGATCAAAGACATGTCGCGCGCCCATAGCTAACGCTCAAGGAAATCAAATAGGCAGGATGGAGCACCCGATGACCAGGACGTTGATCGAGAAGTACGGAGAGGAGCGTCTGCCCCGTTACACGAGCTATCCGACAGCGCCTCTGTTTTCGCCCAACATCGGCCCTGGTGACTGCGTCGAGTGGCTGCAGTCCGTGCCCTCGCGTGAAAACACCTCCCTCTACCTCCACATCCCCTTCTGCCGCTCGATGTGCTGGTACTGCGGCTGTCACACGACGATCTCCGAAAGAGATCAGCCGATCCTTGACTATCTCGACATCCTGCAGCGGGAGATAGTCCTGGTCGGCGGATCGCGGAATGAGCGTCTTGAAGTCGGTAATATCCATTTTGGTGGCGGCACCCCGACGATCGTGCGGCCAGAGGAATTCGTTACGCTGATGGACATTCTGCGTGCAAACTTCGCGGTCTGCGCGGACGCCCGCATCGCAGTGGAGATCGATCCCCGGACGCTGACTGGTGAAATGGCAGATGCCCTTGGCCAGACGGGAGTCGGTCGGGCGAGCCTCGGCGTACAGAGCTTCGATCCCATCGTCCAGAAGGCCATAAACCGCATCCAGTCGGCGGAAACCACGGCGGAGGCGGTTTCCCGCCTGCGGGCCAACGGGATCGGGGGGCTCAACTTCGACCTCATCTACGGACTGCCTTTCCAGACGGTGCAGTCCTGTATCGACACTGTCGAGGCCGCGATCACGATGCGGCCGGACCGGTTCGCCGTCTTCGGCTACGCCCACGTTCCCGGCTTCAAGAAGCATCAGCGGCTGATCGACGAAGCTGCCCTTGCTGGCGCACAGGAAAGGAACGAACAGGCGGAAGCGATCGCTCACGCGCTCATGGCTGCAGGATACAAGCGCATTGGCCTGGACCACTTCGCGCGTCCGGAGGACGACCTAGCCATCGCGGCAGACAGCGGCCGACTACATAGGAATTTCCAGGGATACACCACGGACGAATGCCGGACCTTGATCGGCCTTGGCGCATCGTCGATCGGCAGATTCGCGGAGGGATTCGTTCAGAACGAAGTTCCACTCGGTCTGTATGCGAAGCGCATCGCGGGCGGAGGGCTGGCCACCGCCAAGGGATACGCTCTCACCGCGGAGGACCGGTTCCGCGCCGACGTGATCGAGCGGCTGATGTGCGATTTCACCGTCGACATCGCAGGCCTAGCCTCCGTCCACGGCTTTGATTCAGCGCTCCTGTCGAACGGCAACACGAGGCTACAGGCGTTGATGGACGATGGCGTCGTGACGCTCGATGCAGGTCACGTCCGTGTGAGCGACGGCAACCGGTTCATGATCCGCGCGGTGGCATCCGCATTCGATGCCTATTTCGGCAACTCCGGCCGCAGTTTCAGCAAGGCGGCATAGCCACGATCGGAGTTTGTGGGCCGGACCTCAATCCGCCACGCTGCTGCAAGAGCAAAAGGCCCGGCAATCCGCCACTTGCCGGGCCTTCGTCGCGGCCGGGCCTCCCTAGCCCGTCAGGCCGCGATGTATGGACAGCAGCACACTGGGAAGCTTGGAGATATTCCCAACCAGAGCGAAGCCGTTCCGTCCGAACGCTGTTGTTTCGGTGGAACATAACGCGGCTGGTTTTTGGGGCGTTGATCCAGATCAACCACGCACGATATAACGATGTCGCTCCATATCGTTCTCGACCTTGATCGCCGTCAAAGTTCGTCGCTGCGACGTGGGATACATTCGGTGGAGAGCAGTCTATCGATCATCCAATGACATACATCAATGCGTGATGGAATTTCATCGGTATGCGCTGGTAGAGATACGACATCTAGCGGAAACTGATTTCAGAC
This sequence comes from Pararhizobium sp. P1_E7, assembly GCF_056405855.1. Lineage (NCBI taxonomy): Bacteria > Pseudomonadati > Pseudomonadota > Alphaproteobacteria > Hyphomicrobiales > Rhizobiaceae > Pararhizobium > Pararhizobium sp. P1_E7. The sequence goes on along the minus strand of NZ_JBFUBH010000134.1, from coordinate 21 downwards.
ATGACCTATGCTGCGTTCTCT
>NZ_JBFUBH010000133.1:0-4616 GCF_056405855.1 Pararhizobium sp. P1_E7 | reverse complement strand
CTTCAACGCCGGCCAGGTGATCATGTCGGATGCCGCCCGCAAGATGGTGGTCGAGCGCGGGCAAGAGGACTGGGAAAGTGAATTTCAGCGCTTTCCACGCCTGTTCCAGGGACATGTGTCCATTCCGGGTCTGACTTGACCAACAACGACCTTCAACGGCAAGATGTCTGTTTTCCTGGGCAAGCGCCGCGTCGATATCATGCAAGTCGGCCGCGCTCACACTGCCGGCGACGCCGTCATTCACGTGCCGGATCAGAATGTCATGTTCACCGGTGACATCGTCGAGGCGCACTCGGCCTGCTATTGCGGCGACGGGCATTTTGCCGAATGGGGTGCTACCCTGGAGGCAATCCGCGCCTATGACCTCGCGGCCATCGCACCGGGCCGTGGCGATGCAGTGATCGGCCGTGATGCGGTGAATGGCGCGCTCGACCGAACCAGGGATTTCGTGGACTCAACCTACAAGCCGGTGGTGCGCATTGCCGCACGCGGGGGCTCGCTCCGCGAGGCATGGGACGCTGTTCGTTCCGAGTGCGATCCGAAGTTCAAGGATTATGCCATCTACGAACATTGCCTGCCGTTCAATGTGGCGCGGGCCTATGACGAGGCGCGCGGTATCGACCATCCACGTATCTGGACAGCCGAGCGCGACATGCAGATGTGGGCAGACCTTCAAGGCTAACCGTTTCCCGGAGGAGGGATCATGAGAACTCCCGTCACGGAGCGCTACCCGCTAGCGTTCCGACTGTATCCTTACGTCAAGTCACCGGACCAGACCGCCGTAACGCCGATCAGGCACAAGGTGGTCGTCGCTGGCGGCGGGCCAGTGGGGCTTGCAACCGCACTCGATCTTGGTCTGCGCGGCGTTCCGGTTCTCGTTTGTGACGACCAAGAGGGAGTGGGGCTCGGCAGCCGGGCTATCTGCTTTGCCAAGCGAACGCTGGAAATATGCGATCGCCTTGGAGCGGGGGTGTCTATGCTGGCGAAAGGCGTGCAATGGAACATTGGAAAGGTCTTTCACGACAACAGGCTGCTCTATGAGTTCAATTTGTTGCCGGAAGACGGTCATGCCTTTCCCGCCTTTATCAATCTCCAGCAGCCGCTGTTTGAGAAGTTCCTCCATGAGGCCATCGTCAAGGCGCAGAGCCAGGGCGCGCCAATTGAGATTCGCGGCAGCAACCGTATCGACGCCGTGGTGCGGCATGAGGATCACGTAACGATCGATGTTATGACACCGGACGGTCCTTATGTGTTGGACGCGGATTGGCTAGTCGCATGTGATGGCGCTCGCTCTCCCATACGTTCCATGCTGGGTCATGGCTTTGACGGACGCGTGTTCGAGGACAACTTCCTGATTGCCGACGTAAAGATGAAGGCGAATTTTCCGACCGAGCGCTGGTTCTGGTTCGAGCCGCATTTCAAGTCGGGTGACAGCGCCCTTCTTCACAAGCAACCCGATGACATCTGGCGCATCGATTTCCAGCTTGGCTGGAATATCGATAGGCAAAAGGAACTCAAGCCGGAGAATATCAGAGCGCGCGTGAGCGCAATGCTCGGGCCAGATGTGGACTACGAGCTGGACTGGTGCTCGATCTATACATTCCAGTGTCGCCGCATGGACAAGTTCCGCCACGGGCCGGTTCTCTTTGCTGGGGACTCGGCGCATCAGGTCTCGCCCTTTGGCGCACGCGGCGCGAATTCAGGCGTGCAGGACGCCGACAATCTCGGCTGGAAGCTTGCCCTCGTGGTGCAGGGACTTGCGCCTGATACGCTGCTCAATAGCTACGACAGCGAGCGGGTCTACGGAGCGGACGAGAATATCGCGAACTCGACGCGGGCGACGGATTTCATTACCCCGAAATCAGCCATTTCAAAGCTTTTCCGCGACGCCGTGCTCCAACTCGCCGAGACCGTTCCCTTCGCGCGAACGGTCGTCAATTCCGGTCGTCTGTCCATGCCTTGTACCTACGATGGTTCTCCACTAAATGGTCCTGACGTGGCGAGCTTTCCTGCGCGAACGCGACCCGGGAGCCCCTGCCCGGACGCGCCTATCGGCGCTGACTGGTTGCTTCGCCTGCTTGGCGGCAATTTCACCCTTCTTGCTATCGATGCCGATGTTCCGACGACATTTTCCGCCTGTGGCATTGCGGTGAGCGTGCTCTCGGTCTCAGGCCGTGACAACAAGGCCCTCGGCGAACGTTATCTCGGGGATGCGACGAGCGCTGTTTACCTTATACGTCCTGATCAACACGTGGCTGCGCGCTTTGAGAGTTTCGATGCCAAGACCGTTGCAGCCGCCCTTGGCCGCGCCCTTGCAAAGGATCAAGTGGATGCTTGAGACCAAGCCAAATTTCGACCGCCCCGACGAATCCTATGCGCTTTTGATCAAGGCGCATCAGGGCCTTTCGGAAGCCGAGAGCCACGCCATGAACGCCCGTCTGATCCTCATCCTGATGAACCAGATCGGTGATCATGCAGTCATCGCCGAGGCACTCGCCCTTGCACGAAACGTGCGTGCCGCGACCTGACGGTGTTACCGGCCTTATCTGTCGGATCGGCTCGTGAAGCAGGAGCGTGGTGGCTTTGCGAGGAAGCGACCACACCAACAGGGTGGGTTCGGTCGAAGTGAGTTGGCTACTATCCCGCCCGTCATTCGCACTGTCGTTTGGCACTGCCATCCCGACATGTTGGCGTGATGCTGGCGAGTAGAACGGAAATGACGGGCCGGCGGGCCCAAGGCCGCGACAGTGTTAAAAGGGGATCGTGTGATGGAGGGAAGCATGGCGCTGCATTTTTCGCCGAGTGAAACGCGCATTGAAGAGGCGGAGATCACCCGCTTTCGGCTTTGGTGCGCGGAAAGGTTCGGCGTTTCCCTACCATCCCATGACGCTTTTCACCAATGGTCCGTCCGCCAGCGCGGCTCGTTCTGGTCGGGGCTCTGGGACTATTGTGGCGTGCAGGGCCATAAGGGCGAGACGGCTTTACTTGAGACCGGCAAAATTCTGGAGGACAGGTTTTTCCCAGAGGCCAGACTGAACTTCGCGGAAAACCTGCTCGCAAAACGCGGCGTCGACAATGCGTTGATCTTTCGCGGTGAAGATAAAGTGGCAAGCCGTTGGAGCTGGGACAGGCTCACTGAGACCGTCTCGCGTGTTCAGCAGGCCTACCGTTCACTCGGCATTGGACCAGGCGACCGCATCGCCGCCATGTTACCAAACGTGCCAGAAACGGTAGCCTGCATGCTCGCGGCAGCGTCGATCGGGGCCATCTGGTCGTCCTGTTCTCCTGATTTTGGCGAACAGGGTGTGATGGACCGTTTCGGCCAGATCGAGCCAAAACTATTCCTAGCTTGCGACGGCTACTGGTATAACGGCAAACGCATCGATGTCGGCGAGAAGGTGACGGCGCTGGAGCCACGGCTCGGCGTTCCGGTGGTTATCGTGGAGTATTGTGGCGGAGCGGAAAGCCTTGCCGCTACGCTGTCGAATGGGCGTACACTTGAGGCTTTCATGTCCTCCCATGACGCGCGCGAACCCGTCTTCGAGCAGTTGCCATTTTCCCATCCGCTGGTCATCCTGTTTTCATCGGGGACGACGGGCGTGCCGAAATGCATTGTCCACTCAGCCGGGGGAACGCTGCTTCAGCATCTGAAGGAACACCGGTACCATTGCAATCTCGGGGGCGGAGATCGACTCTTCTACTATACGACCTGTGGCTGGATGATGTGGAACTGGCTGGTTTCGGGTCTGGCGAGCGGGGCCACGCTTTGCCTCTACGATGGCTCTCCCTTTTCGCCCGATGCAAAGGTCTTATGGGATTATGCCGAAGAGGAGCAGTTTTCCATCTTCGGCACCTCGGCCAAGTATCTCGATGCCCTTGCCAAGGCAGAAGTAAAACCGCGCGAAACTCATCGGCTGGACCATCTGACCGCTGTACTGTCAACTGGATCGCCCTTGTCACCTGCCAGTTTCGACTATGTCTACCGAGACATAAAGCCCGACGTGAGCCTCGCCTCGATGTCAGGCGGCACCGATATCGTTTCCTGCTTCGTACTTGGCAATCCGGTGAAGCCGGTTTGGTCCGGGGAAATCCAGGGGCCGGGATTGGGCATGGCAGTCGAGGTGTTCGACGACCTCGGCCAGCCGCTGGCGAGCGGCAAGGGCGAACTGGTTTGCACTTGTGCATTCCCTGCGATGCCAATCGGCTTCTGGAACGACCCGGACTGCTCGCGCTTCCGCTCTGCATATTTCGAGCGCTTCGAAAATATCTGGTGCCATGGGGATTTTGCGGAATGGACCGGCCATGGCGGCATCGTGATCCATGGCCGCTCGGATGCCACGTTGAACCCGGGAGGTGTCCGGATCGGCACGGCCGAGATTTACAACCAGGTTGAGCGGATCACCGAGATCGAAAGCGCCGTCTGCATCGGGCAGGATTGGGACAACGACGTTCGCGTCGTCCTCTTCGTCAAGCTCCGCAGCGGCGTGACGCTCGACGCGGCCCTGACGCAAAAAATCAAGCAGCAGATCAGAACCGGGGCCTCACCACGGCACGTGCCAGCAAAGATTATCGCCGTTGCCGATATTCCGATGACCAAGACCGGCAAGGTGGTCGAG
>NZ_JBFUBH010000132.1:0-4856 GCF_056405855.1 Pararhizobium sp. P1_E7 | reverse complement strand
TTAGAGCCCCAGAGCACGAACGCGTCTGCGTTCTCGAAATCGTCGTAACATCCCATCGGCTCATCCATGCCGAAAGTACGCATGAAGGCGACGGCAGCCGAGGCCATGCAGTGGCGGGCGTTGGGATCGAGGTTGTTTGACCGGAATCCCGCCCGCATGAGCTTCGTCGCTGCGTAACCTTCGAAGATCGTCCACTGGCCAGATCCGAACATGCCGACCGCCGTCGGGCCCTTCTCCTTCAACACGCGTTTGGCCTGCTGCGCCATCACGTCGAAGGCTTCGTCCCAGCCGACGGGTTCGAATTCGCCATCCTTGGCGTAGACGCCGTTGCGTTTGCGAAGCAGCGGTGTCTTCAACCGGTCCTCGCCGTACATGATCTTGGAAAGGAAGTAGCCCTTGATGCAGTTGAGGCCGCGGTTGACCTCCGCCTGCATGTCGCCGTGCGTGGCGACCACCTGCCCTTCCTTCACGCCGACCATCACCCCGCACCCGGTGCCACAGAAGCGACAGGGAGCCTTAGACCATTTGATCTCCAGCGCCCCTACCCCGCCGGGAACTGGCTGGGCTGCGGCCGGGAGTGAAATGCCAGCCGTGGCCGCGGCGATGCCAGCGGCATGTGCTTTCAAAACCTGGCGTCGCGTCAGTGCTTCGGTCATCTGTCTGCGCTCTCCGTTTCGACATGTTCGAAAACCATGTTTGCCGCGATGACACCGTCAAGAAGGGATATCCTCGACAGGCAATCGCCCATCATTCCGGTACTGGTCCCCTCGATGACCAGGACGATCTTTCCGCGCTCGCAGCCATGGACTTCGACGTTTTCCATCCGTTCAAGTTCCGCCAGGACTTTGTCGGTGGCCGCAGGCATGGTGGCGACGACCGCGCTCGATATGTGGAAGCTGGTGGACTGCAGTTCAGGCATCGGCAGCCTCCAATTGTCGAGATTTCACCGTTATCGCGCTGACAGGGCAAACTCCCACGCAGGCACCGCAACCGATGCAGGCGTGTTCGTCGAGGTCAGGCAGGAAGGGTCCGCCGAGGCGCGGCTTGAACCGGATCGCGTTCTCGGGACAGCTCTCGCCGCACGATTGGCAGGCGACGTCGCGTTTCGCGAGACAGGCATCCGTTATCGATGCAAAATGATCGAAGCGGAGAGCGCCCTCAGGAAGGAAGACGGGTTCCGGGCAGGCTAGCCTGCATTCGCCGCAGAAGGTGCATTCGGCCGTGCTGAAATCGAGCAAGGGTCGCCCATCCCCCAGTTTAATCACTCCGGTGGGACAGCGCTCGACGCAGAGGCCGCACCCGGTGCACGACCGGAAAGTGGCTGGGGTAGTTCCGGGAGGGCGGATGGAGGGCGAATATTCAGACCCCTTGCCAAGGAGGAACGAACGCCTTGTGGGAGCTTCCTCGCGCATCTGCTAGTGCCCCAACGGGCCGGGAGGGCCGAATACGATCTGCCACATCCAGACAGCAAATCCGTAGGCCCCCACGACGCCCACTGCGATGATTGGCCAGATACCAAACGCGAGTGCGAGGAAAGTCAGCAGCTCGGCGCGCTTTCGCTTATCCGCAGACGTGGTCGCCAGTTCCGCGTTAATCGGTTCAGACATGAGTTCCTCCCACTCTGAAGTGCATTCTAACGAGGCCATCGATTAAATAAAGTGCAAAAACATGACATTTTTCACTTGGGTTGGGCTCGTTGTTCCAGGACAGAACCAACGACCCACGCCGAGGAAACCGCTTTCCAATCGGTGAGCCGTGCAGGTTGGAAACCGTTTGGTACGATTGCATAGGCAGCCTAGCTGGGTGATACCACGCTCTTGTATGAGGTCGTTCGGTGCGATCCACTGTCGTTCGCTCAGTCCAAAGTTTGGACTTCCGACGACCCGTCAATGTCCGGTTCGAAAGGCGCAGTCGAAATCATGCCGAAGGAAATGCGTGCCATGCATACCGTCCACGGCTTCATGTATAATTAATGAGCGGCGATAATTTTGCTTGCTTTTTTGCGCTTGCAAGCGCCACCCACCGTCGGTGCACCACAAGATCGCCAATCTCAGTGGCATTGTGAATGGTCGATAGCGAGCCTGTGCACAGATTTCTTATAAAGGCGGGCACGGTGTTGGTCGTCATGAGATTGTTGCTATAGGTATTGTCTCATGATCGGTCCGCTGCGTGCCGGCGGCAAGTCACGGCACGCTCGTTGCCCCAACCGCCGCCTTTCCGGCGGCGCTGACGGCATCCTTCCTGTTCGATGTTTGACCCCCGTTCCAACCTCTGCGTTCAGTTGTAGGAAGCCGTGCGTTTGTGCTGATTACGGCCTTGAAACTGCATCCAAGATTATGGCTGGGGAGAGAAAGAGAACCCAACATTGGTCCGCCACCGTCTAGAAAGGTGCTGTGGCGCAGGTCAATTTCCGTAACGAAAACAGTATTTTCAAATCTAAAATTATGGGGCGACGCTCACCAAGCGTCTGCCGTGGCAACACGATCAACGCGTTACCCGCATAGCTGCATTGCACAAAAACTAGGTTCCCCCCGGTGAAAAATGCATCATAGTGCACACAGCTGATGCACTTGGCGGCTTCCTCCCAGTTCCGCCGCAGCAGCTGTTCCCCTCTGGAGGTTTTTTGACCTTCACACTTTATGGGCCGCGGTTTTTCCGTCGGCCCTTTTTTCTTTTCAGCTTGACGTCGAAATTCATCGGCCAAGATTGCCGACAAGCAGTGGCGATACCGCAAGCACGATCTCTTCCGATTTCAAAAATCCGTGAAAAATGCTAGCAAGAAGCATGCGTCGTCGTGGTATGAGATTTCTTGCACAGACAGTTTTGATGTGGGGAAAATCATTGGGTAAAACACACGTACGCACATTCCATTGTGCTTCACGGACCCGTCTCCCCGAAGCTCTTTTGTCAAACGGGCATGGGGCCTCCATGAGCAGCTCGCAAATTGAGCGAGTCATGTGATTTTTTATAGTTTTCAGTTTGAACAAACATTTGACGCGATTTTCGCTTTTCACTCGTGTCGAGGTTGTGCGATATTAGGGGTGACGGATTCGCATCCGCCTTGTCCTCACCCTCAAACGCACCCCGCCGCCCTATCGCGCTTATGGACAGCGCAAACCATTACAGTCGACGCCGAACATGCCATGACCTTGCAAGGAAAGGATGACCGCAAATGGCCATTAAGAGTGCCCCTCAGCTTGTCAGAATCCTCGCGAGAGAATTTCAACGTAGCGGAACCCAGCCTCACAAATTTGCTGAGATCACCGGCGTCGGAGAGGACCGGCTGGAGCTTCTTCAAACCGGAGAGTGGAAAGACCTAACGCTCAGGGAGATTGTCTCAATTTCAGAAAACCTTGATGTCGACCTCACGGACCTCTGATTATTGCCCGCCTGAAAGCACATCGGCCGGGTGCTCGAAGGACCCTTCCCAAAATCCTCTCCGGCTGTCCTTTGCAGCCAGCTCTGCCACAGCGTAGGCGGCCGATACCGGCGCACCTGAAGGTAGCGTCGCTGCAAACGCGGCACCAGAGGATATAAGCGCCGTTCCGACATCGACCGTCGCATCATCGATGTTGGCAGCGCATACGACAAAAATCGCCCCATCCTTTGCGGTTCCAATTGACTGACATCCGACTGTGCCGGTTGAAAACAGAGCCGCCAGAGAAGCGAGTGAGCGCAGCCCACAATCGCCTTCTTGCCCCTCCGGCGAGCGATATGCCGTGCCTCGAATACAGGACTGAACCCCGAACAGCCTGTATTTCCTGCCTTCGTGCCTCCAGGTATCTCCGGTCTCGAATGTGACATCCGAAGAAAACGGGATGGTCGTGGCTTGGGCGCTTGCCACTGACCCAAGGATGAGTGCAAAGAGCAGCGTTAGTTCAATCCGCATTTTGAAACCCCATCGTTTTTGAAAGCGATTGCGCGTGTTCCAGATCGGGCCGCCGTGATCGACCGTCCGGCTTCTTTCCGATCTCTGCGAGACCGAGAAACACCATGCTGTCATCGTCATTGACGGTGCGGTAGGGCTCGCCGTCGCCACCAACGAGGACGAAGCAGGACGCTGGCATAGCCTGGCCTTGCGCGGTCGAGAGCATTAGGGTCTTGCAGAGGATGACGTGCGCCCGCTTGTTGTAAATCGCTCCGGCGTAGTCACGAACGGCGTCTATACACGTCCATGTCTGCACCCGGTTGTAGGTCACCGTCTGCGCTGGGCAGCCGTTCAGTCCTCGTAGCTGAATGTCGTACCCGGCAATTCTTCGCTCGACGGCCCCATCGATGGAGATCTCGCCACCGACCCGCTCAAAGGAGCGGTCGACCAGTCTGGCCTCGGCATCATATCGTTCGAGGACGAAGACTTTTCCACCCTCCTTGGCGAACTGGCGCAGATACGATGGCATCGGCTCCTCGTAGGGATGTTCGCCCATTTCGATCGCGAAAGACGCACTGGGCAACATCAGTAAAATCGCCAGGCCGCAGACCCTGAGTTGTCGATACATGGAAATTTCTCCGATTTGGAATTGACACGGGAATCCCTGACGAATTAATTATATTTTATTCTGCGACGCAGCAACCGGAACCTTTCCATGAAAACGATCGCGCTCCTTCTCCTCTTTTCAGCATCCTATTCGGCCAATGCCTGCGAGCCCGTTGACACGGCAAGCACGCTTGCGGTGGTCAAAGCAATAGCGACCGAAGAGCAGCTGGATCCGGCCCTCGCACTCGCGGTGGTTGACGTCGAAAGCGCTGGCGGAAAGCATCAGGTCTCCAGCGCCGGCGCAGTCGGGATCATGCAGCTGATGCCGGACACGGCCTCTGACTACGGCGTTTCGGACCGCTGCGACGCAGAGGCAAATATC
>NZ_JBFUBH010000131.1:0-4919 GCF_056405855.1 Pararhizobium sp. P1_E7 | reverse complement strand
GGACTATTTGTGTCGAGCGTCTACGTCTGTTTTGCCCGACCACGAGCTTGGCGAAATGCAGTTAAAGGAAGAAAATATGGCAACCGGTACCGTTAAATGGTTCAACGCAACGAAGGGCTTCGGCTTTATTCAGCCGGATGATGGCAGCACAGATGTGTTCGTTCACATTTCCGCCGTTGAACGTGCAGGTATGCGCGGTTTGAACGATGGCCAGAAGATCACCTACGAACTGGCGAMGGATCGCAAATCCGGCAAGATGTCGGCGGACAACCTTCAGGCCTAGTACCATTGCGATGAACCGACAACGTTTCGAACGGCTGGTCGATTCCGCCCTTTTCCGGTCCGGTTCCATCCTACCAACAAGGTCTCACGCTGCCATAATGTCGCAGGTGAGGCCGTAGGGTAGAATGCATCTTGAAATTGCTGCACCGCAGCATTAACTTGATTTTATCGAAGCGGTTCACCTCCTCCCGAGCCGCTTTGTCTGACGGACAGCACTCCTCCTCCCAGCTGCCGGTCACCAATCGAAGCCCGGTGCACCTCCTCCCGCACCGGGCTTTTTCTTCGGTTTTTTTGGGGGACGGCCCGTCGTTGGTGCATGATCGAATGCTGTCTTGACGGAGGGGCACCGTGACTTTGCCATGAAGTTTTGATCAGGCCGTTACCGAACAGAGCGACGGAGGAGACGACTTGGAAATCAGTGATAATGACCTCCACCTCATCCAGGTGATGAAGCGGTACTTCGAGGTGAAGGTCGAGGCGAGCGCCTTGAAGGTACAGCTGGAAGCCGCAAGGACGGCGGCCGGCGGCGAGATCAGCGCGTTCTATGATCCACGCTCCAACCCCGTTTATGCGCACGATATCTTGCGATTGCACGCGCTCAAAAGCGAGTTGAAACAGCTCATKGATCGTGCGGAGATCTGGAGCAGGCGCGGGGTGATCGTGGCGTCGGCGGATCAGGAAGATGCAGTGGTGGCAGAAGAGGATGAGGTGCCGCGGTCCTGGTCAGAGTGACCAACAAATCATTGCTACTGTCGGATATTCTGGCTGGCAGTACGTTCACGAAGCGGTGTCACACAACCAGCGGTGTCACACAACCAGCCTTGCCGCACGGCCACTTCGCCGCGTCGCACTATTATAATAGCTCGACGCCTGCTGCACCGAGCGATGTCGCGACTGCTCCATTGCTTCGGGCAAGGGAATGCCGCGATTGGCCGCCTCGGTCAGGTATCCCGACCGCAGACCGTGCGCAGAAAACTCCCCAGCCTCCATCCCGGCCATTTCCACCCGCTGCTTGATAATCGCATTGACCGACTGCGGATCGAGGGGTCGCCGCGACACATTTCCCCATCGCCCAATGGCCCGAAACACGCTGCCGCTGTCGATCTTGCCGGCCGTCACCCAAGCATTCAACGCGTCGACAGGCCGGCCAGTCAGATAGACGATATCGTCCTGTTCGCCATTGCTGGTCTTGGTGCGGCCGAGATGGATGGCAAGAGAGGGGAGGGGGGCGCCATTCTCGACCGGGATTGCCGGTTCGACGGTCAGCTGTTCGTGGCGCAGTCCGGCGATCTCGCTGCGGCGGCGGCCGCCGGAGGCAAAGGCGACCATCAGGATCGCCCGGTCGCGCAGATCGCGCAGGCTATCGGTGGCGCAGGTTGCCAGCAGTTTTGCCAGCACGTCACCGGTGACCGCCTTGGCGCTCTTGCGACCCCGCGTCCGGGGGACGGCGCGAACCGAAAGGCGGATGGCCGATTTCAGGGCAGGGGAGGCGAAGGCGCCGTCAAGGCCGCGCCATTTGGTCAGGGTCGACCAATTCGCCAGCCTCCGGCGCACCGTTGCCGGCGCATGCGGGCCGACGGATTTCAGGAAACCTTGCTGTCGGAGGTTTCCATCAACGTCAGCGGGCATGCCGTGATCCGCGTCGGTGGCGCGCTTCTCTGGGTCCCAAAGATGATGGGCGACGAATTTGAGGAGCAGCGCCTCTGGCGCCGGCCAGGGCAGCGATTTCCCGGTTGCTGCCAGGCCCCACGCCTCGAGATAACTGAGATCCGAGGTGAGCGCCCGCAACGTGTTGTCGCCCATGCCCTGGTTGACGAGGTGGCGCAGCGTCTCGATGTCCTGGTCGGTGAGCAGCTCGGCAAGTTCGTCGCGGCGCTCCATCGGCAGCACGGCGGCAATGGTGTCGAGTTCTTCAGCGCGGCGCTCGACGGCGGTCAGTGATTTTTTGGCTTTGAGCACGGACGCTCCAAAATAGCGGGTTTCGGCGGCCTTCGGGGCCGTGCTTTGCGGCGATTCTTTCTGATTTGGACCTCGAAATCAATCTACCATCGATAACCTATACTTATCGATGGTTATGACCCGGACCCAAAAGATCATGCAGTGACGGACACAAACTATCCTCTGGTGTCCGTATAACAAATCATTTACCATGATTTCAATGTCTTACGATTTGTCGAAATTGCCCATCCAAAGCCTGCTGCGGCCGATTTCCGACGCTGGGTCGGCATTGACCCGTCTCGATGAGCGGATCGGCCGTTCTCCCGTGGGCGAGGGCTGGATCGAACGCTCGCATTTTACCGACGCCTGCGCTTCACTGTGGATCGACGGGGAACTTGTCCATCTGGAAGACCTCGTCCTGCACGACGCCACGAAAGATATTCGCACGCCGACTCATGAGCTGACAATCGCCCGCGATGTGCTGCGCACCCGTCGACGCATAGCCTCTCAGCCATCTGGCTGGGCGCTGTCGCCGGACGGTCTTCGCAGCCTGCGTGGCCAAGCGGCTACGGAGGCGTCTGCCGACATTGCGGGCGGGGGTGACACCACGTCGGCTGACGACGAGGTAATCCGAGGAGGGGAGGGAGATGAGGTCGAAGATGGAGTAAGCCCGCTCGACGCCGAATTTGCCGCCATTGATGCGGTGCTGGCTCGCTCCGACGCCGCAATCGAGCAGGCAAAACGGCCCGTCCACGCCGGCGCGCGGGAAAAAGATCCGCTGGTCTATGATCTCGACTGGGACGAGGACGAACGACTGGACGAATGGCGCGGGTTGTTGCGGCAGGCCGAACATCTGCCGGCGGTGCTGCAGACGATTGTCGCCCTCGATGCCTGGAATGAATTGTCGGTGCTGCAGCATGCGCCCTGGCTCGGCCGATTGCTGGCCGCCTCGATCCTGCGTCAGGCCGGCGTCACCGCCGGCGCGCATCTCGCCGCGTTCAATTTTGGCCTGAAAACCATACCCGTCGATCGGCGCCGGCATCGCGATCGCGAGGTCCGGCTGTTGGCCATCCTCGCTGGTATCATCGCCGCCGCAGAGCTTGGCCTGAAGGAACACGATCGGCTGACCCTTGCCCGGCGGTCGATGGAACGCAGGCTGATCGGCCGGCGTCAAACGTCAAAGCTGCCGGAGCTGATCGAGCTGGTGATGTCGCGGCCGCTGGTGTCTGCCGGCATGATCGCGAAGGAACTTGCCGTCACGCCACGGGCAGCGCTGCGGATTGTGGAGGAACTGGGCTTGCGTGAGATGACGGGGAGGGGGAGGTTTCGGGCGTGGGGGATAATTTGAGGATGGCAGTTCGCCCTCAGGCGCGCTTTTTCGTCAGTATGGTCCGCGGCCCAAACAGCGTAAAAACAGCCTCGCTGTCACGAGGTTGACTTGGCAATTTTCCGTTGAACTAAGTAAAACGCTGAAAGTCATCGTCGSCGAGAACAATGCTGGCAAAGTGGTTGCGAAGCTAGCGAGTGGCCAGCTAATAAGAAAGGCCGATCTCGTCCGCTGTTGATTTCAAGCGATGCGATGTCGCGCTGAAATTGTAAAGCGGAAGCCAAGACATGCCTGTCTCGATCAGCGATTTCATCCACAAGGCACGACCTGCAGGTCCGGACATGCATTTGATGCACTGTACAACCGCATTGTCCACGATGAAGGCACTCGAGGAGCGAACTCTTGGGACCACCAAATGCCCTGTCTATCAAACTGATCTTCTTTATATGTTCTATGGTCGGCCCGCCTACAAGCCGGCAGCAGGGATTGGTCCCAGTGGAATGATCGAATTGGCCCCCGTGTGCCTAATACTGGATCCGTTGCTGCTTGGCTCGGTCGCACGTGTCCTTCCTTTCGACAGCGGAGGATTCGACCGCTACGGGCCACTCCTCGGACCGGGTTTGAAACTGGACGAGTTTGAGTTGGGTAGCTCGGTGCTCGCGCCTATGCAACTCGTTGGTGCGTTTTATGAAACGAATAGAAACTACTATGAGCAACACCCCACGCTAAACGAGAGGAGCATACCGGTGACAAGGGTGACCTCCCGAGCCTATGCGCGATTGATCGCCGACCCGTCGATCCGATCCGTCGACGACCGCTGCGGAACAATCGAGTTGCAATTTTCGAAGGAAGTGTCCTTGAAGACGGCTCTCAAGGCAGTTGTCGGCCCGGCCGCGCTCTTAAGTGATCCAGATATTCAGGAAGCGCTGCAAGACTGTTCGAATGCAGTGCCCTTGCCGTATAAGACGTACGGGCGATGTGACCCGTTGTCGTTTGCGCAGGCATTGTATGAGCGCGTCGAGACATTTCTGACCGATCAAGGCCAGTTTGCATGATTCAGATAATTGAGGATTGCAAATTGATTGGCGTCGCCGATCCGCTCGGAAAGAAGACCGGCTTCTTGATTCCGGTCTTCTTCAGTCCGGTTTCAAACGCTCTCTTGGTTGAAGAGCGATCAAGCAACGGCCGTGTGGCAGGATATAGTCCTTTGCATCCGCAAGAGACCAAGATTGTGCAGACATCGAGTGGCCATAGCCGTATCGGCAATTGGCCGCACTGGGCGTTTGGGCTCGGTGAAGACGTTCTGGTGGGACAAGGAGAACAACGGCAAGAGGAGTTGAAAAACGCTCTAAATGGGCGCTTCCTCTTGGAT
>NZ_JBFUBH010000130.1:0-5098 GCF_056405855.1 Pararhizobium sp. P1_E7 | reverse complement strand
GCCGATAGCAACTCGGGGTTCATTGAAAGTCAGGGTGTCGACGGAGGTTGTCAGCCGGGCAGCGCTTGCAGCAGGAGCCCAGACGGTTTTGATCAATGTCACAACAACGGTTTCCAGCCGCGCTTCCGCCGCGGGCCTGCTCACCTATCTTGGAACGCGGGAGGTCGAAACTGAAAATGGGCAAAAGGAGAAGGTGGACATCTCCGTCGTCGATCAGGACGGGATAGCCATCGCAACCAGGGAGGCGCGCGCGGCCATTCTATCCGACTGGATCGCTGAGTTCCGGGAGCCCTACGCCGTAAACGCGGTAGCGAGCATCTCGATTAAGTTCGCCGAACCTGTTGGAGACGACGATCTTCATGAGGCACTGAACGCTGCCTTCGGCTCAAAGCCGTTCCTTTATTCCCGTCGCCCGCACGGGGAGGTTTCTGTCTATTCGGTCACGGACCTGCCGGCGGGAAAACTGGCTGTCGCTTTGAAAGCCCGGGAGAAGGGCGACGGTTCGGTGCGGCTGGCGGAAACTGCCGAAGCGGATCTTGCGGCTCGGTTGGTAGAGGCTGGCAGCCGGGCCGATGTTCGCATTCTCGGGGCTGCGGCTTCGGAAAAGTCGGGCCGCTACTTCCTCGAAAAGTTTCTTCATGCCGATAGACCTGTCACCTCGAGTGCCGGCGAAGCGGTAAAGCATGGATCGTCTATCAAGAACGCAGCAGATGGGATTTGGCAGAGTTGGTCTGAACATATTCGCACCGTCGAGCCGCGCAATGCTTTCCACGTCATTTTCTCAGCCCGCGCCGGCACAGATGGTGAGGCGATGAACCGCGCGGTGCGCGATTTTCTGAGCGAGCAGGTCGCGGGGCACCGGTGGGTCACAGCCCATCATCCTGAAACCGGGCATGTGCACGTCCATGCAATGATTTCCGCCCGCGATGATGTTGGCAAAGCGCTGCGGTTGACCAAGCCCGAACTTTATCAATGGCGAGAGCGGTTTGCGGCAAAGGCGCGTGAGCATGGGATCGCAATGGTGGCGACCCGCCGGGCCGACGTCGCGGCAACGCGGCCGTACAGCCAGGCGCAGGCCGGCGCGCATCAGCGTGGTGTCGCCGATCCTCATTATCTCAAAACGTCCGCAGTCAATAAGCGTGTCGAGCGCAAGCGGGCCGCCATCGCGGATCGCTCCTCGCTCGTCAGCGGCAGTCTTGCGTTGGCCCCGCAATGGCGAGCGACTGTAGACGCTCTTAAAAAGGTGGGCGCAGAATCCACAGTCATAGACGCGGCCAATCGGTTTGCCGCTGCTGCCGCGGAGAAACCGCCAAAGCTTCCACCACAAAATGAAACGGGCTTCGTGCTTGTGCGGCTGGAAATCAAAAATGCCAACGACCCTACTTCCGCGTCGAAAACTGTCGAGCGCGCCCTGAAAGTCGACTCTCGGTTCGTTTCTGTGAAAGCCGGAACAGTGTTGCTGTTGGCGCCGACCGTAGCGAGCATCAGCAAGGTTGAGCGGGAGCTGAAGAGACAGAAGGAAGTTGGCCGAGGCGCGGAGACCCTTGCGGTGGTCAAGACTATCGAGCGCCAGCTGTCCGAACAGGGGCTCAGTGCGGCCGTTTCGGTCAAGGCGGCCGGCGCTGCCCAGAATGGGGCGCCAACGCCATGGCTGCAGAGCCGCTTTGCAAAATCGGCACAGAGAACGGCTTCGGATCCAGCCACGCCACTGGCGAAACTCATGACTTTGGTCTCAGACATCAAACATCGAAAGGAAAACACTATGCCCCTATCGCTGGAACAGTTCGACGAGCGCGTTGCACGCGCCAATAAATCGATGGACCGCCTGGAGACAATGGTCGACAGCAGTGGCGAGCGCCAGGCCGTCGAGGAAATGCGGCGCGAGATTTCTGCACTTTTTGCCGAGCAGCGCCGTGACATCGAATTGCAGCAGATACCGTCAGCCATGCATCCGTCCGGGGGAGGCGCAACACCACCGGCTGCTCGAGCTGGCAACGGCCATGATCAGAACCGGAAGACGCCGGCAAGTGTCGATCCCGCAATCGCGGTCCAGCAAAACGCTATTGCTACAGGTCGAGCGGCGAAGGCGGCGCGGGAACAAGCTGGCGGCACGAAAGCGGTTCAGGACGAAAGGCGTAGAGAAATCGTCCGTCAGACGGAGCAGGAGCGCGATGGCGCCGAACGGTAGGCGAAAGCCAGATTATGAGCTGCTGAAATGCTGGCACCAATATTGAGCTTGCCACTGCAATGGAATTTGTAGCGTCGTCGTTGCTCAGTCTATCAAGGTGGGTGAGATTCCCGGCCCCTCGCACCAATCGCAAATGGTGCGAGGAAACCTTACGATGCCGTGATGCGATCAAATCTCGCGGACGTTTTCCGCTTTAGCTTTGCCAGTCTTTCGATCTTGGCCCACGTCAAAGCTTACCTGCTGCCCCTCACGAAGCGACCCGCTACCCTGAAGGGCTGACACGTGGACGAAGACGTCTTGACCGCCGTTTTCCGGGGTGATGAAACCAAATCCCTTGTCGTTGTTGAAGAACTTAACCGTACCAGTTGCCATAAATAGTCCCCGTTTTCGCTCGCGCTGCAAGGCGCTAAGAGAAGAATATTGTGCCAACTGCACGCAGGCAAGTTACCGACAGAATCTTTGCTCGACCAAAACGACCCAATGTCTCATCGGACAATCCTGCGGCCCGAGGCGACGTGTGGGTCTTGAAAATCAGTACCAGCGATCGCATTTAAGGAACATCACCCGTTATCGACGGCTACCTGCAGCGACACTGTCGCGCGTTTGTGGCTGTCCGGGTCTGCGAAGGGCGCTCTCCGAGAGGATCGAGCGCCCTTCGTGTTTATACGGCTTGAACGGCTTTGCAGCGCTCCACCCCGAAACCTGACCGACCTCGATTGTCAAAAAGCGAACTATTCATCGCTTAATGCCCCCGAAATTTCCTTACGAAGCTTTTTGATCGCGCGTTTTTTCGCCGGTGTGGTTCCAAAAAAATTGAGAACTCGTCTAATTGCCTCATCTGCGTCGCTTTGACGACGAGCGCTCTCGTCGATTGCTGCCCTGAAATCCGGCTTCACCTTGGATGGCTCTTCGCTGCTACCGTCTAGGTTTCGTCCGTTTGGGACCCTGATCGACGCCGCGACATGAGTGAGAGGGGCTTTCAGCGCAAACTTCGCGCCTGGTGCCACCATGCTTGGCGCGACCTTGTTTGATGGATACGGGTCTATGTCCTCTACCACCACCTCCGGAGTTCTTGTCATCCGGTGTTGTTCATTGGTTGCGGCGATTGGCAGCCAAGCGCGCTTCATCAGTTCATTATCAGCATAGTAAAAGTTGCGAAGGCCGAATATGGGTTGCTGATTGCGCAACTTGATGATGCAGCGTGTCTCGTTCATCGCCCCGAGTTCATCGGGGCGCATGAGCGGACGCATCGCTGTCCTGTGCGACATGGTCGCCCCCTTGCGATCAAAAAGCGTGGCGCCTGTCGAAACCGCCTTATCAACAGTGATTTCTTTCCTCTCACCAAGCAATTGCGAGACATAACGCTGGTCCTCCGGATCCTGGGCTCCGAGGAAGATTTGAGCGCGTGCGGAATTCACCAGCGTTTGTCGACCTTCGCGCGTGTAGACGTTGTCGATCGACCGCAGCGACTGGACGAAGAACCAGCAGGGTATGCCGTAGCCGCCAAGAACGGTCGCGACGGTGAGGGCATTTTCCAGCTTGCCGAGGTTTTGAAACTCATCGAGCAAGACCAGAACGCGGCGCTCGCCGCGCGTCATCATGGTGCGCGACATGTAGTCCATGAACTGGACCATCAGCACGTTGAAGATCGGCCCAATGGAGGCAACCTGCTGGATCCGAAAATCCAGATACAGGCTCATATTCTCGCGCCGCATCGCGCGAATGTCGAAGGTCGAGCGCGCCGTCGCTCGCAAAATGCGGTTGTTCTTGAATGGACGAACGGCCGCGGCAAGCGAGCCGTAAACCCCGTCGAACTGTTTTCCTGCCATAACCGCAAAGCGCGCGATTGTCGTATAGGTAAATGAACTGATCCACTCGGCCCGAAGCTCGGGGTTGGCAACCTCATCCAACCACTCGCGCAGCGGCTGATCACCACCTTCGACGACATTGAGAACCGTTCCGAGATTTTTGTCTTTGTCGGGGATATCAGGATTTTCCAAAACCCAAGAGGTGACACCGGCAAACAGAGCACGCGCATCGGAAATCCAGTAGGCATCGCCCTTTGGCGTCGGTAAGAGGGCGGTCGCGATTGAATTGATATCGATGTCGCGCTGATCGGGATCAATGGCGACGAAGTCGAGGGGATTGTAGCATTCGGTGTCGCCGTTCTCGTCGGCTGGCGAAAACCGCAACACGCGGGAGATTTTCGACCGGTAGCCGGCCGTGGCCTCATAGGTCTCGCCGCGCATGTCGAGAACGACGATGCTGTCTGGCCAGAGGAGACAATTGGGCACGATCAGCGATGCGCCCTTACCCGAGCGCGGCGGACCGATGACAAAGCCGCCGACGTCATCACCATCGATCCAAAGCTTTTTGCCGCCGAACAGCTTCGGCTTTGTCAGCCGCCGCCTGCCGTAACCACGCTGGGTGAAGCCACCGGGAACCTTGATCAGGCTGCCGCCGATCCGGCCAACGAACACGCCACCGGTGTGCGTCAGACCAAGGGCACGAGCCTCCATCGTGCTGAGGAAGCGCGCATCGGTGGATTTCTTCTTGCCCGTCGCAAGCGTGATCAGCATCGCGGCGCCGGCAATAAAACCAGCGCCCGCTGCGATCGCTGGCCGATGCCATTCGCCCGCATAGAGATCGAGACGCGCGGCCTTGTACGATGCCAGAAGATCGTCCTGCAGCGCCTGGAGCATCCACGTCGAATTGTCGAATGTATAATAGAGACCGGCATAGGCGAGTGACGCCACAAACGCCGCCRTGGCCAGTGCAATGAGACCACCGAAAAGCAGGAGGGCCGGGTTCATAGCGCGTCTGCCTTGGTGAATACGATCTCCGATACCACGCGGCGTCCGTCCGGCAAGCGCGCGAGCTGAACCACGATCGGAATAACCTCCTTTAGGT
>NZ_JBFUBH010000129.1:0-5214 GCF_056405855.1 Pararhizobium sp. P1_E7 | reverse complement strand
GCCTGGCTCTCAGCGATCGACGCTCAACTAAAACAGCTTGAAGGGAAGACGATGAATCGATTTCGAGGAAAGACCGCCCTTGTTACAGGTGCTGCTGGCGGCATCGGGGCGGCTATCGTCAAACAGCTACGATCGGAGGGTGTCAAGGTCGCCGTCGCGGACCGCGACATGGCGGGCATTGATGCGGAGGCGTACCTACCGGGTGACCTGCTTGACCCGGTCTATGCGGATGGTCTGCCAAAAGCGGCATTCGCTGTCCTGGGTGGACTCGACATCGTGGTCAACAATGCCGGTGTGATCACACGTGGTGCGGTGACCAATACGACCGACGCTGACTGGGCCTTGTCCGTCGGCGTGAACGTAGAGGCACCTTTTCGCGTCTGCCGGGCCGCTATCCCTATCATGTCCGGGCGGGGTGGTGGCGCGATTATCAACGTGGCTTCCTGCTGGGGAATTCGGCCAGGTCCAAACCACGCGATCTATTGCATGACAAAGGCGGCTATTGCATCGCTGACCCAATGTATGGGGATGGATCACGCGCATCAGAACATCCGCGTCAACGCCGTGTGCCCAAACGAAGTGAACACCCCGATGCTTCGAACGGGTTTCTCCAAGCGCGGGTTTGATCCGGACACGGCAGTTCTCGAGCTGGGAAAGACCGTCCCAATCGGCCGCATCGCAGAGCCCGATGATATTGCCGAGGTCGTTCTGTTTCTCGCTTCCGACGCAGCGCGCTACATGTGTGGTTCTCTCGTTGAGGTTAATGGTGGCAAGGCGGTCGGATGATGAGATTTGAAGGAAAAGTTGCACTCGTCACCGGTGGGAGAAGCGGGATCGGGCTTGCTATCGCACGCCGCTTGAGAGACGAAGGTGCGCGTGTATTCACGGCACAAAGGGGAGAAGATGGAGAGTTTGAAGCCATCGCCGTCGATTTCACCATCCCCGCAAGTGCCGGACGCGCGATTGAGACAATTGTCGGCCTAGCGGGCAGGCTTGATATCCTGGTCAACAATGCGGGAATGATGCAAGAGGCGCTCGTCGAGGATATGAGCGTTGAAGACTGGGAACGCACGCTCGCGGTGAATTTGACCACGCCGTTCGTTTTGATCAAAGCAGCCATGCCCCACCTACGGTCGTCACAGGGGGCCATTGTGAATGTCGGCTCTATTGAAGGTTTGGGGTCCAATCCCAAACACGCCGCCTACTGTGCTTCCAAGGCTGGAATCCATGGCCTCACGCGCGCAGTCGCGATTGATCACGGTCACGAAGGTGTGCGTTGCAATGCGGTCGCGCCAGGATGGATCGATACTGACTTAAACCTGGAATTTATCGAGAATATGCCAGACCCCGAAGGCTTTCGGCATACGATCGGAAAAATCCACCCGATTGGACGGACGGGTAAGCCGAAAGAAGTTGCCAGCCTCGTGGCCTGGCTCGCTTCATCCGAGTCTTCTTTCGTGACCGGCCAGGTCTGGACGATCGACGGCGGCCGAATGGCGAAGCTGAGCCTACCCTTGTAAAAGAAAGGCGCCGCTTCGGAAAGGATACGGGCAGACAGCGTGGAGGTACTATGAATTCTCTGGATGCAATTGCCTCTGTCGATCGGTTGAAAATTGGCTTTGTTCTTGCGAGGTCGTTTACGCTCTCTGCTTTCGCATTGTTCGCTGACACACTGCGGCTTGCCAGTGACGAACTGGATAGATCCGGACGCGTTCTTGCCGACTGGGAGGTCTTGGGAAGCACGCGGCATCTCATAACAGCCAGTTGCGGTGTTCAAGTCGCACCAACGTCAGATTTTGTTGACCCCAGCCAGTTTCATTACATCGTCGTGGTGGGTGGCCTTCTTGATACCAAGCCACCTATCGACCAGGACACAAGTAACTTCCTGAAAGAAGCTGCAGCAAAAAACGTGAAACTGATCGGAGTCTGCACCGGTTCTTTCATACTTGCCGAAATTGGCTTGATGAAAGCACACCGGACATGCGTCAGCTGGCTTCATTACAATGCTTTTCGGGAGCGTTTCCCGGATCATCAAGTAAGGTCTGATCGGATCTTCAACCTCGATAGAGCACGCGGATCCTGTGCGGGAGGCAGCAGCGCCGCGGATATGGCAGCTTGGATCGTGCGGCGACACATCAGCAAAGACGCCGAGCGAAATGCATTGGAGGTTCTGCATATAGAAAAGGCCCGAACTGCGCTTGCGATTCAAACACGCAAGCCTCTTTCGATTGAATGCAACGATCCCAGAATAAGGGCCGTGCTTATCCACATGGAGCAGCATATAGAGGGCACCGTGCCAATCGAAGTGCTTGCGGCGTCGGTGGGCCTCTCAAGAAGACAGCTTGAGCGTTTGTTCATGACCGAGACCAAAAGCTCTCCCGCAGTCGTTTACCGAAAAATTCGGTTGGAACGCGCAAAGCAACTGCTTTCGAAAACGAAGGCCTCATTGATTGAAATCGCTCTTGAAGTTGGCTTCGAGAACGCCTCACATTTTTCCCGTGCGTTTTCGCAAGCCTATGGACAATCTCCTACTAGAATGCGGGCGGCCGCGGCACGTTGAGCGGCGACCTCCCCAGCTCAAAATCGATCCGTTCACAAACCAACCGATCCCACATTTGGCCAAAGATCACCGCGCCTTTGCTGACGTCGTGAGAATCCCGGTTGAAGGATGCCTTCTCCAACACGCGAGGTGTCGACCGGTCCAAGATCGCTGGGTGGTAGTAATGTGGAAAGCGCCGCAGGTTGGTACGGCTTTCGACCTGGTGTAGCAAGCGGTCCTCTTAACGACGGTCTGAAGATAGGCGGGAAATTTATTGAAAGCGGTGGCGCGTGGCGGTGCCACACCAACACGGCACATGTGGCCATTCGCGGCCCTGTAGATCACGAGCAAACGGCTAGGTCACCAGTCACACCATTTCATATCGCAACGCCGATTCGAACGCTTCGTGGCATAAACCCCGGCGATTGGGCATCCAAAAGACATTTGACCTTGGGAGTTCGTCGTGCGCATCACACCAAGTTGGTCATGCGCGACCATCATGCAGCACAATCAGTCACAATTACCTGTAGGTCGCTGGATTCCAGTCGGAACTGCTCAACAAGCGTTACAAGCATATCTGCTTCGACGGCCAGTTTGCGGCTCGCGGAAGCAGTAAGGTCGACCATGGAAGCATTCAACTGGGTCATCTGGTCCATCTGGTTGACCGCCCCATTGACCTCATGAAGCGCCGTTGCTTGGTCGCGGCTCGCGGTCGCCATCATATGAACGTGATGATTGACAGTGACGATCTGGTCGCCGATCGATGCGAGCACAGAGCCTGTTTCCTGCACGAGGCGGAAACCGGCGCTGACCTCGCTCGTCGACTTGTCGATCAATCCCTTGATCTCGTGAGCGGAGCTTGCGGAACGTTGAGCGAGTTCGCGCACCTCCTGGGCCACGACTGCGAAGCCCTTTCCCGCTTCGCCCGCGCGCGCAGCTTCGATGCCCGCGTTGAGCGCAAGCAGGTTGGTTTGGAAGGCGATGTCTTCTATCACGTCGATGATCTGCTCGATCTGGCGCGAAGCATCTTCTATTCGACCCATGGCGGCGATGGCGCTGCTTACTACCGAAGCTGAGTTGTCGGCACTCCGCTTCGTCACTCCAACGACCAAGCTCGCTTCGTGCGCGCGATCTGCTGATGAACGTACGGTCGAGGTGATTTGTTCTACCGCCGCCGCCGTTTCCTCGAGCGAGGCCGCTTGCGACTCGGTGCGTTTCGCCAAAGTATCGGCCGATTGTAACATTTCCGCGCCGCTATGTTGGATTGAAACCGCGTTCGTCCTTATCTGGCAGAGGGTATTGTGGAGCCGAGCCAACGATACGTTAAAGTCCTGGCGCAGTTGTTCGAGACGGCCTGCGAACGGCGTTTCGATTTGGCGCGAAAGATCGCCGCGTGCGAGTCGGTCAAGACCTGCGGCCAGTGCGTTCACCGCAAAGTCGATTTGTGCGTCCAGCGCTTGTTTTTCAAGATCGTTGCGAGCACGTTCTGCTTCCCCCGCTGCACGATGCTCCTCACTTTCAGCTTCGATGCGGATTTTAGACAAGGCGTTCTCCCGGAAAACACCCAGGGCACGCGCCATGTCGCCCATCTCATCGGCCCGGCCCTCGCCGGAGATCCCCGTTTCGAGGTATCCATCGGCCAGACGGCGCATTGCGCAGGTAATCTGGCCGATGGGGCCCTTCAGGGTCGACACAAGCAAAACGCCCGCCAAGATGGCGATGACGATACCCCCGACCGTCGTGGAGACAGACACGGTGTTGGCCTTCTCACGCTCCGTACCAGCACTTCTCTTCTGCTCGTCGGCAAACTCGCTGAGGAGATTCCATACGCCGTCGATGGACGCGCCGCCGGCCCTGAATTCCTCCGTACGTGTCGCATTTATTTTTACCAGCTCCACGCTATCCTGCTGCATCATTTTCAGGGTAGRCATCAGCGTTGCCTCCACTCCGTCCACGAATGCCACACCTCTGGCGCTACCTCGCAGTGCGCTTATGCCACCTTTCACTAACCGTAGCTCATCAAGCATCACTTCGCGATTCTCGGCCGAAGTTTGCCCAAGAAAAGCGGCAGCCGCGATTCGAAGGGAATAGATCGAATTCACAAGCTTGTGGGTCGCTACAAGAATAGTCTCGGATTTCTCGAGCGGCTTGTCGATTTCGCTGAGAAGGCGGGTCGCCTCGAGCATTCTCTCAGACGCAGCCTCCTGCAGTTGCACACCAATCGACGCAAGTTCCGCCACATGCGTATCGATATTCGTATTCTTGACATCGGCAGGATCGGAGGATTTGAGCAATTTATCCAATTCGGCAAGCATGCTCCCGATTTTTTCGGCGGCGCCCTCTTGCGAGATGACTGCGAAAATGGACTGCTGAGTCTTTGCAACAAGGGGCGACCGCTCCCGGACAAATTTCAGCTTGACATCAAGCGTTTGTGCTTGGGCGTACTCGGCAACAAGCTCAGCGAAGACCCTGCTACCTTTTGCTAAACGGTCCGCGTCGCGCAATACCCGCTTGGCAGCGTTTTCACTTTGACGCGCCGAGCGCTGCAGCGTCGTCGCTTCACCAAGAATTGTAGTCTGCTCATCGGACAGAACTCCAAGAACTTGCGCCATTGCCTGGCGCAGCTTCACCTCCCTGACATAAAGGCTCCAAAGGCCATCGATCCGCTTTTCGAT
>NZ_JBFUBH010000128.1:0-5242 GCF_056405855.1 Pararhizobium sp. P1_E7 | reverse complement strand
TGGTCTCCGCCTTGATGACCGACCAGGTCATTGACCTTCTTGAACCCGTCGAGGTCGATCGAAAAAATCGTCGCAATCGGCAGACGGGGGGCCTCGTCATTCGAGGGAGCTTGTAAAATTTCGAATTTTTCGAAGGCGTACCGGTTTGGGAGCCGTGTTAGATGATCATGTGTGGCGATCCAATGTGCCCGTCGGGCATGTTCGTGCTGTCGCTGCATCTCTTTGCGTAGATCGAAGATCCGCAACAGTGAATAGACGAAACTCGCAAGCCCGACGATAAACACGCTGAGAACCAGGATGTCGATCGTAGGGACACTAAGACTTCGAAAGATATTGAAGATCTGAATGTGCCAGCCGTATCCGACGCTCCACAGAATCAGCGCGCTCGCAATCAACGCAAGGAGTTGCTTTCCCGCTCTGCTCTCGAAAAACTCAGGCACTGAACTTTCTCCATGGCCGCGCATCAACTCGATCAGTTATGACCGTGACGATGCCGGCGATTTTCCACGTATTGGTAATTCCTATCAGCTAAATCCGCATTTCCGCCAAGCATAAGCGCACGGCGAACATTCCATCCGTTTAGGAAAAGCGCTTCATCGGCCGATCCCAGGAGATCCTTCTTTCCGCGGATGCCGCCTGCGTTCAGCGTCGTTATTCCGATGCTCACTGTTCACCCGTCCGCCTTTCACTGCCCACATGCTCGATGTCCATGCTCAGCACCTACAAAGAAGTCTTGCGACTGAAAGAGCTGAAGCGCTGACGCATTGGGGAATGATGACGGCAATCTCCTCGCCGCCGTACCGTGCAACCACACTGCGAGGAGAGGACGCCATGATCTCGGCTAGAACGCGCGACCCAGTTTCCTATCGCTCTCTAGCCGGGCGACGCAGCCCTGGATCTTCGCCATGAGCAAATCGAAATCAACTGGCTTGGTAAGGTAGTCCGCCGCTCCAGCCTTAAGAGCTGTGACCATGTTGTCCTTGTCGCTCAGCGCTGTCAGGAAGATGAAAGGAATGTTGGCCAGTTGCTCGTGGTTCATCTGTACTTCGGCGAATAGCTGATGGCCATTCATTTCGGGCATGGTGATGTCGCACACGACGATATCGGGCCATTTGCCGATGATCAGTTCGAGTGCCTGCTTTCCGTTGCTGGCTTCGAGCGTAGTAAAGCCGGCTTCGCTGATCTCTTCGACCAGAAGGTTGCGGATGTCGTCTTCATCTTCGACGCAAAGGATGGTGATCATAGGCTTATCCTGCTTTCGCTTCGCCGCACTCAGCGGCGGTGAGCATTGGATTGGTGATAGGAAGAGTTACGGTAAACGTGGACCCTCTGGCCTTCCGGCTTTCGAGCGAAATATTCCCCTTATGTGCCTCAACGATCTGTTTCACGAGGTTTAGGCCAATTCCCGTCCCCGCAATCCCGGTCGAACTTCTGGCGCGGAAGTAACGCTGGAACATTTTTGGCAAGTCGTCGGCATCAATACCGACCCCTGTGTCCGCCACAGTGACGCATGCGCTGCCCGCGTCTGAATACCCGGTTATGTAGATGTCCGGCGAAACCGGCGCGTACTTCACGGCGTTTGAGATGAGGTTTGAAAACACCTGTTCCATTGCCACCGTATCAGCAACCACGACGGGTGGGAGATTGTTAAGTTCCAGGTGGAAGCGGTGAGTAGCGGCGATGGATTGCTGCCGTGCGACGCACCGCTCGATAACCTCTCTCAAGGAACAGGGGCGGAATTCGTATGTCATGTTCCCGTGTTCGATGCGGCCCGCCGAGAGGAAGCTCTCCATAAGGTCCACCATCCGCGAAACGGCGCCGCGGATCAGCCCAGCCTTTTCTTCAACGAACTCGCTCGTGACGGCATGCCTGCGCCGCTGGAGCCGCTGGGCCGCACCGTCGATGATGGCGAGCGGCGTTCGGAACTCATGGGAGGTCATCGTTACGAACTGGCGCTGCAGCTCGTTGATGTGACGTTCCTGGTCGAGTAGTCTCCTGAGTTCCTCGGCCTGCCGTTCGATTTCTTCGGTTCGAAGCGAAACCAGCTCCTCAAGTGTTTCCTTGTGTCTGAGGAGTGCCTGCTCGGCTCGTCTGTTTATCGTGACGTCGAGATAGGTCAACACACTTCCACCCCCGGGCTTTGGCGCCGATCGCATTTCTATGACGAGACCCGTCCCGACCTCGCGATCGAAACGATGCTCCTCGAAGCGCCGGACATGGCTGAGGCGCTCGCGCACCTTTTCTTCGGGATCGCCTGGGCCATATTCGCCCCGGTGTGCGTTGTATCTGAACACGCCTTCGAGGTTCGAGCCGGCGGGAAACATGTCTTCCGACAGATCCAGCAGC
The DNA here is from genome assembly GCF_056405855.1 of Pararhizobium sp. P1_E7. NCBI lineage: Bacteria > Pseudomonadati > Pseudomonadota > Alphaproteobacteria > Hyphomicrobiales > Rhizobiaceae > Pararhizobium > Pararhizobium sp. P1_E7. Next base: position 2,896 of record NZ_JBFUBH010000128.1, on the reverse strand, counting down.
TCATAGAATTTTCGGTTGGTCACCAGCATAGTAAGGTCGTTGTCGAGTACGCAGATACCGCCAGGAAAGTTGTCGATCGTGGCGTGCAATAGGCCCGTCGCATCTTCACGACTGTCGTTTTCTCTGGCTTCGTACACATTCGACATCAACTCATCCTAAATTAGCGCACGGTCAGATTGCCGCAGGACGGAATGCAACTCCCGTCATCGTTGTAATCACCAGATGTTAGTTGTGTATTAAAATCAGGGCAGCAACTTTAGGGATACGATTGGGGAGTGGCATAATCTGTAAGGAGTGCCGTCTTGCATGAAGCACAATCACGAGGCCCGGTCTTGGGCACAGTTTGCGAACTCATTGGCAACCTTTCGGCGTCAACGTTCTCAAGACGAAGTGACCGAGTCCTGAATGCGGCCGCCATAGGAACCTCTCACCATCAGTTGCCAATTGCTGGCAACGTTTTCAAACCGCGTCTTGAATCACCATCGGCGTGCTCCGAAATTGATTGTCACGGTTGCTCGTTGAGGATCTAACGCTGGAGCGCTGTCTTAGGCGCTCCTGTACCCCTGTTGCTTCAAGTAGGACATGGCTATGCGAGGCATCAGTCAAAAACTTTACCAAAACTCCAGAATGGGTCGGAGCACGACCCTTTGTGGGTGTATGCTGTTTCACAATCATATCATACGTTGTATCGTGGAATGGCAGGTGGTCCGGTGGGATTCGTCAGAAGTGTAAGGGAGCATACCGTCGATGAACTTCGCCAGCCCTATTCATTCCTCGCAACCTCTGATTTTTCTTGCCGGGGCCTATGAGGAAGTATCGCCAGTCGCCCTCAGCCTTCGAGAAATAGGATGTTCATGCGTTTGCTCTCCAGATTACCGGACCTTTGAGCAACATGTCCGATTGCTAAAGCCGGACCTCCTGTTGCTGGATAGCGGTATCTACGGGGATTTCTTCGGTGATGCAAAGCGTCGCGACGAGATCCAGTCTATTCCAGCGATTCATCTCGTCTCCACAGCCGCCGACAGGGCGCCGGCATTTGCCGCGGGTGCAGTGGACTGTGTCATCAAGCCTGTACTGACCGAAGAACTGATGGCGCGTGTGCAGGCCCGTCTCGAGTTGACGCAGACGCAGAAACAGCTTGCCCAGCGCAACATGCAATTCACCACCATACTGGAAAGCATCGGTCAGGGCGCCTGTTTGTTCGACGCGGACCAGCGGTTGGTACTGTCCAATCGCTGTTATGCCGAGGTGTATGGCCTGGCTCCGGAGATGATCAAGCCCGGAATGACTTTGAGTGCTATAGCCGAGTTGCGTTATTCCGTCGGCGCTGGTCCCGTCGTGGCGTCCGACGAGTTTCTGGCTTGGTGCGACTCGATCAATTCCAGGTCTTCGCCGCAGGACTGGTCGATGGAGTTGACGTCGGGCAAAGTCATTCGCGTTCATCATGAACGAACATCCGACGGCGGATGGGTTTCTACGCACGAGGATATTACCGAGCACCGAACCGCCGAACGCCAGATAGCGCATCTGGCGCTGCATGATCCGCTAACCGATCTGCCCAACCGCGCCGCACTGAAGCAGAAACTCGAGGCATTGCTCGAACAGCATCGCACGCAAGGGTCACAGTTTGCGGTACTGTGTCTCGACCTGGACCGTTTCAAGGAGGTCAACGACGTCTTCGGCCACAATGTCGGAGACCTGGTTTTATGCCTGGCAGCCAAGCGTTTAAAAGCAGTCGCGGCGGGTGCCTTCGTCGCACGCTTGGGCGGTGACGAGTTCATGGTTTTGGTTGAAGCTGATGCCAGCTCCGTAGCACAGCTCGCCGATCTGATTATCACCGTTCTGAGCGAGGATGYCGAGATTGAGGGGACCCGGATCCGAATGGGTACGAGCCTTGGCGTCGCRGTCTTTCCAGCCGATGGCGACAGTGCCGCCGACCTGATGGGCAACGCCGACGCCGCTCTCTATCGCGCCAAGGCTGACGGACGTGGCGCCGCCCGATTTTTCGAACCGCAAATGGATAAGTGGTTGCGAGAACGGCGAGCATTGCAGCGTGACCTGCAGGCTGCAATTTCGCAACAGCAATTGTCGATCTTTTATCAGCCACAGGCTAACATCGGCGGGGATGTCACTGGCTTCGAGGCCTTGCTACGGTGGAATCATCCGATCCGCGGCACTATTCCACCGTCCGTCTTTATTCCGATTGCGGAAGAGAGCAGCCTGATGCTCGAGATCGGCGAGTGGGTGTTGCGTGAGGCCTGTCGCGAGGCAGCCTCGTGGCCGCGGAAGCTTTCGGTCGCCGTCAACCTCTCTCCGGTGCAATTTAAGCATGGCGACCTGACCGGCCTTGTAAAGTCAGTCCTGATTGAAACCGGACTTGAGCCMGAACGGTTGGAGCTCGAGATCACCGAAGGTGTTTTGATCGATGACCATGAACGAGCCATTTCGACGTTGGGGCACCTCAAGGCGCTGGGTGTACGCATCGCCATGGATGATTTCGGAACCGGCTATTCATCCCTGTCCTATCTGCAATCCTTTCCCTTCGATAAGATCAAGATTGACCAGTCTTTTGTGCGTAACATCGGGCTTTCCCAGTCTTCGGCGATCATACGGGCGGTGATTGGACTCGGGCGCGGGCTGGATCTACCGATTATCGCCGAAGGCGTGGAAACAACGGATCAACTGGTGTTCCTAACCCGTGAGGCGTGCGATCAAGTGCAGGGCTACCTGGTGGGCCGCCCCCGTCCGATTTCCGACTATGCCAAGCATGTCGGACGAGCGGACGCGCCGCCAGTATCCATTCCTGCCGAAATGTCCCGTCATTCGGTCGCAAGCCGCCACAGCTCAGGCGGGAGCTCGCCGTTGTAACCAATGAAGGATTCGGCCAGATCCTGAC
>NZ_JBFUBH010000127.1:0-5279 GCF_056405855.1 Pararhizobium sp. P1_E7 | reverse complement strand
AGCTAGGCCTGCGAGATTACTGGACCTCAATATGAATTGCCCGCCACATCGGGGCGCGCAATTCAGTCGATCAGGCACAGTGGTTCCTAAAGATTGTCTGCAGAGCTCAAGCTTTCAGAAGCGGTCGTAGCTGACGCGCCAACCTTCTGCAGCATCGACCGGGGAAATCACCAGCTTGTCACCTGTGACCTCGAACTTGCGCTCCAGTCTCTGGCCGATCAGGTTCCGGACGAGAGAGGACTCGACGGTGATCGCGAATATGTTCTTGTCATCGTCGATCTCGACGGGACCGTAATAGGCCTCGTATGCTTTCGTAGTGTAGGGCGTGTCCGCGGCGTTCGCATCGGGATTCATCGCCTGGACCGACAGGGTGCCCCCTTGAGTGAAGACAAGCTGGCCTGAATACGGGATGGTCTGAAGATTGCCCGCAGCTCCTACCTCGAGTGCGGTCATGTGCCAGGCACCGATGATCGGTGACTTTACATCGCTGGCGAATGCCGGGGAGGTGAAGGCCAGTGCCAGTGCTGCAGCCAAGATCTTGAAACTGTTCATCGAGATGTCCTTTGTTGTGTGGCAGGAAGAGGTTGGGCTGTTAAATCCGTTCGATCCGGACGGGATACTTGCCGCGCACCAGAAGCGCGTCGAAACCGTTGTCGAACCGGCCGAGACGGATCAGCCCGTCCCAGCGATAGTCGGCATAGAAGAGAGCGAGGTTGCCCCAGGGCTTGAAGTAGCAGAGGTCGCCTGGCCGCTCGTTGGTGAAGGGGCCGCTGGCATCCTCGGTGAGCTTGCGAGGCAGATGGACGATCTTCTCATTGCCTCCGAAGTCCTCGATGTTGAGATCAAGCGGAAGCAGGGACGCAAGGTCGCGCGCTGACGGGTTGTCGTAGAGCGTCGCTGTCAGCACCAATCCATTGAAGGTCAACCTGATGCGCACGTCGGTCGGCTCCCGGTTGTTTGGGTCGCGTCCTTGCTGTGCAATGGCGACACGCGGAATTGCCGCAGCCGCCAGCGCGGTGCCCAGAACTTGTCGTCGGCTGATCGGACGAGACATGGCGGTTTGTCAGACCGGCTGCGCTGTGGGCCGGAAGAGGATTTCATTGATATCGACGTCGTCCGGCTCGCTGATAGCGAACGCGACACTCCGGGCGAATGTACCCGGTCCAATCGCAATCTTGCTGACGAACTCCCGGGTGCCCGCCTGGATATCCTTTTCGCTGATATGCTCGAGGAGTTCGGTGCTGACCGCGCCGGGCGAGATGATGGTTGTCCGGATATTGTAGGGTTTCACCTCTTTCCGCAGGCCCTCGGACAAGGCGCGGACGGCATGCTTCGTGGCGCAATAGACGGTCGCGCCAGGATCAACGACATGGCCATAAACCGAGGAAACGTTGATGATGTGTCCCGACTTTTGGGCCTTCATGTGAGGAAGTACCGCTGCAATCCCGTAGAGCACGCCCTTGATGTTGACATCGATCATGCGGTCCCACTCGTCGACTTTGAGACGTTCTAGCGGCGCAAGCGGCATAAGGCCCGCGTTGTTCAGCATGACGTCGATTCGACCGAACTGTTTGACAGTGATATCGACAAGGTTTTTGACCTGATCCCGGTCGGTCACGTCGGTCTGCACCGCGACGACCTTGTAGCCTTGTGCGTTCAGTTCCGCAGCCAAAGCCTCAATGCGGTCGGTGCGTCGCGCGCCGATGATCACGGTCGCGCCGCGCTCTGCGAGATGCCGGGCCGTAGCTTCGCCCAGGCCACTGCTGGCGCCGGTGATGACAACGACCTTGTTTTCGATTCCCTGTGACATGACGGTCTCCTGTTTCTGAGTTTAAGTGGTTCAGCTGCGCGGCCGGGCGAGGGCGGCCAGAACCGCCGACCCGACGAGCATGATTGCGGAAAGGACAAAAGCGCTCCACCATCCGACGCTGTCGAACAGGGCGCCGCCCGCCGCCGCTCCACCTGCTATGGCAAGCTGAATAAGGGCGACCTGCAGGCCGCCGCCTGCTTCGAGATCGTCCGGGATGATCCGTGTCATCCAGGTGTTCCAGGCGACAGGCACCGGTGTCGACAAGACACCCCAGACAATTAGCAGGGCTGCCGTCAGCCCTCGGAATGGGCCGGCTGCGATCAGTAGAAGAGCAATGACGGCGAGGACACCGGGCATGCCGACAAGTGCGACCCCAAGATGCCGGCGGACCACGAAACCGATCGCGTACAATCCGGCCAGTCCGCCAGCACCCAGGCCGAGCAGCACCATCGACAGCATGTTGATATCGAGCCTGGTGACATGTTCGAGAAACGGTCTCAGGTAGATCGACAGCGAGTTCATGCCGATGAACGTCAGTGCCGTTGCCGCCATGCCGATTGCAAAGGTGCGGTTGCGGAGCAATCCGAACATTGTCCCAACGGATGCAGCTTTGGCAGGGGGCATATTCGGCAGGACAGCCATTTGCCATACCAGCGCCCCAAGGCCGATCGGAACAGTGATGAGAAATGTGTTGCGCCACCCAATGAGGCTGCCGAGAAAACTGCCCAGCGGTGCGGCGGCAACGATTGCCATTGCCGTTCCGCCCTGAAGCAGCGCAATCGCCCGGGGAAGATCGGGGCCGGATGCGAGACGCGCGAGAATGGCGGTCGACAGTGACCAGAAGCCGCCGATCGCGATGCCAACCATGGCCCGCCCGATCAGGAAGATAAGGTAGCTCGGCGCCAACGCTACCGTGAGGCTGGAGAGCGTCAGGATGGACGTGTAGAAAAGGACGACCGTTTTCCGGTCCAGTTGGCCCAAAACCCTGTGTCCGAACAGGCTGGTCACGACTGCAAAGAAACCTGAGACGGCAATCGCCAATCCCGCCTGACCCTCCGTGATCGACAGATCCTGCGCGATCGGCGTTAGAAGGCTGACAGGCATGAACTCCAAGCCTACCAGAAGGAATGTCAGGAGCGACAGGCAGGTGACCGCACCCCAGGGCGTCGTCTGCTGCAGGTCCTCAAATCCGTCATCTACTGTCAAATCGGTCATATCGTACTCGCTCTCGTTGCGAGATTAGATAACGGTATTGAAGTCGTGCCACTAGACGGCATAAACTGCATGTCGTGATGAGAGAGATTCAACAATGCGTCGAGACGAATTTACCGAGATGCGCGCCTTCCTTGAGGTGGCGCGAGAACGCAGTTTTACACGTGCGGCAGCAAAGCTTGGGGTCACCCGATCTGCGCTCAGCCATACCATCCGAGCGCTGGAGGAGCGGCTCGGTGTGCGCCTCCTCGCGCGCACGACCCGTGATGTCGCACCGACTGCCATGGGCGAGCGGCTAGTCCAGAGTATCGAGCATCATTTCGAGGGGATCAGTGCCGAGATCACAGCGCTGAAGGCTCTCAGCGACAAGCCCTCCGGCCATGTCCGGATCGTTTGTCCCGACGATGCCGTCCAACTGGTGTTCCGGGATCGGCTGAAGCCGTTCCTGCGCGAGTACGCGGACATTCAGGTCGAACTCATCGTTGACAACGGTTTCACGAATATTGTCGAACGCCAGTTCGATGCCGGGGTACGGCTGGGCGAGGCGATCGCGCGAGACATGGTCGCTGTTCGTGTTGGTCCTGATGTCAGCTATTCCGTCGTCGGGTCGCCTGAATATTTCGAGCGATATCCGGCTCCGGAAAACCCGCAGGGTCTCACAGAGCACAATTGTGTCAATCTGCGTCTTCCCACGTCGGGTGGCCTCTACGCTTGGGAATTCCACGAGGATGGGCGGGAGTTCAGCGTGYGCGTCGATGGCCAGCTAGTTTACAGTAACATCGGCTCAGCGATCGACGCGTCTCTCGACGGAATGGGTCTTGCCTACGCGCCGACCGATCTCGTTCGCCGATATGTCGACGATGGTTATCTACTGGAAGTCATCAAGGCTTGGTGTCCGACCTTCCAAGGCTATCATCTCTACTATCCCAATAGGCGCAATCACTCCCCCGCATTCTCAGCATTCGTCGATGCGTTCAGGTTTCGTCCACGAAGTGACCAAACGTGAGAACTTTCGCCCTTGGCAAAAAGACCTGGGTCACCCCTGCAACTTGGACCACTTGTGCGGAGCATCCTGGAAATGGCGTGTCGACGGTTCGTATCTGTTCAAGACCATCACGTTTACTTTCTCCTCTTGAAGGCCGCGCTGGGCAAACGCTCCGCTTGATATTGGATGGGCCTACAAGGCGCTCAATGAGTGAGCCTCAGCAAAATCCATTCAGTTTAAGGATCTTATGTGCCTCGATCGATGCGCGAAGCTCGTCCTCGGAGTTGCGGTTGCCCTGGTTGGCGTCGGGATGGTGCATTTTGAGCCTTTCCTTATAGCGGCTCCTGATTTCCTCCGGTGTTGCCTCCGGCGAGAGACCGAGTGTCGCAAAAGCCTTGGCTTCGAGCACTTTGAGTTTTCGTTTCTGCAAATCGGCTTTTTGGGCTTGGCGTTGTGCCACGGTTTTTCGGGCATTCAATGCCTTTGCAGAGCCGGAACGGACTGTCGACGGGATCGGGATTTCGGTCGGCTGGCTGACTCTCGTTCCCCGGGTCGGACGACTGCCGGCTGTCGCTTCCCTTTGATAGTGAGCGACGTCCGCGTTTGATGGAGCCGTCGTGTAACCGTATCCCTTGTTGTATTCTTTGACGTGCTCAAGACAGAACAACAGATAAAGGCCTTCAGCGCCCGGCCCCACAGGGGCGCGATGCGTGCCAACCTTTTCACAACCGTCCCATTGGCATTTCGGGCCAGTGGGTTCCCCGGCGGAAGCGGACTTTTTGCGAGCAGATCTAAGGCCCACGAATATTTTCGAATCAAGCGTCATCGCATCTGTATGGATGCCGCACGTCACCTCGGCAAGATTTAGCAAATTCGCTCGCCAATCCCCTCAACCTGTCAGGAAACCCAAATCGGTGCGATCTTTGCATGAGCACGCATGTTCAACGCGGCAACCTTGAATGGTTTGGTGATGATCGGCATACCGGTACAAATGGCTGCATCAGCCACATGTCGACCATTCATGCCATTGACGCCAGCTTTGAAAGTGCCAATCGATGACATCTGCCATCCCCGACTTTGTGAGTGAGCTATATCGGTCGGCCGACGACGTCTCAAAGGTATCAACCTTCGAACGCCGGCCTCGACACTATTCTTCCGCAGATCGACGATATGCCCGACCCGCTCATGAGCCACATCTTTCTGGAATGTGCGGACGAAATCCGAAATTGCACGTCCTGAGCGCGGAGACCGAGTGATGGGAGAGGGTAGGTC
>NZ_JBFUBH010000126.1:0-5334 GCF_056405855.1 Pararhizobium sp. P1_E7 | reverse complement strand
TCTCCTGGGAGGCGCGCATGGATAGCATCGCAGAAATGGCCGATGCACGCCGGGCCGCCGAAAGCCGTCGACGCTGGCTACTGAAGGCGCCGGCGCTGCTGACGATCATCCTCGCCTCGGTTGGGCCGCTTGCCGTGATGTTCGCCTATTCCGTGATGGCCAAGGGCAGCTTTGGTGGCGTCAATCTCGGCCAGTTCAGCCTTGAGGGCTGGATGAATGTCTTTGTCGAGCGAGACCCCTTCGACGACACGCTCGTGCTGGCCGACGCCAATCTGGTCATTTTGTGGCGTTCGATCAGGCTGGCCCTGGTCACCACCGTGGCAACGTTGCTGATCGGCTTCCCGACGGCCTACTACATCGCCACCCGTCCGGAGCATGTCCGCTCGCAATGGATGCTGCTGATCACGATCCCTTTCTGGACCAATCTGCTCATCCGCACCTTCGCCATCATGGGCATCCTTTCCAACCAGGGGCCTATCAACAACCTTCTTGTCTGGGCCGGCATTGCGGACAAGCCCATCCAGATGCTGTTCACCGACGGCGCGGTGCTTTTGGGCCTGGTCTATGTCTACCTGCCGCTGATGGTCCTTCCAATCTATTCAAGCCTCGAGCGGATGGACTTCAACCTCGTGGAGGCGGGCTACGACCTCTACGCCACGCGATTGAAGGTGCTCTGGCACATCGTCATCCCGTCTTGCCGTCCGGGTATCATAGCCGGATCCATTCTTGTCTTCATTCCGGCCATCGGCGCCTATGTGACGCCGCGCGTGCTCGGCGGCGGCAAGAACATGATGATGGGCAACCTGATCGAACTTCAGTTCGGCCAGGGCAGAAACTGGCCCCTGGGCGCCGCCTTGTCCATCTGCTTGCTGCTGATCGTGACGGTAGCCCTCATCATCTACATCCGCGGAAGCTCTGCAAAGGATAACGGCCATGGCCACTAAAGTGCACGCTTTCGATCTCAAGGCGCAGCCGGGCTTCGGCACGATTGCCCGCCTCGCGATGGTCGTCCTTTATCTCCCGATTATCATTCTCGTGGTCTTTTCCTTCAATGCCACATCGTCGCTTGGCGTTTGGGGAGGCTTTTCCCTCGCTTGGTTCGCCAAGGCCTGGCACAATGACCTGATCATCAATGCGGCGCTCTTCTCGCTGTTTCTGGCGACCGTCGCGGGCGTTCTGGCGACTGCCATGGCCACGATGGCTGCCATCGCCATGACCCGGACAAGCGCCTACCGCGGCCAGACGATCTCCTATGCGCTGATCAACCAGCCGCTGATCGTGCCCGAAATCGTCACCGCCATTTCGCTGCTCATCGTGTTCGCTGCGGTCAAGTCGGCCACCGGCTATTCGGGGACCGGCTATCTGGTGATTGCCCATACGGCCTTCTGCATTCCCTTTGCCTACCTGCCCATTCGTGCGCGGCTGGAAGGCATGGATCTCACCCTCGAAACCGCGGCGGCCGACCTCTATGCCGACCCGTGGAAAACCTTCGTCTATGTCACGCTTCCCCGGCTGGGGCCCGGCATCGTGGCGGGTTTCATGCTCGCCTTCGTTGCGTCGCTCGATGACGTCGTCATCACCGATCTTGTCAAGTCCGGGGGCCAGGAAACCCTGCCGACCTACATGCTGGGCCAGATCCGCCGTGACATGACCCCCGAAGTCAATGCCGCCGCCACCATGCTCCTGGTGCCTTCAATCCTGCTGGTGACGGCCGTGCATCTGATCAATCGCAAAAAATAGAAACCTACAGAGGAGTAACAAAGCATGCGAACAATTTTGACAGCCTTCGCCTCGGGCATGTTGCTTATGGCAGCAGGCAGCGCGGCTCAGGCAGAAGAGCAGTTGAGCCTCTACAACTGGGGCAACTACACCAGCCCCGAGCTTCTGGAAAAGTTCAAGAAAGAAACCGGCATCAGCGTCACGGTTACGGAATATGATTCCAACGACACCGCGCTGGCCAAGGTTCGCGCCGGTGGTTCGGGCTTCGATATCGTTGTTCCCTCGGCCAATTTCGTGCCGATCTGGATCGAAGAAGGGCTTCTTCTTGAATCGCGCCCCGACGAGATGCCGAACTTCAAAAATGTCGACGAACGTTGGGTCAATGTTACCTGGGATCCGGGCCGGCATTATTCCGTGCCGTGGCAGTGGGGCATGATCGGACCGGTTGTCGCCACCTCTGCCTACAAGGGTGACATCAATACCAGTGCAATCTGGCTCGATCCCCCGGAAGAATTGAAGGGCAAGATCAACGTCGTGCCGGAAAAGAACGACGTGCTCTACGCAGCCATCCGCTACATGGGTGGCAAATGGTGCACCGGCGACAAGGAATTCCTCAAGAAGGTCCGCGACAAGCTGCTGGAAGCCAAGAAGTCGTGGGTGTCGATGGACTATGGCATCGAAAAGATGGACAGCCGCGACACGCTGGCCCAGCTTTACTACAATGGCGCTGCCTATCGCGCCCGCAAGGTCAATGCCGATATCAAGCTTGGCTTCCCCAAGGAAGGCTACTCCCTGTTCATGGACAGCGCAGCCGTTCTGGCGGATGCGCCGCATCCGGAAAATGCCAAGAAATTCCTGAGCTTCATCATGGCGCCTGAAAACGCTGCGCTGATTTCGAACTTTGCGACCTATGCCAACGGCATCAAGGGGTCGAGTGAGTTCATGAGCGAAGAAATCAAGGATGCGCCTGAGTTGAACATTCCGCCCGAGTTCATCGCGACCGGCGGCTGGCAGGACGTTTGTCCGGCCGAAGTGGATGAACTCTATACCCGAATCTGGACCGAACTCTTGAAGTAAACAAGACTATTCCCCGGCGGAGCATTACCGCCGGGGTCTATCCCGGTATTCCTCCAAGGCCAAGCAACATGCGTGATTTTCAACTACCAGGGCGTTCCCCTGTCAGAACAACCGGCGCCATGGTCGCCACCTCCCATCCGCTCTCGACACAGGCGGCGCTGGAAATCCTGCGCGCGGGTGGCAATGCCGTGGATGCTGCGGTCTGCGCCAGCGTGGTCCAGGCGGTGGTCGAGCCACAATCGACCGGTATAGGTGGCGATTGCTTTGTGCTCTATTGCGCGGGCGGAACCGACCATGTCATTGCGCTGAATGGCTCCGGCCGCTCGCCTGCCGCTGCGTCGATCGAGCGTTTCCGCGCCATGGGCCTGGAAGAGGTGCCGACTTACGGGCCGCACTCCGTCTCTATTCCCGGCGCCATTGACGCCTGGGACCGGCTGATCCGGGATCACGGTCGCAAGACCCTGGCGGACGTGCTCGCACCTGCCATTTATTATGCGGAGCAAGGTTACGTGGTCCATGATCGCGTGGCTCTCGATTGGGCCGACACGTTTCAGCTGCTGGCGCAGGACGAGCATTCCGCCTCGATCTTTCTCAAGGACGGCCGTGCCTACGAAGCTGGTGAAATTCACCGCCAGCCGGCGCTTGCTGCAACGCTCCGACGCGTCGCGGAAAAGGGCCGAGCGGGATTTTACGAAGGTCCGGTGGCCGAAGCGCTGGTCGGACGGCTGCGGGAAATTGGCGGCCTGCATACGCTCGAGGATTTCGCGGCCACCAGCTGCGATTATGTCACGCCGGTGTCTGTCGACTATCGCGGCTATCGGGTTCACCAGATGCCTCCCAACAATCAGGGCCTGACCGCGCTCCTGATGCTCAACATCCTGGCCCAGGACGACGTCGCGGGCCAGGACCCAAACAGCGTCGAACGGTTCCACCTTGCGGTGGAGGCGGCGCGTCTTGCCTACCGGGAGCGGGACCGCCGGCTGGGGGAGATCGACCGCGACGGTCCGGTGGTGCAAACGCTTCTGTCGATGGAATATGCCGAACGGCTACGCTCCACCATCAGCATGGATCAAGCCAGGACGGGGCTGCCTGAGATCGAGTTTAAGCGTTCCGACACGGTCTATATCTCGATCGTCGATCAGGACCGCAACGCGATCAGTTTCATCAACTCCACCTATCATTCCTTTGGCAGCGGCATCACTTGCCCCCAGACGGGCGTCGTGCTGCAGAACCGGGCATCGAGCTTCCGCATGGATCCCAACCATCCGAATGCGCTTGGTCCCGCCAAGCGCCCCATGCACACGATCATGCCGGGAATGTTGACGCGAAATGGCCGCGCCGTCATGCCTTTCGGCGTCATGGGTGGCGATTATCAACCGATGGGGAATGTCCATTTCCTCAGCAATGTGCTGGACTTCGGCATGGATGTGCAGGCCGCGCTTGATGGTCCGCGCGTCTTTCATACCGAGGGCTCACTCAAGACCGAACGGGGCCTTGCAGGCGCGACGGTCGATAAACTCCAGGCGCTTGGCCACAAAATCGAGCAGGCGACCGAGCCGTTTGGCGGCGGGCAGGCCGTCTGGATCGACTGGGAAAAGGGCACGCTGACGGGCGGCTCGGATCCCCGCAAAGACGGCATGGCCGCAGGCTTCTAGAAGGGCAAAACCAATGGCACGCGCAATTCTCCTGATCGATATCCAGAAAGTCTACACAGATCCGTCATCGCCGCTTCATTGCGTCGGCAATGAGCAGGTGATCGCCAACATCAACAGCATCGTCGCGGCGGGCCAAGCCGCGGGTGATCTGGTGGTTCATGTYCGCCACATCCATCGGGCGGACGGGTCTGACGCCGGCCACATGTTCGACTTCAGCGGTGAGCCAGGGGAACTCGGCTTCGTTGCCGGTACCGAGGAAGTGGAGGACGATCCCCGGCTCAAGGTGCCAGCGGATGCCCTGACCGTGAGCAAGCAACGCTATTCCTGCTTTGTCGGTACGGGTCTGGACCGGCTGCTTCGTGAGAAATCGGTCGACCGGATCGTCATTACCGGCTTCATGACCAATTTCTGCTGCGAAGCCACGGCACGCAACGGCCATGACTTCGACTTCTTCGTCGATTTTGTGCTTGATGCGACCGGCTGTCCGGACCTGTCCGACACGGCGACGCAAGAGACGATTAAAGCAGCCACCGCCGCCACCCTGTCGGCCGGGTTTGCTCGGGTTATGTCCACCGAAGAATGGCTCGCCGGCGCAAACGGCTGAGAGGGGTTGGCGAGCACCTGCCGCTTGCGGCCTGGTGATTCGCCGCCCCCAATCCCGAGACGGTATCGAGCGCGGGCGACCCGACGCCGAAGCGTTTGGTCGCGCCCAACAACCCCGCCAGCTCTGTCTTGTCCGGTACGGAGGTCACTGTCCGGTTTCCCAGGGAAGGCGACCGGTGACCGGCATGCCTTGGCGTCGCGCCACGGACGCGGCAAGTCAATTCGCGTCCGAAGGCCAAAGCTCAGTTTCAGGCCTCATTGAGTGTGATGAGGTCAGCCG
>NZ_JBFUBH010000125.1:0-5497 GCF_056405855.1 Pararhizobium sp. P1_E7 | reverse complement strand
GACGTTGTTATTCGCCCGCATCCACTCGACCTTCTTGCCGGGCATCGAAAAGCTGTAAATTGCCCCCTGATCGGTGACAAAATAGATCGGTACGATATAGGGTCGACCATCCTTGCAACAAGCGAGGTGGCCGAAACGGGCTTTGCTGAGCACCGCACGGCATTCACCTTCGGTCAGGTCTTTCAAGATGTACGTCATCAGAGAGTCTCCTCATTCAAGCACACATCAGACTAACCCAGGGCGGCCCGCTCATCCTTGATCGAGCGCAAAGTATAATGCCGCTGAATGGTTCAAATTCAAAACGAGGTGCATCCTGCCTCTTGAACGAATGGAGTAAGACATGGACGACCGAAAAATTCGAAGGGATATCCTCGATGAACTGGAGTACGATCCGAGCCTTGACGCCGCCCAGATCGGTGTCGCCGTTGAACACGGGATCGCAACGCTTTCTGGTCACGTGGAATCCTATGCGCAAAAATTGATGGCCGAGTCGATTGCCCAACGCATCAAAGGTGTCCGGGCGGTTGCCAGCGAGATCGAGATACGGTGGCCCGGGCACAAGCGCCACGCAGATGACGAGATCGCTGCAAGAGCACTCGACATCATATCATGGGATACCGCACTTCCCGACGCCGCGGTTGACATCAAGGTGCACAAAGGCTGGATCACGCTTTCCGGGGAAGTGCCGTGGCATTTCCAGCGGCAAGCCGCGGAGGACGCGGTCAAGAAACTCGGCGGGGTCGTTGGCGTTGTCAACGTTTTGAAAGTTAAGTCGAAGGCCGATGTCGTCGACGTCAAACATCGGATAGAGGCAGCATTGGAACGGCACGCTCTCATTGAAGCGGCTGCAGTCAAGGTCAATGTGGCACACGACAAGGTGACTTTGGAGGGTGACGTCCACGCCTGGAGCGAACGCCAGGCAGCGGAACAGGCCGCGTGGTCGGTTCCCGGCGTAAGCCTGGTCGAGAACCATATTCGTGTATCGTGATACTGAAGGAGCGCGGGAGGACTGATCCCCCGCGCTTCGTTCTCACATTGAACGACGACACATTGGCTGTCATTGGTTCGACTGCGATCAGGCCGTCTTGATAGCGATCTTCCTGTTGTTCTTCTGCGCGTTTGGCTTTTTCGGAAGAGTGACCTTCAAAAGTCCGTTGGCAAACGAGGCGTCGATCTTGTCGGGATCTACCGCTTCTGGAAGCCGGATATCGCGCTGGAAGGACCCGTAGCGGCGTTCGGACAGGTAATAGTCTGCATCTTTTTTCTCCTCGCGTTCGCTCTTTTCGCCTTTTAACGTGAGGATACCGTTCGATAGTGTGACATCAAGTTCCTTGGGATCGATGCCGGGTAGCTCGGCAGTCAACTCATAGGCGTCGTCCTTTTCGACAAAATCGACGGCCGGCGCGTGACCCTGAAATGCCGCCGGCAAACGCGAAAAGGTCCGATCGAAAAAACCCGGTGTAAAGTCATTGAAGACCCGGTCAATTTCCGAGCGAAGACTTTCGAAGGGAGACCAGCGGCCTGATGTCGACGGCGTTTTCGGCTCGGTGTTGGATGGAAGATTAGCAGGATGTTCAGCCATGTTTTCAATCTCCATTTACCTTGATGGCTCCGACGGGAGGCGTGCTCCCACTCACTTTCATCTCATGTGATCGAGATGTCTTTTCATCATAGGCTGTCGACGGGTGTGAACATTGATCGGCGTCAAATCGCGACCATCCAATTGGCGTATTCTATCAAGCAATCTGGCACGGCCGGTTCGCGCAAGACCGAGGCGGCGCGGCGGATCAGAGCAAAATCCAGGATATCTTGAAAAGGAGATGCCCCATGAAGCCTCAATTTCACCTGCCGTTGACGACCTATCCGGATCCAAGTTCGTTCACGCTACTCCAGAACGCGATCACTTTTGCCCGAAACCAAAGCGCGGATCTGAATGTAACGATCGCCAGGGTGAAAATACCAAATGTCCACAGCGCATTTCCACCCGTCTTGGACATCGCGAAAATGAGTGCAGACGCTGAAGGTACAAGTCGCGACAACGCGGAATTTCTGGCGCAAGCGACCAGGGAATACGCTGAAACCGCCGGGATTAGTGCGACGATCTCCCATCTCGAAACCTTGGAACCCCAAATTGGTGAGGCGTTTTCGCGAAGAGCGCGGATCTACGATTGTTCCATCATGGAAGCTGTTCCAACGGCCCGCTCGCTCGTGGAGAGCATCCTTTTTGACAGTGGGAGACCCCTTGTTCTGTATCCCAGCGAGACATCCTGCGGGCGCGTCGATGTGATCGCGATCGCCTGGGACGGCAGCGCGACATTGGCGCGAGCTCTAACCGGGGCGCGTCCGTTCCTCGATCAGTCCCAAAAGGTTGTGCTGATATCGGTCGTCGATGACAAGGCGATAGACGAAGAACTACACGATCGTTTTGCTGCAGCGTTGCGAAAAGGCGGACTGTCGGTGGAGGTAGCGAAAAGGCGTGCAGATGGAGAGCCGGCCGCAACGGTGCTTCAGGGGGTGGCAAAGGAGTATCGCGCCGACCTGCTCATTGCCGGCGGCTACGGACATTCACGGTTGAGAGAGCGCCTTTTGGGCGGCGTTACCCAGTCTTTTCTTGCAGGGCCCGAAATCCCGATGCTGCTCGCACATTAAGGGGCCGAAAATACCATAACGGCTGGAACCCGGCATCGACCGGTGTCCGCGAGACCAAAGCACAACTGAGGTAGCCCATTGAGACCGCGCGTCTAATGAGTGGAAGGTTGCCATCAGCCGGTGAGTTAAGCGGATCGTCGTCCGGTCGCTTTGACGACAATGGCGGCGAAAGGTGCTGGTCAAGAGGCGTGGTAATAATCTGATGGGGAAACAGCGCCTTGGGTGCCGCTCCCCTCTCTCGCTTCAGGTCGGTCGGCGGCGTGTCAGCCTCGATCAGGCCTTTGCAGTTTCACGGGCGCACTCGACGCAATAGGGCGTGAATGGCAACGCTTTGAGTCTAGGCTCACCTATATTTCCGCCGCAAAGCACGCATCGCCCGAAGTCTCCCTTTTCTATGCGATCGAGGGCAGAGAGGATCGCCTTCAGTTCTTCGCGACCGCTCCGCTCCATCCCAATGAGGACCTCGTCATTCTCCGTTTCGATCGCTCGGTCGCCACTGTCATCATCCAGTTCTCGGCCAAGGTCGCTGTCGATCATGGCGAGGCGCTTCTCAAGCCCACGACGGCGATCTTCCAGTTCGGTTTTGATCTCTACGATATTCATTTGTTTACCTCGTTTCGCCCCACACGCATGTTGCGTGTTGCTAGTGCTTTCAGGAATGGCCTCTTCTAAAATAGGCAACGATCGGGTTTTAATCATTGAGCTGGATCAAGGAGGGCTTGGACGACGGCGTCTCAACGAATTGTTCAGTTGGATTGCAGTCGCTCGTCAATCGGAGTGGTGGAGCTGCGGCAGCCCGGTAGGTTTCCGGGACAGGGTTAGGCCGACACTGCAAAGACACGGACGACACACCTGCCTCGCCGTTCAGTGAACAACGGTCGGGCCCTCGATATCGTCCTGTCTTCTTGATGCTGATCAAACGGCGCGTCTCGACTTGTTGATAGGGTGTTACGGGTCGCCGCCGGGAATGCCACCGTATTTGAAAGGGTTGCTGTCGATGCTTGAGTACACAGTCAACGCCCGCCGGGTCGATGGGCGCGGCAGCCTTGCATCCACGAAGCAGGCTGAAATACGGCTCGACACGTGCCTTGTCGATCGTGACGACGCATTCAACCCGGCAGAACTGCTGCTGGCGGCGGTGGCGGCCTGCATGATCAAGGGCATCGAACGGGTTACGCCTATGCTCGACTTCGAATTTCACGGCGTCGATGTCACCCTTCATGCCGTCCGGCAGGACGCGCCGCCGAAAATCATCTCGATCGACTACGAATTGGCCATCGACACGATTGAAAGCGATCAGCGACTGGAACTCCTGCACAAGAATGTCCGCAAGTACGGTACAATTTCGAACACGATCGCGGCTGCGGTGCCACTTGAGGGCGTGATCAGGAGAAAAGCATGAGCCGTCTGCATCGGGAAAATCACCTCGTTTCGCGCATCGGCTGGCTGCGTGCCGCCGTCCTTGGTGCCAATGACGGCATCGTCTCGACGGCAAGCCTTATCGTCGGCGTTGCGACGGCCTCGGCGGCAAGTTCCGAAATCCTGGTTGCGGGCGTGGCCGGGTTGGTCGCAGGTGCCATGTCGATGGCGGCCGGCGAGTACGTCTCGGTGAGTTCGCAGGCTGACACCGAAAAGGCAGACCTCGACCGCGAGCGCACCGAACTGGCAACCGAACCCGAGTTCGAGCGTGAAGAACTCGCCCAGATTTACGTCAAACGCGGTGTGGACGTCGTTCTGGCGCGACAGGTCGCCGATCAGATGATGGCCAGCGATGCGCTCACCGCCCATGCCCAGGATGAACTCGGCATATCCGAGATCACCACCGCGCGGCCAATCCAGGCAGCGCTTACCTCGGCTGCAACCTTTGCTGTCGGAGCGGCGATGCCGCTTACCATGGTCTTGATCTCGCCGGCCTCGATGCTGGTCGCGACCGTATCGCTTGCCTCTCTTGCATTTCTCGCCCTTCTCGGTGCCATCGGCGCGAAAGCCGGCGGCGCGAATGTTGTGCGGGCAACCTTGCGCGTGACATTCTGGGGCGCGTTTGCCATGGCAGCGACGGCAGGTATCGGTGCAGTCGTCGGAAAGGCCATCTGAACGTTCAACCCGTCCGCCGGAGGCCCGGCGAGACTTGGCGATCTCCGGTCGGACAGGTTTGAAAGCACCCCCGTACTTAAATGCGCGAGCAATGGAATTTGGGGCCATGATCTCAGTTTCGACGTTTCCAGCCTGTGATCATGGCGCGGACGAGGTTTTCGCGATGCTCGATACTGGCGAAGAGGACGCCAAGAATGTGAAGAACGATCAGGCCAAGGGTTGAATAGACCAATATCTCATGGGTGTTTTCCACCCATTCGACGCCCCAGTAGGTATCGGTCGTCATCATGTAGCCGGTGGAAACGATCCCCGCGATCATCAGGAGAAGCGCGATCACCATGACGCCGCCTGCCGGATTGTGCCCGATGTAGCGTTTTGCACGCATGCGGGCCGTATCGGCAAGGAAACCAATGACGGTCACGGGGTTTCGAACGAAGTTGACGAAACGCGCGTGCTCCGACCCCAAAAGCCCCCAAAGTACGCGGATGGCTATAAGGCTGCCGATCACGTAGCCCGAGAGAATATGCGCCGTCTCCCATTCGTCACCCGTGAAGAACGAGAAGGCGAAAAACCCCACCAGCGCCCAGTGGAACAGCCTGACCACKGGGTCCCACACCTTGATCCGTTCCGGTCGCTCCTCGCGACCGGTTACGGAGCCGTGCATTTCGTGCTCGGCGCTACGCATCAATCGTCACCGTCAACGCCGACCTGAACGCCGGTTTCCGGATTGAAGAGCGCTTCGACCTTCTGGCCG
>NZ_JBFUBH010000124.1:0-5561 GCF_056405855.1 Pararhizobium sp. P1_E7 | reverse complement strand
GCCTCATCCATTGCGGCCAGACCGACGTTCTGGCGCGATAAGCTGCCAGCAGCGAGCCCGATACCAGCGCATCCATCGACGCGAAAGGGAGCAGATCGCGCATGAGGGACGGCGTCCCGGTCACGGGCCAGAAGAAACGGTATGCCAACGAACATGCGATCACGGTGATGCAGATCCGCTCAATCAGGTGGCGCGGCGCCAGCAGGATCACCAGCGGCCAGATGATATAGAACTGCTCCTCGATGCTTAGGCTCCACGTGTGACATAAAACCCAAGGGTCCCACTCACCGCGAAGCGCATACCAGAAGTTCGACAGATAAAGCGCGTGCCACTTCAGATTGCTTCTGGCGCCTTCGAGATTGACAATCCAGATGAAGCCCAACATGGCGAAATAGGGAGGAAATATGCGCAGCGCACGACGTGCATAGAATGATTTCAATGCTGTAGACGGTTCGTAGCGATCGGCGCGACGCGCGTCCAAAAGCAGCCGCGTTATCAGAAATCCGCTAAGGACGAAGAACAAACGCACGCCGATATGGCCCCAAGCGGATCCATCCTCGGCAAAAAATGGGCGTACAGCACCATCGTGACGGCGACGGCTCTCAGCCCGTCCAACTGCCGGTCGCGTGCATTCGGCATAGACACCTCTCGGCTGTCAGCGTTTATCGGACGCTCTCCTCGATAGCGCTAGCTCCCCAATACCGTTCCTCCCGGCCCACCGTATTCACCCTCTACAACGTCCATACAGACGTTGAGACGTGATGGCAGACCCGGAGAGTGAAAGGCGAATCCGACCAAACTTTGACGGGCGGCCGCTTGATCAGGAGATTGCGCCGGCATGCCTTGACGGTAAGGCAACCGGCAATCCCGCCCACATGAGCGCGTTGCCGGCACAATGTGCCGGCAACACTAAGGTCTAGTTTGCAGTATCCAGTTCCGGCGAGTCTGTTTCGGTGGMCGGTTCCGGAAGCGTGTCACGAATCTGATCGATCTTGCCGACCGCAGGTCCGACGCCGAGTATGTCCTTCGCCCTCTCCAGCGTGTCATCGGTCACAACGCCGTTCTTCGTGAAGCTGGCAAGCGCATCGCGCAAGGCATCGTCGCTCAGGGCCGGATCAGTCGGAATGACGTCCGTTCCGTTCTCAGCTTCGAACTGCGCATATGCGATTGCGTAGGCCGAAATTGCCGCCATGCGAGGATCATTCGAGTTCAGGTATGCGTGATAATTCCGGTTCAGCGAACGTATTCCGGCAGTATTGGAGTCAGCAGCGTTCGTTTTCGCTTTAGCCGTCTTGGGCGCTTTTTCCGTGTGGGTTGCCTTCTCGGATTTCTTCCCGAACGTGAAAAGCGACTTCAATGTCGGCGTGTCTTTGGCGTGGTTGGCTTTTCCGCTTTTTTCCGAGCGGGTGTCCCCCGATTTCCCATGGCTGGAGCCGCCGTTGCTGCCGTGACCTCCTCCATTGCCGTTGCCATTCCCGCCTCCGCCGCCGGAGTTGCCGTTCCCGCCCTTTGCATAGGCTGCGCCCGTCACGACAAATGTGCCGCTTGCCAAGGGGGCAACTGCAATGCTCAAAGCGACGATGCCTCGTGCGATTGTTCTTGCAATAGCCATAGTGTCCTCCTGTTGAATTTTCGCGGCCGCTGTTGCAGATGAGTGAGCCGCCCTCGAAGTGACGCCAGAATAGTTGCTGCGGGAGGCGACATCCATCGCCCTCAGACCATTGCTCGGGTATATAAGACTTAGGTCTGATCGAGCTGCGCCAAAGGTCCGGCAGATATGCAAACGGATAGCGTAGCATTGACCGCTCACCTGGAGACGGTAGTTTGCCGGCACCAACATTACCGAAATGCTGCCTTGACGTTAGGCGGCCGATTCCGAGATTTCTCGTGCGCGCCGACACTTTAATCACACGATGGAACGCGCAATCGCTAACGAAGCAGTTCCTGCTGATCGGTGGCATTGTTGCGGCGACAGCCATGGTCCTGGTGGGCGGATTCGTAGCCAGCCTTATTGAAGACGCCGTCACGCGAAATTCGGCCGCGACAACGGCGCTCTATGTCGACAGCGTTATCGCACCCCTCTTGCCAGACATGCAGACGACGAAGGTCCTGGACGACGCAGCCACCCGCGCGCTCGATGAAACGCTTGGCCAGGGAGCGCTGGGGGATCGCCTCCTGTCGTTCCGGCTGTGGCGAGCAGACGGCACCGTTCTCTATTCGAACGAAGAGAACACCGTTGGAAAGCGGTTTAACCTCAGTGAAGAGCTAAGAACGGCGTTTGCCGGCGAGATGGTCGCCCAGTTCAAGCCCTTTGACGCCACGGGCGGGAGCGCCCAGTTGGCTGGGAAGCCGCTCCTTGAGATCTACAATCCTGTCCTGCAACCGTGGTCGGGCCAGGTTGTTGCCGTTTCCGAATTCCATGAGATTGCCAATGATTTCCAACACAGCTTGAGCCAGGCACGGTTCCATAGCTGGCTGGCTGTCGCCGCCTTCACCATCTCCTTCTTCACTGTTCTTTTGGTGATTGTCCTGCGGGGCAGCAGGACCATCGAAAGTCAACGCCGGTCTCTTCGGCAGCGCATAGACGAGCTCTCGGCGCTCCTTTCGCAGAACGAGACGCTCCGGGAACGCCTTCAGCGCGCGTCGCAGCGCGCGACGGCGCTCAACGAGAGCCATCTGCGGCGTATCGGCGCCGACTTGCATGACGGCCCCGCGCAGCTCGTCGCGTTTGCGTCACTAAGACTGGACAGCAATGCGTTGATCAGCCCGGCAACCTCGATGGCGGTGCGCGAACGCGAAATCGCGGCCATCAAGGCAAGCCTCGACGAGGCGATGGATGAGATCAGAACGATATCTGGCGGACTGATCCTGCCCCAGATAGAGGCCGCAAGCCTGCCGGAGATTTTGGAGCGGAGCGTTCAGGTCCACAAGCAGCGAACGGGATCGGGCGTGGAATTGTCGATATCCGCCCCGCCTGATCACCTTTCACCGTCGGCCAGGATTTGCATATACCGCTTCGTGCAGGAAGCGCTTAACAACGCGTATCGGCACGGTGGGGGCGTCGGTCAACGCGTTGTGCAGACCATGGAAGGTGACCGGGTCAGGATCGAGGTTGCCGATAGCGGGCCGGGCTTCGACCCGGACGACGTGCAGCCAACGAGCCTTGGGCTGGCAGGACTGAGAGAACGGATCGAAAGCCTGGGCGGCACATTTGAAATCAGCTCTTCAACGCCGGGCACGATTGTTAGAATGTCACTCAACATCGAGGAGATTGGACCAGTATGACGGCAGGAATACGCGTCGCGGTGATCGATGATCATCCGCTGTTCAGGGAGGGCGTAACACGAAGCCTGTCGGAGATAGACGGGTTTGAGATTGTTGCTGAGGGAAGCTCGAAGGACGATGCACTCAGAATTGCCGCGAACCTGCGCCCGGACGTCATGCTGTTGGACATTTCCATGCCGGGCGGCGGACTGAACGCGATTCCGCTCATCCTTGATATCGTCCCGTTGCAAAAGATCATTATGCTGACCGTTTCCGAGGCCAGCGACGACGTCACGACCGCTCTTTCCAGCGGTGCGAAGGGATACATCCTTAAGGGGATTGGCTCCAGGGCGCTGGCCGATGTCATTCGCACAGTGGCCTCGGGGGAGAGTTATGTCGCTCCGACACTCTCTGCCAAATTGCTTTCCAGCCGCTCACCTGCGACCGCGACCAAGTCGGACCTCATTGCAGACTTGACCACGCGCGAGCAGGAGGTGCTGCAGCTTGTGGCCGCCGGCCTGAGCAACAAGCATGTCGCCAGACAGCTCGACCTCCACGAGAAGACGATCAAGCACCACATGACGCAGATTATGACAAAACTTGGTGTCGCCAACCGGACGGAGGCTGCAATGGTGTTGCGTGACGCACGTGATCGACGCCCGGTCAGTGAATGAGGGATTGGAGCCGCTTCGCATCTGCCGACGTCGCTCGCCGGTTGACGATCGTGCGTCCCCGGGAGTCCTTCATGATGTAGCGGCCGCCTTTGATCTCCTCGCTCATCCCATCGCCGTGGCGAACCTCCAGGGTTGAGCCTCCGTCTTCGACCGTCGCCCCTTTGCTGCTTCTTCCGCTCGAGTTGCCGCCGGATTTGCTATCGTTTGTACCGCTGCTTCCCCGTCCATTTCCACCTCCACTGCCATTCCCATTCCCGCCCCCATTGCCACCGCCATTCCCGTTCCCGCCTCCGTTCCCGCTATTTCCACTCTTTGCCAAAGCAGTTTGGGGAACGAGTTCAAGTGTCAGGCCAGACATCCAGATCGTGTATGGAAGCGTCGCAACGCAGAAGCCGATTGAAACGGAACAGAGCGCCGCAACAAACTTTCGACGCGTGGTCATTGCAGTCTCCCTGAAAAAGTCCATTGGCACAGCGCTCGCGTGGCTATCGAAATATCCGTTGGCGAGCAATGGCAGATGTTCATCTCAAGATCCTCGAAACCATCGTGAAAGCGAAAAGGGGGAGCGCCAAAATGAAGAGCTGGCGGCCTTCCCCTGGATGTTGTTGCCATCTCGGCGCGGCGCGTCCCTCATGACGCGCAAAGGCCGCTCTGGTACTTCTCATTTACTCCGAAACTTTGCTCACGGCTCATTCCGGCCGTCAACGTGCGGCTTTCGCAATCCGCGAATGTCAGACTTTTTCCTCGCCGAGGTCGGACATACGTCCGATTGGCTTAGGACCAAGGTCTGACGACAATAATCGCGGCACGTCCGGGCAGCCACGTGCTTAAGTTGCTGGTCCAGATGAATATTATTGAACTGAGGTGGGTGAGACCCGTGCAGCGAAGCGCAGGATTACGCTACTTTGCCAATTACCGCTGATCTGGTTGGAATAGCTGGGGGGAAATCCGCTGAACTGTTCAGCGACCCCTCGCATTCGCGCAACTCCGATATCAGCCGCCACAATGCCTCGTCAACCGCACGGTGGGCATCGGAGACAAGCTTGGCACTCTTCCGGCTGTGGCGCAAAATGCTGTAGTTGACCGCTTTGCCCAAGGCAATATCCGCAAGTCGGCGACAGGCGGGGTTGGCCTCAACACGTCGCAAGGCAGTCCGAATATTGACGGCAAAAGCCAGTTCAAACTCGATCGAGACAAATTCATGGTCAATCGGTGTTGGATCAATACGCGACAGGAAGAGATTCCAAAACGGATCGGCTTTCATGTTCACAATTTGGCTCCCGACGTGTTGCTCACGAAGTCGAGAGCGTGTTTCGCCCATATTGGCTTAGATCCAGTCCGCGCGCGTCCGTCTTTGGTCCTAAGCACAAGGCGACTTTAGTCCCGGTTCGAGAAAAACCGTGCAGGACGGGTGTCTCCATTTTCAGCGCGGCATGGCGATCCAGACGATGATGCTGAGCGGCACGGGGCGGGATTTCAAGACGGTCGTCATCAAGCAGTTCGGGGCATTGATCGAAAAATTTCCGCTCCGCACCTTCAAGCATCCGCCGGTCAGCGAAATCTTCCAGCCGTCCTTCCGTCACCTATGACGAAGGCCGTGGCGGCCCGGTGTCGGTCGCAGGA